>LFRN01000145.1:0-11168 GCA_001512375.1 Candidatus Methanoculleus thermohydrogenotrophicum | reverse complement strand
CGTACCGATGCCGAAGCCGCCTCAACGCGGCGTGCGGCAAAGAAAACCCCTCCTCCTGGGCGGCTGCCCGGCCGGAGATCACATCGCCCGCGTAAAGGCGCCCATGCCGACACCGTTGCGAAGCTCGGACGAAGCCTGATTCACCATGGCCCGTACAATGACCGTATCTTCCTCTATCAACTGGACCCGGCAGATCTCCCCCGTATCACCGACCAGCTCCTCGCGCTCGCAGAAGATCGAGGCTACTCCCGGATATTCGCGAGGGTTCCGGCCCCGGCCCGCGACCACTTCGTAGCATGCGGCTACACTCCCGAAGCGTGCATCCCCGGGTTATTCCGCGGGAAGATAGACGGCTACTATATGGCAAAATACCTCGACGCCTCCGGGGGCGACATAGATGGGATCAATGACGTCCTCGCGGTTGCGCGGGCGAAAGCCCGGCAGGGTGCGGCAAACCTGGTGATCGAACCCGGCTTTACTGCTGTCCCTGCCAGATGTGAGGATGCTCCGGCGCTTGCGTCGATCTACCAGGATATCTTCGAGACCTACCCGGTCCCCATCCACGACCCGACCTACCTCGCGCAGAAGATGCAGAGCAACCTGCGGTGTTTCTGCATCCGCGGACCAGGTGGCCGTATCGCCGCGGTTGCCTCGGCAGAAATAAATTCCAGCGCCAGGTTTGCGGAGATGACCGGTTTTGCGACATTGCCTGATTACCGGGGGCACGGGTTTGCGGCGTATCTCTTGCGGCTGATGGAAGAGGAGATGCGCTCACTCGGGGTAAAGACAGCGTTTTCCATAGCCCGGGCCCGCTCATACCCGGCCAACATCACCTTCGCACGGGCCGGCTACACCTATGCAGGGACGCTTGCCGATAGCGTCAACATCTGCGGTTCTCTTGAGGACATGAACGTCTGGTACAGGCCGCTTGCCGGTTGTGAGGCGGCCTCCTCGCAGGGTTGATTCGGGACAGGCGGACTCTGTAGTTAACTACCCCGCACCTGCTAGACGGGGCTTCCCGCTCATGCCGCCGCGAACCCCGCAAGATAATTTTTTGGATAAATATACCCTGTTTTGACGCATACCATTCTCCCGGGTTTTTTGCGGGGGCACCGGGACCAGCAGGGCCCGGCAGCTTCTTTCCCGCGGAAAAGAAAATGGTATGCGCTGGATCCTGTCATCGAGGGAAAGAAGATGGTGAATCGACCTGATTATGATGTTGTCGTTGTCGGGGGTGGGCCTGCCGGGAGCACCGCCGCCTACCTGCTCGCGGGGTTCGGGCACCGGGTGGCTCTCCTTGAGAAACAGATATATCCCCGGGATAAGGTCTGCGCGGGTTGCCTCAGCCAGAAGTCGGTCAGGTTCCTCGACCGGGTCTTCCGCGCACCGGTCCCGGCCCTCAGGCACGAGGGGCTGATCGACTTCACCGGGACAGCGTATGCGCTCTACATCGGGAGTGACCGTGCCCTCGCCGGAGACCTCACTGAACCGTTCTACTTCACCCGGAGGGAGCGTTACGATGCGTATCTCGCCCGGAGGGCAGTGGAGGCCGGGGCCGAGGTCCACGAAGGCGTGGAGGTGACTGCTGTCGACCACGCCGGCCACACTGTCACGACATCGGAAGGGGACCGCTACTCCGCCCCGGTCCTCATTGGGGCCGACGGGATCCACAGCCGGGTCAGGCGCTCCTTCCCGGAGAGCGTCGTCGACCATGAGCGGTGGCAGAAAAACCTCGGGTTTGCGCTGGAACTGGTGATCCCCCGGGAGGAGTTGCGGGCGACGGCTGGCGGGGAAGGGCCGGTCCGTCTGGAGGGGGACCTTGCGACACCGCATCTCTTCTTTGCCGCCTGCAGGTGGGGCTACGGGTGGGTCTTCCCGAACAGGGACGCGATCATCGTTGGTATCGGTGGGCTGCTCCGGAAGAATGGGAAGAACCTCCGTGAACGCTTCAGGGAGTTCCTGAACGCCATTGGCCTCTCCGCGTTCGCGGACCAGAGACCGATGGGCTTTCCATTGTCGTTTGGCAACTACATCTCCTGCCCGGTCCATGGAGGAGCGCTCCTCGTCGGTGACGCCGGGGGGTTTGCAAGCCCTATCCTCGGCGAAGGTATCTTCTACGCCCACCGGACCGCAGAACTTGCCGCCCACGCCATCAACCGCTATCTTATCTCCGGGGCGCCGCTCGCTGAGACCTACGTCGGCCTCCTCCAGCGCCGCCTCATCCCCGAACTGCGGGCGGAGACGGCACTGCGGGACTTCCTCTACGGTTGCCTTGAGGCCCGGATGCGCATACCCATTGGGGCCTTCATGAAAACGACAGTCGCCCGGGTCATCGACGCAGTACAGGGGTCCAGGTCGTTCCGGGGGTTCCGGCGGGACGAAGACCTCCATACGGCGGTCTGGTGAGGGCGTCTCCTGTCAGGTGCAGGCGCAACCCTGGCCGGGCTCATCCAGGAAAAGCACTTGAGATCTGTCTGAAAGCGTTTCAGCCCCGTGGTGCGCAGGGTCGAGAATAAAGGTGAACTCCGGGGTGCCCGGCAGTCCGCCAGCCCTGATGAGAGGAGGCGCCACCTGCCGGGTACCTGATCCGGGGCATATACCAATTGTTCCCTGTTTATCCGGAGGTCTGTTTTATCAGGGGTATCTGTTGCAGTATCCGTGACCTGTTGGCCCCGGTGGTCTGTCTACCGATTCATGGGTGCTGATTTCGTCTGTCTCCCCGCAATGGCTTCTTTGGAGGTGGGTGCTGCAGAGCTGATTCCCGGCCTGAACGTGAAGAACCGGTCAATAGAAGGATACCTTGAGTACGAGTTTGCGGCTCTGTAGTTGCGGGGGACCTCTCGCGAGGAGAATACTATCTCTCTCGCCATGATATCGATCTCTCTTCATCGACATAAATGTGTTGCAACCAAAGCGAGGTGTCATAGTAAAACAGGGAAGCTCCACCATCTCCTGGTCCACTGCTATGTCGGTGAGACGAAGAGGTGGGCGGGACGACCCCGGCCAAACAGGCGCGGGGTAGTTCACGCACTACACTACAGTTGTATGAGCACAGCCTTCTCCTCTGTGTACTCGTCAAGTGCCCGGCTACCATTCTCCCTGCCGATACCGCTCTCTTTCGTCCCCCCAAACGGCACCTCAGGCGGAGTGCGCAGATGCTGGTTTACCCAGACGATCCCTGCCTCGAGTTCCCCGGTCGCCCGGGCGATAACATCCGCGCTCCGGGTCCATACCGACGCCCCGAGACCATAGCGACTATCATTCGCCAGTTCGAGCGCTTCATCGAGACCCGTGACGGTGGCGATGGGCAGCACCGGACCAAAGACTTCCTCCGAGAAGAGGACTGAGTCATGCGCAACCCCGGTAATGAGTGTCGGCAGGAAGAAAAACCCACGCTCGTATTTTTTCCCTTCAGGGGCCTTCCCGCCCGCGATGACCTTCCCTTCATCGCGCTCCCGGGCGGCATTCACCTGGCGCACCAGCCGCTCAAGACCAGGCCGGTTGTTCAGCGGGCCCATGCTGACGCCGCGCTCCATGCCGTTCCCGACCACGATTGCCTCAACCCTGGCTGTGAGGCGCCTGATAAACTCGTCCGCAATCGATTCGTAAACGTAGAGCCGCTTCACCGCTGTACAGGTCTGGCCGCAGTTGTAGAACCGTCCCCTGATGACCCCCTCGACCGCCATCTGGATATCGGCATCGTCACAGACGATCATGGGGTCGCTTCCCCCGAGTTCCAGCGTGACCTGCTTCAGTGCGGGGGCGGCGTCCAGCGCGACCTGCCGGCCGGTCTCGCCTTCACCGGTGAATGAGACCTTCCTGATCGCCGGGTTCCGCGCAATCTCGCGGCCGACCGTCTCCCCCGGTCCGGTGACGACGTTCAGGACACCCGGTGGGAGACCGGCCTCTTCGAGGATCTCCGCAAGTTTCCCACAGGTCAGCGGGGCGGTCCGGGCAGGTTTTAAGACCATGGTGTTCCCGGCCACCAGGGCCGGCCCGATCTTCCAGCCCATGATGATCGCCGGCATGTTCCAGGGGACGATCGCACCGCAGATACCGAGCGGGCGCCTGTGGACGATGGTGTGGCCATAGCCACGAAGGTCCAGAAACTCCCCCCGCTCCCCTGCGGAGAGGGCATAGTAGTACTCAAGGATGTTTGCAAACCCGTTGATCTCGTCAACTGCTTCCCGGATGGGTTTTCCCTGCTCGGTGGTCAGGAGCGACCCGAGTTCCCTATTCCTGCGTCGCACCTCTTCTGCGGCGAAGAAGAGGATCTTCGCCCGGTCTCGTGGGTTTTTGGCGGACCAGTCCGTGAGCGCCTCTCCTGCCGCCTCTACGGCGCTTCGGACGTCATCCTCGCCGCCGAGAGGCGCCTCCCCGACCACATCCCCCGTAGCGGGGTTATACACTGCAAACGCCTCTCCTGAGACCGAATCGCGCCATTCTCCGTTGATCAACAGCTTCATGGAATGATCCTATGGTCAGGACCGGTAATATGCACTCCGGGTCATCAGCAAATACCCACACCGGCACCCGCTGATGATAAATACCATCCAGCCGCCACCCCGGCAAGCAAGGAGGATCCTACGCGGAGGCCACCGGGCTCTAACCGGGGAGGAGGCGCAGCCACCAGAGGTATTTATACGCAGGCCAGGGACGAGGTCGAAAGTAGCGGACCCCGCTTGCGAGGGAGAGGAGAAATCCAGCATGGATGAACGGCACACGGCTGCGATCCCGGTCGGCAGCACCATGACGGACGCGCCATAAAACAGGCGGCGCAGGGCGCCCCCTGCATCACCGCCTATTCAGCGAAATCAGGAAATACCAGGACGACGGCGTTCGGAAGCGCCGTCACCACGAATACCCCGGATAGAACCGGGCAGGCTCCGCGATGTCCCTACCTAGATCATGCGATAGGTCTCGAGGTTCATGGGAGCATGAGTCTCGATACGATAGCGCTTGTAGATAGAACTTGCAAGGTCGATGGTCTTGTTCTCATCACCGTGAACGGTGAAGATCTTCTCCGGGCGCGGCTGGAGATGGGCAACATAATTCATCAGCTGCTTCCGGTCTGAGTGACCAGAGAACCCATCGATGGTCGCGATATCGAAGTTGATGACGATCGTTTCGCGCCACCCGAGCGGGATCTCGCGCCACCCTTTCTGGATACGCCGGCCAAGCGTTCCATCTGCCTGGTATCCGACGAAAACGAGCGTATTGCGCTCATCAGGACCGAGGGCCTTGAGGTACTCCATCACCGGCCCGCCGTTGAGCATCCCGCTCGTGGTTATGATGACACATGGCTCACCAGAGACCACCTGCTCGCGGAGGTCCGGGGAATCCACCTGGACAAAGGCGTCAGCAAGGAAGGGATTGAGACCGTCGCGGAAGATCTGGTTTCGCAGGTCGCTGTTCAGATACTCCGGGTAAGTCGTGTGGATAGCGGTTGCCTCCCGGATCATCCCGTCAAGGTAGATCTTCACCGCCGGTATCTTCTCCTTCCTGATACCCTCCTCGAGGGCCAGCATGACCTCCTGCGACCGCCCGACGGCGAATGCAGGGATGATCACCTTGCCCCCCCGCTTGATCGTCGTCGAGACCGTCTCATACAGTTTCTCCTCCGCATCTCTCCGCTGTGGCTGGACATCATTCGACCCGCCATAGGTGCTCTCCATGAAGAGCGCCTCCAGGCGCGGGAAAGACGATACTGCCGGGGAGAAGAGTCTCGTCTTCTGGTAGTTGAAATCCCCGGTGAATGCGATGTTGTAGAGCCCTTCCCCGACATGGAAATGCGCTATCGCCGACCCGAGAATGTGTCCCGCGTTATGGAAGGTGAGCTTCATGTCGGGGGCAATATCGGTCACACTTCCGTAATTGAGGGTGATGGAGTGCTTCATGTAATCCCTCACCTCGTTTGAGGTGTAGGGGGTCTTATCGGTCTCCTTCCTGACGACGTCCAGGTAGTCGAGCTGGAGCATCACCGAGAGGTCCCTCGTCGGTGGGGTCGAGTAGACCGGCCCCTCGTAGCCGTACTTAAAGAGAAGGGGGACGAGAGCACAGTGATCAAGGTGAGCATGGGTGAGCACCACCGCATCAAGGGTGTCAAGCGGGTAGATCTCGGGCACGTAGAGGTAGGGTGTCCCGTTCATAGTGCTGCCCGGCTTCTCGCCGCAGTCCACCAGGATCTTGCTCTCTGGCGTTGAGATCAGGAACGCCGCCCTGCCGACCTCCCGGCAGCACCCGAGCGTTGTGACTCGCAACCACTGGTCTTTGCTCGTGATCTCCCGGTGGATACGGTGACCGATCTTTCGCAGAAACGCTTTCCGCTCATCCTTTACCGATCGCAGGAATGCCCGGACCTGTTTCACCGTCGAACTCTCGATAGGCGGAGTCCGGACCACCTTTGGTGTCCAGCCGATCTGTTTTGTGATCTCGCGGAGCGTTACACCGTTCTTACCGATGACCACGCCGGGTTTCTCTGCCTCGATCAGGACCTCCCCTGTCTCCGGGTCGAAGAAGAGGTCGGAGATTCCTGCACTCTCAGGCACAACAGTCCTGATCTCCTGGGCCGCCCGTTCCGGATCCTCGAGGACATTTGGGCGTACGACGATGCGCTTGCGCAGGTCACGCGCCAATATTTTTATCAGATCCGCCTGATCGGCGAACTGCTTTGGATCATCAGTATAGATGACCAGTTCTGGTCCTTCGAACTCGACATCCGAGATCGTAATCCCGCTCGGGACAATCTTATTGATCTGCTCTTTTAGTTCCTGAAGTTTTCCCTCAATCACCATTAATATCGTCCTAAAAAATGTCAGGTTGTCTGGCGGGTCGCAGACGGTGCCTGCAACCCGCTCACTATAGACTCTTCGTATTTATCCCTCGTTATCACGACCAACATGATATCCTCTCCTGATCCAGCATCACGTCGCATCGCTGATCGAACCGCGCGAATAACAAGGTCTTTTGCCTCGTCTTCGCCCATGTCCGGGCGGTACTGGTCCTCAAGCACACCGTAGGCGAACGGAGAACCCGATCCGGTGGCGACGATCTCCTCTTCCCTGGTTGCGCCGCCAAGGGCATCGACAGAATAGACACTCGGTCCGTCATCGTCGAACCCGCCCATCAGGAGCTGGACGTAGTAGGGATAGTAGCGGTTCTGGTTCAAGTAGTTCGAGAGCAGGGTCGATGCTGCGCCGACAGACATCGTCTTTCCGCGGCGCATCTCGTAGAGGCTGCACTCGACCTGCATTATCCGGACCAGCTGCTGCGCGTCACCGACGCCGCCGGCAGTGGTCATGGCGATCCGTGGAGTAATTTTGTAGATCTTCTTGGCACGCTTGCTCGCGATGAGGTTGCCCATCGTCGCCCGCATCTCTGTGGCGAGAACGACGCCGTCTTTGAAGATCAGTCCGACTGTTGTTGTGCCTTTCATAATCTGCTCTGAAATGTCAAGCATAGGAACACCCCTAAAACCATTAAGACGCCTAAACTCGCTAAAAAGCGGTTAAGCATATACAACGGTATCATAAAACATAAATTTTGTTGTCATGCTGGTTTTCAGCACGATACGATAGATGCCTGTATGGTATATGAACGTTGCCTCTTAATCCTTTCGTGAGCCCTGCCGCTCCGGCAGCAGGACTTTGATCAACTCGCGGTCAAAGAGCATAGCGACGAGTCGTCTGTTGCCGTTGACGACCGGGAGCTGGTCAACCTGGGCACGCTTCATCTTCAGCGCACACTCACTGACCTCGGCGTTGAGGGGAACTGCGAGGACGTTTTTGACCATCGCATTCTTGACCGGGATCGGGAGGAGCTGGATCCTTGAGATCCCGTAACTGATGGTGTGCATATCCCGGATGCTCTCCCAGCTCCACTCGTCATCGTCGGTGCCATTCGAGAAGTCGCTGACCTCGATCCCGTCCTCGATGCGGGTATGCCTGATGAGGTCCCGCTCAGATATGATGCCGGTAAGCGTCCCATCCTCTGTCAGGATGGGGATGGCATCATAGCCCGAGATCTCAAGGACTCTCCCGACCAGTGAGAGGGGCGTCTCCTCCCAGAGGGCGTAGGTCTTGCTGATGTAGTTGTCCTTGATAGGCTCATCCAGGCGCATCTGGGCTATGGCAGCGACGAGGTCGGCCACGCTGATGATCCCGATCAGGGATTCGTTCTCCACGACCGGGAGTCTCCTGATGTTATGCCGTATCATCAACTGAGCTGCTTCGGATATGGGGGCGTCCGGCCTGATGACGACAGGATCAGGCGTCATCAGGAGCCCGAGCTGGACCTCATCCGCTTTTCGGAGGAGGTCCTTCCGGGTGATGATGCCAACGAGTTTGCCGTCTTTTAGGACCGGCACGCCGCTTATGCCCGTACGTTTCAGGATGCGCAGGACGTCGTCTCTGTTTCCTGGGATCTCGACACAGACCACGTCGGTCACCATATAGTCACGGACGAGCATCTGTTGAGGGTTTATGATCTCACCACCATCGTTGTAATTGGGCTATTTCGTACGACATAGTCGGTAACACTGCCAAGGAGGAGGCGGTCGACACCGCTCTTACCGTAGGATCCGAGAATAATAAGGTCAGATCCCAGTTCTTTGGCGAGGGAGACGATCCGGGATCCCGCGTGTCCCTGCCGAAGATGCGCAGTAAACGGAACGCCCGCTGCCTCCACTTTCGTTCGAGCCGATTCAAGAATCTCTTCGCCTTCCTTCTGCAGAACACTGTAGATGATCTCGAGTGTGTTGTCCACGGGAAGGGACGAAAAAAGCCCGGACTCGACCACGTAAATGGCATGAATTTCAGCGTTCCACGTACCAGCCATTTCGATGGCTGCCTCCAGAGCACGATTGGCCGGTTCGGAACCGTCTATGGCAACAAGTATCTTACGGAACATACACACCACGCAGAACAGATACTTCTTATTTAGTCTCTATCGTACCTTTAAAACATTTTGTTCGATGGAAGAAGAATCCAGCCGTTTTACGATGGTCGCCCTGAGATCCCTGCTGAAAGAAAGATTTTGTTTCGTCGGATCTATCACGAGAATCGAGGCTTCCTGCCCTAACTCAAGGAATCCGCTTCTTCCCGCCAACTCCGCGCCCGCGATCGCGGCACGCAGGATCTCGACGGGTGGCGCGCGGTAGACTGTCGCAGTAAAAGCCATCTCCTGGAGCATATCCGGCTGAACGAACATCACGTTATCGGTTCCCAGGAAAAACCGACCCCCGAGTTCAAGGATGCGCGCGATCGGCGGGTGGGCCGGTGATGCTGCGACGCCCAGCATCCAGTTTGATCTCGGGCAGACGACGATGGGAATATCCAGATCTACGATCTGCCGGAGCTGTGCATCTGTTGCATGGGTGCAGTGGACGAGCAGGTCGGGCTCAAATGCAAGGGCTTCGTCGACGTCATCAGGGTTCTTCTCCCCGGCGTGGAAGGCGACGAGCCCGCCCGCGGTTCGTGCCTTCCTGACTATCGCTTCGGCATCTGCCACGTCATGGACGCTGCTGATGCCTGCTCCGTCGCTCACCTCCTCACCGCCTTCCCGGCCGAGGATGACAGGATAGCAACCCAGCCCGGCTGCAGCCTCGCGGAGCGCCGCCACACCGGCGGGTCCCCCCTCTCTGAAGTCGGCAAACCCGGCAGTCCCGGTCGCGATCATCGTCGTGATACTCGAACGCATCCCCCGGACCAGTTCCGCGTGTGGCGTTGCCGCAAGGATCCTGTGCTTCAGGCCTCCAGGGGGCTTGACGAGTTCAGCGAGGTCGCCCCGCGCCGGAAGGTCCATCGCGACGGTATCACCGAGATGCGTATGGGCGTTGAAGAAGGCGGGTATGATCCAGCGATCCGGTGCTCCTGAGCAGGGTTCTATCGATCTGATAATGCCATCGGTGATGGTGACACAGACATCTTCCTCTTCGAGTTCTTTTCCGAGGAGTGCCCGGCCGGTGACGACATACGGTACGGCTTGCATCTTTACGTCCAGTTTATATGTAGGGAGGGAGAATATCTTTGCATGGCGAAAAAATCTGGTGGAAGACTGGTATCCTCTGCCGGCCTGGTCAACTATTATGACAGCGAAGATCACCGGGCCATCCATATCAGCCCGACAACAGTGATCATCGCAACCATCGTGACCGGAGTGGCAGTCTATATTCTCAATGTCATCTTCTAATCTTTTTTGCTCTTCAGGGCGGCCCTGATGATGTCCTCCTCCGGCGTGAAGTAGATGGCATCATGCCCGTTCCAGGTCCGACAGTTACGGAAGACCACGACAGGAATACCCTGATGACTCTCGCCCATGACGAAGTTTGCGAAGGCTGCAATCTCATCGACCACTGCTTCTTCGGTGATCTCAAGGACACGGCCAAAGAGGTCGGTGTCGCCCCGGTAGTCGTTGATCGCCGCCATCCCTGCCCATCCGATGGCAATACCGGTCTGGCCGCGCCGGAACGACCGCCCACAGGTATCGGTGATGATAACCCTGACATCCTTCTTCGTGATGCGCTGGATTGCGTCCCGGATCTCGGCAGCGGCACCCATGGGGTCGGGCGGAAGGAGGATTATCTGGCCGTCTTCGATGTTGCTATGGTCGACACCCGCGCGCACGCCGATGTGGCCGGAAGGTACCTCAGAGAGGATGAATGGGTGTTCAAGCAGGATCTCGGTGGATGAGTCCAGCACCGCCTGCACGAAGCGAGGGTCCTCGTTCGTCTTTGCGGCAATCCGCATGGCTTCGGCGCCTGGCGTGATGGTGGCAAGGTCGCGGGTGAAACCCTTTGCCTTTGAGTAGACAGATGAGGCGATGGTGAGGATATCCCCATCTTCAAACGTGACCCGATCGCAGATCAGGGCCGGAAGGTCGTCACCTTTTCGGATCAGGGGAAGCCCCTTAACACCGATTACCTGGATCTCCATGGAATTCACAGATAACTGATCGTATCCTATTACAGAAAAATGCTCGGATTTCCTGCGGGGCGATGCCTGCAGATTAAGGCGATAACACCACAGTCTCCCCTCCCAGGCGCGTGATCGGACCTCCTGTTCACCGCCGCCCGGGGGGACTTGCGGCATCCATGCCCTTCCTCTGCTGTCAGCCTGGTCAGGTAGAGCCGACTGTCCCCCTCGCGCTGCGCCAGGGCAGCTAATACGTCC
>LFRN01000109.1 GCA_001512375.1 Candidatus Methanoculleus thermohydrogenotrophicum | reverse complement strand
GCTGATATTCTCGTCTGGGCCGGGGTGAGCCCTGGTTTCTCTGTCGGAATCCTTGAGATCGCCGGCGATGATTTCTTCCGCCGGGTGTGGGGAGGCACCATCATGGTCTTCGGCGGCCTCTTCATGCTCGGTGGTATGAGGAACGCCGGGGACATGGAGCAGTTTGGGAAGGTGGTCCTCGGCGCGGTCATGGTCTGGATCATTGCCGGCACCGATATCTTCGCCCGGCTCTGTGCGAGCATCCCCGCCGGTGAGGAGGCACCAGAGTTCTTCAACTCGCTTTCCGGGTTCGTCGGTGAGTTTGCCCCGCCTTACTCGCCGGCGATCCTTCTTCTGCCGTTTACGCTGGTGGTCATCTACTGCCTCTTCAATGGGAGGTTCGATGAGGGGTGAGAAGAGAAGGGTTCGTTCTGTTGATTGCCGCCCTGGTGCTCTTCCAGGGCGCTCTTGCTCACATGCCCGGCGCCGCATCGGCGCCTTGAGGTGGATCTCGGCCCGATAGTCATCCTGGATAACGGCGTCCCGGTGGAGATCAGCATCGATGATGTGGCAAAATACCGTGGAGAACTGAAGGGGAAAGGGCTCGATGCCTGTGCATGCCGTGTATGCATGTACCGCGCCCTGCTGACCGGTATCAACGATGTATGGGGCGACGAGGTCCCTGAAGGTCTGATATCGGGGGTGAAGAGTTGTCTGGTCTCGGACGGGGCTCTCCACGCCGCATGGTACGTAACCGGCACCGCTCCGGGGATGGATGCCGTTATGCCGTCCGGTTGACGCTGGTCGCCCTCAACGGATCTGCGCTGACCGACGACTCAAAGGGGCGAGGACAGGGGTTGCAAAGAACCGGTGCCTTGATGACTACTGGTTCGAGGTGGCCCGCCCTTCCGCGGGGGAATCTGTGATGCTCACCGTCTGCGAAGACCTCTTTCCGGAGAAT
>LFRN01000248.1 GCA_001512375.1 Candidatus Methanoculleus thermohydrogenotrophicum | reverse complement strand
TATCGGGGGGTTATCCAGGCGTATTCAGGGTGAAGGGGGGCCTGTGGCCGGGATGCCGGAGTTCTGTAGCTGCCTGCGTTTTTGATCAGGAGGTCAACTACCGCCGGTTAAAACTGGTGGCCTGTTCTGGGGCTGCTTGCGCGTCCGCAAGGACAGGTTCATCGGTCCAATCAGGGTCAAGGTTATCGAACGGAGAGAAGATCGAGAACCCACGGTTTTTCCGCACCGACGAAAAAGCGCTTGCGAAGGCGTAAAGGAGACTTTCAAAAACGGAGAAAGGAACTCCAGAACATAAGAAAGCCAGAACGGTTGTCGTGTCGCACGCATCCATGAACGGATCGCCAACCGGCGGCTCAATTTTGCTCACCAGACCTCCCTCCCGGATGCTCGTGTTTTGAGGGGCTGAACATCAAAAACATGCAGAAAAACCATCATCTGGCAAGAATCATTGCAGATGTTGCCTGGAACCAGTTCACCACGATCACAGAGAGCAAAGCAGAGGAGGCTGGTTCCCACGTGATCCTGGTGAATCACGGTGAATCACGTCTCAGCAGTGTTCCAGATATGGCATGACCGTCAAAAAGACGCTTTCTGACCGGCCCCACTCCTGTCCACA
>LFRN01000256.1:5793-7676 GCA_001512375.1 Candidatus Methanoculleus thermohydrogenotrophicum | reverse complement strand
GATTCAACAGGATCCAGTACTTCGGAGTCGATGCAACAGGTCATTCTTGCCCGCTCTCCCGGGAACAAACCACCGGGTTTTAAGGGTGTGGGCGTGGATTGGTTTCTAACGGGTGATCCGGTGCTTGCGAAGACGGTCTTCGTGAAGGAGATCAGCGGCGGGATGCAGGTCGACGCACCTTTTGTGGTGGATGCCGCAGAACTGCGAGAGAAACGGGACGGGGGCAAGTATATCCAGCTTACCATCTCCGACCGGACCGGCCGGGGTGCCTGCAAGGTCTGGGGGAAGCCTGACCAGAACGCTGATCAGATCGAGGCGTTTTACCGTGCAATCCGGGTCGGTGAGGTCTACCGCATCCTGGGTTACGCGAAAGTCTTCAATGGTACCTGCGAGGTCAATGTGAACGACGGGATCGCCAGCCTCGCAACGCCGATACCGGTTGATTCGGTCGATCCGTCCCTGTTTGTCCACTCACCTGTTGACCGTGACAGTGTTCGGGAGGGGCTGGGGCGTATGGCCGCAAAGATCAACGATCCGGGAATATATTCCCTTGTCTCCCGGCTTATGTACACCACAGCAGGGTTCCTTGAAGCACCTGCTGCAAAACTCAAGCATCACGCATATATTGGCGGCCTTGCGGAGCACACCCTTGAGACCGCAGAGATCGCGCTGAGTCTGGCGGACGCGGTCAGCCGGATGGAGATAGATACCGATGTACTCCTCGCCGGTGCGCTCCTCCACGACATCGGCAAGGCATCGTGCTTCCGCCGCCAGGGCTTTTCGTTTGTTGCGCTCCCTGATTACACTCTCATCGGACATACAGCGCTTGGGGCGTCCGCGCTTCTTCAGCACTCCGCCGGGGTCGACCCGTCACGGTTCTCACATATTCTCCATATCCTGATGGCACACCACGGTCCCTACGGCGAGGTCAGGCCCCGGACCCCCGAAGCCTGGGCAGTCCACTTCGCTGATAACGCCAGCGCGTCCTTACGGGGCGTATGCGACGATGTCGCCGATCTCGCGCCGGGCGAAGAGCGCTACCAGGGGGCACGGACCGGCGGGCCAGTCTATCGGTTCTAGGGTATTTTTCAAAAAGGGGGTTCCGCTCCCTTCAGGTACGCCTCCGGGTTCCGCTCGAAGAGTTTCTTGCACCCGGGGGCGCAGAAGTAGTAGGCCTTCCCCTGGTACTCTGCTGTGTACTTCGCGGTCGCCTCATCGACCTCCATCTTGCATACCGGATCGATCGCCATCCTGATTCCTCCACGATATGGCTTTCCTCTTCGCCGGGGGTATATATGTCTTGAGGAGGAGGGAGAGCGAGACGACCGTCACCGACGAGAGCGCCATGGCGAGCGCCGCAAGTTCAGGCCGGAACGTTATGCCAGAGAAAGGGTAGAGGACGCCTGCAGCGAGTGGGATGAGGGCGGCGTTGTAGGCAAACGCCCAGAAGAGGTTCAACTTGATCCGGGACATCACTTTCCGGGAGAGCTCGATTGCCGCGACAACGTCGGTCAGGTCGTCGTGGATGAGGACGATATCCCCGCTCTCGATCGCCACGTCGGTCCCGCTCCCGATGGCGATCCCGACGTCCGCCTGCGCCAGTGCCGGGGCGTCGTTGATCCCGTCACCCACGAACGCCACGACCTCACCCTGCTCCTGGAGGACCCGTACTTCCCTGGCCTTTTCCTGCGGGAGCACTCCTGCGTGGACGTCCTCGATCCCGACCTCCCGCGCGATGGCGTTTGCCGTCCGCTCATCGTCGCCGGTGATCATCACGACGGATAGACCCGTCCGTTTGAGGTCTGCGACGGCGGCTTTTGTCGTCGGCTTAAGGGTATCGGCGATGGCAATGATACCCCGGAGTATGCCACCAGCGGCGACCA
>LFRN01000256.1:4035-5602 GCA_001512375.1 Candidatus Methanoculleus thermohydrogenotrophicum | reverse complement strand
CCGATCCCGACGGTCACGGCGGTCGGGGTGGCGAGCCCGAGCGCACAGGGGCAGGCGACGACCAGGACCGAGATCAGCACCGTGAGCGAGAAGAGGAGGGAGGCACCAAGGACCACGTACCAGATGAGGAAGGCGGCGGTCGCTATCACGAGCACAACCGGGATAAAATAGGAGACCGCGACGTCGGCGATCCGCTCCACCGGCGGCTTTGAACCCTGGGCTTCCCGGACAAGCCTGATGATCTGCGAAAGAACCGTATCCTTCCCGATCCTCTCGGCCCTGACGCGGAGGACACCGTTCATGTTCAGGGTGCCGCCGACAACCTCATCCCCCTCCCGCTTATCGACCGGGATGGGCTCCCCGGTGATCATCGACTCATCGACCGAACTCTCGCCGCCCACAACCGTGCCATCCACCGGCACCTTCTCCCCCGGCCTGATCAGGAGGATATCACCGACGACTACGTCCTCGAGCGGAACCTCGACCTCCCGCCCCTCCCGGAGCACCGTCGCGGTCTTCGGACGGAGGTCGATGAGTTTTCTGATCGCATCCGAGGTCTTCCCCTTGGCCCGGGCCTCAAGGTAGCGGCCCAGCGTCAGGAATGCTGCAAGCATCACCGCGGTGTCATAGAAGTTGAACGCCGGGGTGAGGATGATCTCAAACGTTCCGAGGATGCTTGCACCGTATGCGACGCCGATACCCATCGCGTACATGACATCCATGGTCAGCGCCTTGTTCCGGAGCGCGGCGGCGGCCGCCCTGAAGATGGGAGCGCTGACATAGAGGAAGACCGGGGCGGTGATGACAAGCATGATGAGGTTGATCGAGACCGGGAGAGCGACCATCTCCGGCACCCGGAAGAGCATGAGGAGGAAGAGCGGGATGCTCACCGCAAACCCGACGGTGAACCGGCGGAGCTTGTCCCGGAGGTCCTCTTCCCGCATCCGGGCTTCCGCATCCCCGGCGATCTCCTCAAGCAGCCCCAGATACTGGTAACCAGCATCCTCAATGGCGGCCCTGATCTCTGATATGGTGACGAGCGCAGGGTTGTAGACAACGCGCGCAGTCTCGGTGGCAAGGTTGACCCTGGCTTCGTAGACCCCGTCCAGGTCGGCGAGCGTGGTCTCGACCACCCGGGCGCAACTTGCGCAGACCATCCCGCCTACCCTGACGGTGACCTCGCTATGCACTACCCCGTAGCCGGCATCACTTACCGTCTGTTCGAGGTCTGCGAGGCTGGCCTTCGTGGGGTCGTACTCTATGGTGGCGGTCTCGGGCGCGAGGTTGACCCTGGCTTCGTAGACCCCGTCCCGGCCACGGAGGGCGCGTTCTATATTGAGTGCGCAGGATGCGCAGTGCATCCCCGAGATCTTCAGTTCTGCCTTCTTCTTCCTCTCTGGCATGATATTACTCCTCTTGCTGTGCGGGGTGAACTACCCCGCCCTGAAGGGGGCGGGGCTTCCCGGCTATCATGGACAACACTTGCATCACAGAGATATTGGTGTAGAGGTCTCCTCTCCAGAGGCTCAAAGGGCTGTTCCATCCCCACGCGGAGGATATTCACCGC
>LFRN01000256.1:3507-3879 GCA_001512375.1 Candidatus Methanoculleus thermohydrogenotrophicum | reverse complement strand
TCCTCCTTCAGACCTTTGATATTCAGGTCTTCAACACAGATCGTTTGCACAGGCATCAACGTAATGACAGGAGAGTTTATGCAAGAGATCGTTCTTCTGGTTTGTGATATGACCATACGCCTTCTTCCAGTTCTTTGGACCCCGCCTTTTCCGGGCAACACGGTGCTGCAACTTCTCTTGATCGTATCACGCGATTGTTCAAAGAACCGGCGATTCTCGGTCACCGCTCCAATCGCTATCGACCGCAAACGGGTTCAGACCAACATCAGTACCGACTGACCGTCCTTCGCGCTTTGAGCCGGAAACCTTCTGTTATTTTGCCTGGGTGACCAGGACACCCTTCACCCCCGCAGTTTAAGACATCCGCAGTTT
>LFRN01000256.1:0-3492 GCA_001512375.1 Candidatus Methanoculleus thermohydrogenotrophicum | reverse complement strand
ACAGGCACCCCCGGGATGGCCGGGTTCTCCTGTCATCGATGTTTGGATTTATACACGTAGTTTTATACACAATGGTAGTTTGGAGAACTGTCATAGCGGGATATCCAGAGATAATTGTGGCGCAGAGGATGGATGTTCCAACTAGGGAGATACACAGACCTCATGACGCCGAAGCGGGACGTCGACGGCCTGATCGAAGCGCTCCCGCGGACCGCAGGAGCGGCGACCCCGGTCCCGGCAGGCTCGGTGAGAAGAAAGTGACAGAACCGCTCATCGTTGCGCTTGTCTATCCTGTGCAGGGCAGTCAGGGTGGGGGCGGCGAACGAGTTCGTCATGAACGGGATATCGGCGGCCAAGCCGCTGATCGACCTGCTCGAGCGCCCGAAAGTATCGCGGGAGGGACTGACAGAGTTTGACCTCTCTGCCGGTTCGGAGGGTGTGAAGGAGCATGAGGTCGGAACTTCGGCGTGCTTATGCGGCCATCATCTCTGACGAGATCACTGATCCCCGGGCAGAGGGTCCGCTCATCCAGGCGCTCTCTGACAGCGGCGATCCCGTCGTCCATAGAGGGCAGCCGGGGATGCGATCGCGAAGTCGCGTGGAAGTGGGGTGAGGCAACGCCGGTGCCGCTGGCGTTCCGGTGATACCAGGGCAACACCACTGCGCCACCTATTGTGAGGGTTCTGGTCGCCCGGGGCGGATCGTCACATCCCTGTGGAGACGTCGCGAGCGGATGTGCGATCCTGGGTCATCCTGGCGCGATAAAGATAGAGGGTATAATAAAGGAGGACCACATAAGTTAAACACCTTAGGCACCCGGGGAGTGCAACCATGACCCCCCAAAACTCCTGTAGATCCGTCGGCGGCGGATATCTCCATGATATCTCCGACGCGAAGATCGTCGAATTCTCCAACAGAAGCAGCCGCCGGACGTAAGACCTATTTCAGTCACTGTCAGTGACGGTGGCTACGAGAGAAGGGGTCGATCCAGGTAGGCAACATCTACCGCCTCCGGGACACCGGTTTGCCATTCTCCCACGAGTTTCGTCGGGATGGCGACGGTTTGCCTATGCAAAAAGCAGCGAGCCCTGGGGAGGTCCTGGAGATCCCCGGACCTCTTTCGCGGGTTCGAGTGATTATACAATGATTCCAGAAATAGCAGAAAACCACGTCATCTTCTACTGTGGCCGATGTCAACACAGATGGACAGGGGAGTTTACCAACGAACCGATCGGGTGTCCGATCTGCGGAAACTACAGCACAATTGGACGCACTGAACCAAGACACAGACGGAGAAGAAGGTGATGATAGAAGTTATCCGGGACCTGGATGGCGATACCGCCAGAGAACAACCAGGATACCCGATCCCCACCACCCTATTTTGAGGACACATTATCCTGCGGGGGAATGTCTCACCCCGGGGTAGCTCGCTATCGACCAACCGGTATCGCACCGAAGGATCCTGCAATGCCCCACTATGTTCTCCGCCTTACCCGTACCGAGTCCGCGTGGGCGTGGAGCCCCTCTGCGTCGGCGATCGTCTCCACGACGTCGCCAATGGCCTCCAGCCCCTCCCGCGTGATCATCTGTACCGTGGACCGCCTGCAGAAGTGGTTCACATCGAGCCCGGAGTAGAGGCGGGCGTACCCCGCGGTCGGGAGGACGTGATTTGTCCCCGATGCATAATCACCGCAGGCCACCGCCGCGTAGGGGCCGATGAATATCGACCCCGCGCTCCTGATCCGGTTGAGGATGGCGAGCGGGTCGGCCACCTGCACCGAGAGGTGCTCAGGGGCGATGCCGTTAACCATCTCCACCGCCTCATCGAGGTCGCGGGCCACGATGTAGCCAGAGTGGTCGAGCGCCTTCTCTATGATCCCCCTCCGCTCTGCACCCTTCATCATCCGCTCCACCTCATCCTCGACGGCATCAGCGAGGGGCGCGTCGGTGGTGACCAGGACACAGGCGGCGCTCGGGTCGTGCTCGGCCTGGGCGAGGATATCGGCCGCGATGAACTCCGGGTTCGCCGTCGCGTCGGCGAGGACCGCGATCTCACTTGGGCCCGCGGGAAAGTCGATCTCTACCTCGTCCCGGAGGAGCATCTTTGCGACGGTGACATAGACGTTCCCGGGCCCGACAATCTTTTCCACCCTCGGGATCGTCTCAGTCCCTATCGCCATGGCTGCGATCGCCTGCGCGCCGCCGACCCGGAAGATCTCGCCGACCCCGGCGATATCGAGCGCTACAAGCGTGATCGGATTGACCGGCGGCGGGGTGCAGCAGCAGATCTCCTCGACCCCGGCCACCACCGCAGGGATCGTGCACATCAGTGCTGTTGAGGGGTATGCCGCACGCCCGCCCGGGACATAGGCCCCGATTCGGGAAAGTGGTGTTGTCTTGACGCCGAGGGTGATCCCGGGCTCCATCTCCTGGAGCCAGAGGTCACGCCCGCGCTGCAACTCATGGAACTCGCTGATCCGCACCTCAGCCTGCACAAGACTATCGATCAGTTCTGCATCCACCTGGTCGTAGGCTGCCTCCCGTTCCTCGTCGGAGACAGCGATCTCTGCCAGATCGATGCCATCAAACTTCTTTGTCAGGTCAAGCAGAGCGTCGTCACCTTCTGCCCGCACCCTCTCGATGATCTCAGCGACCAGATCCCTTACTCGGTCAAGGTCTGACCGTCTGCCGGCGATCCAGGTCTCGATATTCAGCGCCTGCCACATGGGGAAGAGAGTCAGCGGGTTGAATCGTTAAGGTTTCGGCACTCGCTTCCAGGAGGGGATGGGTTTGTGAAGGCTGTCTGGTATAATAGAGGCCATCAATCCAATGCCCTCGCTGGTTTGATGGCAACTTTCAGCGACCATGCGGATCCCCTCCCTCCTCCCCCTCACTCTGCATAATTAGAATCCTCCCCCTCATCTCCCCCCTCTCATAGAGACGATACCTCGAGCCTTGAGAGCAAATTGTGGCAGATCCTGGAAAACAGAGATAGCTCCCGCTCTTCATGCCCTCTGTATTTCGGGGGGAGTTTCCTCAACTCCAACTGAGTATCAGATTTCCTCAGACCAGTGCACTCAGGTGCGTTGGATTCTTCAGTCCCGCGCGCAGCCCGAACAGAAGGAGAATTTGATATGCAACGAAGTTGAGAGTCATATAGAGTTTCCGGCTCTCCCGTCGGATCCCTTTGAGGCGAAAGGTTACAGAAGCCTTAATCCGGCCATGGATCCGTTCACACTCACCGCGGCTTTGTATGCGAGTGGGGAATTCCGGGTCGAGAAGATTCTTGTTTCGCAAATGCATCCCGACCTGTTCACCTCTTCCCTGCTGGTAGAGGAATCGCAACGGTTGAGTCAGGGGAGCATGGATATCTCCCCCTGCTCTCCAGAGTTTGTTGACCCAATGCCGGATGCGTGGTCCTGTTCCTTCTTCCGGGATCACCGCCCCCTCCCGGGTATCAATACAGGGTCGAGCATTCAGATGATACCAGAG
>LFRN01000227.1 GCA_001512375.1 Candidatus Methanoculleus thermohydrogenotrophicum | reverse complement strand
CCTCAAACCCCGTCGCAAGCACCCGCCGAAACGCCTCCCGGTTCAGATAGACCCGGTCGCCTGCCATCGCATGGAGGCGGGCGAGGATCTCTTTCTGCAGCCGTTTCCCTTCCGCCACCTCCGCAGCCCCCGCCTCTCCCTTCTTCCGGGTGGTCGCCAGATTCACAAACGCCCTCTCTGAGCGCAGGCGCTCGATCCGCTCCGGGGTTATGGCAAAATTCTGGCGGAGCGGCCGTTCGACCGTGATCTTCCGGTACCCAAAATCAGTGGTATCAAAGATCTTCACATGCTCTGACTCCTCAAAGGCGCGGAAGAGCCTGGTGATCTCCTGGATCTGCTCGTCCGTGATCTCGTGACGTTTATCCCCGAGGCTCTTGCGCATCTTCACGTAGCATCCGGTCGCATCGATGAGCTGGACCTTCCCCTTCCGCCTCTCCTCCTTCCGGTTCGAGAGCACCCAGATGTAGGTGCTGATCCCCGTGTTGTAGAAGAGCTGGTCCGGGAGCGCCACTATCCCCTCCAGCCAGTCGTTTTCCAGGATCCAGCGCCGGATCTCGCTCTCCCCCGACCCCGCGTCCCCGGTGAAGAGCGGGGACCCGTTCATGACGATCGCGATCCTGCTCCCCCCCTCCTCCGGCGGAACCTGTTTTGCGAGCATATGCTGGAGAAACAGGAGTTGTCCGTCGCTGATCCGGGGCAACCCCGCCTCAAACCGCCCTGCCGACCCCCGGGCATGCTCTGCCCGGATGAAATCCGCCTCCTTCTTCCACGACTTTCCGTATGGAGGATTGCAGATCATGTAATCGAACGTCATGTTCGGGTGGCCATCCTTTGAGAAGGAGGAGTCGGGTTTGATGTTATCAGCGTCCCGGCCGTCACCCTTGATCAGCATATCGCTCTTGCAGACCGCATAGGTCTCGTCGTTCGTCTCCTGCCCGTAGAGCCTGATGTCGGCGTTTGGATTGATCGCAGAGACGATGTGATCCCGGGTGGTCGTGAGCATCCCCCCGGTCCCGCAGGCCGGGTCATAGACCTTCTTGACAATAGAGTTGTGAGCGAGCATATCCTCATCACCCGTGAGCATGAGGTTCGCCATCAGTTTGATCACCTCACGCGGCGTGAAGTGCTCACCAGGGTTCTCGTTGTTCTGCTCGTTGAACTTCCTGATGAGTTCCTCAAAGATATACCCCATCTGGTGGTTGCTCACCCGGTCGGGATGGAGATCGACAGAATCAGAGGCAAACATCTGGACCAGGGGGTACAGGGAGCCTTTCTCGTGCAGGGTCTGGATCGTGTTCCTGATCTTGAACCGGTCCAGGATATCCCTCATATTCTCCGAGAATCCGTTGATGTAGTCGATCAGGTTCTTCTGGATGTTGGCCGGATCGTCCAGGAGGCGCCTGAAATCGTATTTTGAGGTATTGTAAAAAGCGTATCCAGACTCGTGCTTGAGGACCAGGTCCAGGTTCTCGATCTCGTCTTTCAGTTCGTCATACTTCTTCAGGACGTTCTTTTTGGTCGGTGCAAGGACGCAGTCGATCCGCCGCAGCACCGTGAACGGGAGGATGACGTCCGGGTATTTTGAGCGTTTAAAATCATCACGAAGTACGTCGTCGGCAACATTCCAGGTGAACTACCCCGCCCTTCAGGGCGTGGCTTCCTGCTTCATTCCCCCTCTACTGAGGTGAGTCCACAGGCTCAACGGTGCGTTCCACACCTGATACCCCAACAAGATTCTGATCTTGTAGGGCGAACGTCTTGATATTGATCGCCGCGTTGATGTCGCGGTCATGATG
>LFRN01000178.1:34275-94077 GCA_001512375.1 Candidatus Methanoculleus thermohydrogenotrophicum | reverse complement strand
GCCCTCCTCCAGGACCTGTTCTGTTTGCGGTTACCGGATGGCTGACCTGATGCTCATGGACCGGGAGTGAATCTCTCCGGACTGCGGGCCCTTCCACGACCGGGAGCTCGAACACTTTGCGTTGGCGGGTGAGGATCAGTGTCTTCGAGCCTGTGGTTCCTCCCCCTCTTGGGGGGGGAGTGATAGCCGGGAAACTCTATTTGTACGGGTGGGGTAGTTCACCGGCAAACTCAACCTCTCACTGCAATCTCCTGTTCAGGGCAGGAACGCCACGTTCCCGGCGAACCGCCAGACCGTCTTCATCCCCTCCTCGTCGCTTAAGGTTTCTCCGGGAACACCATCCCAAGAGACCATGTTCCAGGGAGGTCGAGCCCGGAGCGATCTATTTGATTGGGAAAGGTATCAACAATCTCAGGAGCGCGGCAATATGCCGCCACTTCTCGCGAGAGGAACGAGCCCGGTGCCGCCGTGACTGGCTGTATCGTTCGCTGCAGGGCCGAGATCGGATCGCTTCACGGGTTCCGAAATAGATCGGGGTGCCGACGATGAACCTGTTCATCTCCTATATCCTCCTGATGATATTCATTTAAGCCCGTCGTCGCTGGCGCGTTCCTCGCCGGTGCAGAGGGGATGCGGTTCTCTGCAAGCAGTGTGGTTTCGGTCCTGGTACTCTCACGCTCCAGGATCCATTGCACATTCCTCGGGCACCAACGCGGTTGTTCCCCTCGTGTGGGGGACTCCCGCAGAGCAGCAGTATCACTCTTCGATCACGCTTTCACAACTCGATCAGATGGTAAGACGCATTGCCAAGACCGATTGCGGCGGCGTAGGTTATCTGGTAGTGGGCATCTGTGTAGTCCCAGATCCCCTTAAACTTGTCTTCTCCGGGGGCAAGGTTTGCCTCAAGCGCTGTTCGGGCAAACCCCCGCTGGCTGTTGATGAGATCGAGGCTCGCGTGGTCGATAGCGACCGGATCAGTGGAGGCGAGGATCCCGATATCGGGAACGATCGCCGCGTCGCTCCAGGGGACGCAATCGCAGTCGGGGGTGATGTTGAGAAGGAAGTTGATGTAGCCCACTCTCCCGGGTTTATTAAGGACGGCGCCGAGGGCATACTCACAGAGCCTCTCCAGGAACGGCTGGATCTCTGTGCTCCAGTCAAACTCGATCGCTCCCGTGGGGCAGGAGCGCATACAGTCGCCGCACCCGACGCAGTGCTCTGGGTTGATCTGTGCCCGCCCTTCGGTGATGGTAATAGCTGCCTGCGGGCAGACACGGGTGCACTTCCCGCACCCTCCGCACTGCTCAATCTCCACGAACGGCCGGCCCGCATGTTGCTCTGCCTTCCCTGAGGGTGGGGCGCAACCCATCGCCAGGTTCTTTATTGCGCCCCCAAACCCGGCCAGGTCGTGGCCCTTGACGTGCGAAAGGACAAGCATGCTGTCGGCGTCGAGGATGCTCCCGGCGATCCGAACCCTCTGGAAATGCTTTCCGCTGACCGGGACCTCAGACCAGTAGTCACCTCGGAGTCCATCGGCGATGATCACCGGGGCGCTGACCACCGCGTAAGCAAAACCGTGTTCGATGGCGGTGACGGTATGCCTGACTGCATCTGCCCTGCTCCCCGCGTAGAGCGTACCGGTATCAGTGATGAAGGGGTGCGCTCCTCGCTCCTTCATCTTATCCACCACCTGACGGGCGAAGATCGGATTTATGTGGGCATCGCACCCCCGCTCCCCGACGTGCAGTTTGACGGCCGCAAGGTCGCCCGGCCGGACGATCTCGTTGAACCCGGCCACATCAAAAAGGCGGCGGATCTTCTGAACTTTACTCTCATGGTGACTCCTTGCCCGGAGGCTGGCGAAATAGACGTCTGCCATCGTCGTCTGCTCCCTCGTTCAGGTACTCTCTGGCGCTGGAGAATAAGAATTGTGCCCGGTATCAGAGCACAGAATGGGCGATACTTCCGTTTGAGGTGGTGACAGCGATCATCGCCCCCTCATCGCCGAACGGGACCGAAACCAAAGTCCCCCGTCGATTCGCTGGTCGAAGCAGGAGGTCGCGGACCGTCACCCTGCCTGCCGTTCGAGGTAGTGGCGACCACCCGGGTGGGTAACTGGTCCCTTTTCGAACGAGAAGGTCATCCTTTGTGTTGAGTCCGCTTACGGCTTGATGTTCGTTGGGATTGCCTTCTATGACCGGAGGATCGTGCTCTTTGACACGAAAGGCTATCTGGACTTGATCGCCACGGTGACAATCGACAGGACGACGGCGGAAGGGATCATGGCGGCAGGCAGGTCAGCCGTTTGATGCGTTCCGTGCGGGAGTGTGGAACGGCACGATCAGGATCGAGCGCAACACCATGCTCGGGAAGTTGCAGTGGAGTATGGGTATGGCCAGGTTCGGGCGCCGGGTAATGGATGTCGTCGGGTTGTGATTGCAGAGATCCCACGGGCCCTGCTGGAGAAGATCGGAAGAATAACGGTTCAATTCGGTGGATAGAGGCCGGTTTGGGGTACTCCTGGCTGGTCTGCGATTAAGAAGCCTCCTCATCGGAAAATGGTCTTTCTCCCTGACAGGAACCAGGGGCTGAAAGCCCGACCAGCTCGCTCCGGGTGGTCGCATCCGGGCCCACGTCCGGGTATCACCACCCCCCACCTCCAAAGAGCCGGGGACGAAACGTATCACTTTGTGCGCGGGAAGAGTGCCGTTCCCTCCCTGGTCCCCCTACAGCCGGCGTGATGTCCACTACGGCCCGCAATGGATGGCGAGATGGGGGAGAGCTGTTTCAGGCAGGCGCAGCGACGCCTCACAGTCTGCAGTACGCAGCATGCAGAACCCTGGGGTCATCCTGAATATGGCCGCTGTCACCGAGAGGGCCGCAAAGGCGGTGGCGTTCGCCACCGCGCTGTCATGATCGGAATACAGGTCGAGTTGCGGTGCAACCGCTGCACCGGCTGGAACGGCTTCGCGGTCTGAGGGATGAGGTTATAGCGCTTGACCCTCATAATGCCCCCCCTCTCGTACGGGGGTGGTGGATAACTTTTCCTGAGAGGGGTTTGTTCCCCTGACTACAATTTGTGGTTCCGCTCTCCACAGTCGATGGGCAGGCACGGCCCGCGACAGGTTTATCCATTTTCCGGGGAGAAATATCCTGACAGGAGTGCCAACGGATGCATCGATACATGAAAACCCTTCTCTACGGCCTGATGGCGTTTGTCGTCTTCCCAGGCACCAGTTTTATCATCGACAGACAGGTGAATCGGGTTCCCGCTGCAGCAGCTGCCCCCGGTGTGATGATTGCGCACTTCTTTGCTGCTCCCTGGCAGGGACGGTGAGACGCATGGTAGCGGGGGTTCGGGCGGAGTGGGAGAGGCTACGGAGTGTTGTTATCCATCGTCCGGGGATCGAGATGTTCTTCGGGCTTCTGGACCCCTACGCGGCCCTCTATGAGCGGGCGTTCAGCCGTTACGAGGCGCGTCGAGAGCATGAGCACCTCGAGTACACCCTCAGAGACGAGTTCGGGGTCCGGGTGCTGCGGCTCAAGGAGACCATTCTCGACGCCGCCGACCGCGACCCGGCGGTTCGCCGACGGCTCGTTGATTGGGCGCACAAGACCGTCACCATCCGTGGCGGGAGGAATGAAGTGGCGGCGGCCCGGCGGAACATGGAGCAGAACGCAGATGCCCTGGACTCGCAGCACTTCTTCACTCTCCTCCTCTTAGATCCGGTCATCGAGGTGGATCGGGAACGCGTCGGTGCCGGGGTGGATGTCCGGATTATTATGGGACAGGGGCCGCTCGCAAATCTCTATTTCATGCGCGATCAGCAGGCGGTGGCTGGTTCTGGTCTGGTCGTCGGACGGCTGGCCAAACCTCAACGGTCCCGGGAGGCTGAGATAACCAGGTTTCTCTGGGAGATCCTCGGCATCCCCATCGCCGGAGCGGTGCGGGAACCTGGAACATTTGAAGGCGGCGACTTCATGCCGATGGGCGATTTCGCCCTCGTCGGTACCGGAGATCGGACAAATCTGGTTGGGATCCGCCAATTCCTCGATTGTGTCACGGGTTTCGACGAGATCGGTGTTGTCCAGCAACCGGGCCACCCGCTCATCCCGAGCAGGCGGCCCGACCCGATGGTCGACATGCACCTCGACACCTATTTCAATGTCGTGGGGAGTGGGGTTGTGATCGGCTCGGAGGTTCTCCTCCGGCGGGCACGGGTCGAGATCTACTATCGGACGAGCGGGGGATACGCCCCCTCCGGAGAGATCACGAACCTCTATGACTATATTCGGTCAAAGGGATTTGTGGTGATCGACCTCTCGGTCCTGGAACAACTTTCCTACGCCGCAAACATCCTCTGCGTACGAGACGGTACCATCCTTGCGGTGGAAGGAGAGGGGGTGATGAGGACGGTGCTTGCGAATCTGGAGCGGAAGGCCGCGGTTGATATGGCGCGTTACGGGCAGCTCCTCCAACACGCGCAGCAAGACTACCACCGGATCAGGGGTGCCAGGCAGTTCTTTCCGCATAAGACTGAGTTCCGCCAGCATGATATCGAGGTCTGTCCGCTGCATCTCGAGAACCTGACCGGAGGCTACGGTGGTCCCCACTGTATGACCTGCACGCTGGAGCGAGGGTGAGCCAGATGACGAAGAAGGCTGTAGTGGTCGCGCTTGGTGGCAATGCCATCCTGCGGCACCAGGAGATGGGCACCGCTGAAGAGCAATTTGCAAATGTCCGTCGGACCTCGATGAACATTGTGAAGATCATCCGTGAGGGTTACGCTGTCGCCGTTACCCATGGGAACGGCCCCCAGGTGGGGGATATCCTCCTCCGGAATGAGATGGCGAAGGACACCCTCCCACCGATGCCGCTCGATATCTGCGGTGCTGAGAGCCAGGGGATGATCGGGTATATGCTCCAGCAGTCGCTGAACAAGGCCCTCCGGTCGGTAGGGCTCGACTTCCCGGTGGTGACGGTGCTGACGCAGACCGTGGTGGACGCCGATGATCCGGCGTTCGGGAACCCGACGAAACCTATCGGTCCGTTTTATACAGCGATGCAGGCAAGGAGGCTCATGGATGAGAAAGGCTGGAAGATGGTGCATATCCGGGGACGAGGTTACCGGCGTGTGGTCCCCTCACCGCGCCCGATCGCCCTCGTCGAGGGAGAGGCGATAACCCGGCTCGTCAGGGACGGAATGGTCGTGATCGCCGCAGGCGGTGGCGGTATCCCCGTCGTCGCCGGGCCGGGCGGCTCCCTCCGTGGCGTCGAAGGGGTGGTAGACAAAGATTACACCGCAGCGCTCCTCGCCCGTCTCATCGGCGCCGATGACCTGCTCATCCTGACTGATGTTGAGTACGTTTTCCTGAATTACGGGTGCCCCGGCCAGCAGGCTCTCCGCGAGATGACGGTTGCCGAGGCGAAACAGCATCTCGCGGCGACACATTTCCCGCCCGGGAGTATGGGGCCGAAGATAGAAGCGGCCATCAGGTTTCTAGAAGATGGAGGACGCCGGGTAGTTATAACATCGCTTGATTCAGCTGGTGATGCCCTTGCCGGGCGGGTGGGGACCTGGATCCACCGGTAGCCAGAGATCCTACCCTAACCTTTATATCTCAGTTCTCCAACTGCCACTCGACGGTGAAGGAAAGATATGGCAGATAATTTCTGGACGGCTGTCATCGTCGGCTGGCTCGTAGGACTCGTCCTGGGCTTCCTGCTGCCGGTTATTGGCCCTCTGGTTGGCGGGTTCGTCGCCGGCTGGATGGTCGGGGGCGAGGTTGGGAACGGTGCAAAGGCTGGGCTGTTTGCCGGCATCCTCGGTGCCATTATCGTCGCGGTGCTGCTTCTTATCGGCGGCACGGTCTTGCTCGGGGCGTTTGGGTTCATCGCAGGCCTCGGTACATCGCTCGTCATCGTCGTGGCGGCGTTTGTCTACCAGGGACTGCTCTCCCTGATCGGCGGTGCTATCGCCGGGGCGGTCCGGCGGTAAGCACTTGAGCAGAACCGGGGTGGACCCTCTCCTGTGGTCTTCCCGGCCAGGCGGCAGCGGACAGCGGTTTGTACCGGATTTCCGCACTTCTGCGGCTAGTAGTCATGGGCTTGTCATTAACCCCGTATTCCGGGTGGAGGGCCCGATCATCGGTGGAACCATCGGCGGCCACCCCGGGCCTCCAGAGGCGGTAAGAGTCGCTCCAGGCTGGCTTATCGTTGCCGCGGTATTCTCGGCCATCGCCGTCGGCGGTGCAATCTGCGGGGTGCTGAAGGCACGGGTCACGGCGCCGTCCTGACAACTAACTCATGGGATGAGACCCCCGACTCCTTCCTGGATCCGCACCACGATGCGCGCCCGGTAGATCCAGAGATAAGTGGCCACTGCCGCAGTCTCGACGATGATGACATAAGTGACGATATGGGCGAAGGATACCTCATAGAGGATACCCATCACGACGCTCCCTACGAACCACGCCGTCCCGAAGACTGCGCTCAGAATGCCGTAGGCCTCTCCCCTGTACTCGAGCGCTGTGACCTCTGCGATCGATGCTCTAAGCACGGTCTCAAAGATCCCGATCCCGGCTCCCCAGGCGAGCGACCCTGCTATCACCAGGCCTGGAGTGAGCGAAAAAGCGAGCAGGGCAGTCGCGGTGCTGAGAACCGGTATGGTGAGGAGGACACGGGTGCCGATGCGATCAAACGTCCGACCAACGAGCAGCGCCACGATGACCGAGACCACCATCGCTGATGCATAGATGAGGGGGATGGTGGTATCAGAGGTGATCGACCCGGCCTTCAGGTGGAAGGAGATGAGGGGGAAGTTGGCGAACCCGGCCATCCCGAGGAAGATGAACGTGGCGTAGGGAATGATCCCGGGCAGTTCCCCTGCCGCCTCTCCGCTCCCGTTCAACTGCATCTCCAGGCGTCCTGGTTTTGGCACCACCTCCCGGGCGAAGAGGAGAACTGCGGCGACACCGGTTAGAGGGATCCCGAGCAGGAGAAATCCAGCACCGTATCCGCCGGTGAAGACCAGGGCAGCGACCATGACCAGAGGACCGAGGACCGCACCGATCTGGTCGAGTGCTTTGTGGACCCCGAACCCCCACCCCCTCCCGACGGAGGCCGTCGCGTGGGAGAGGATTTTATCGCGTGCAGGCGTGCGGATAGCCTTCCCTATCCGCTCGAATATGATGAGGAAGGCTGCAACCTCCCAGCGTCCGGCAAAGGCGAGGAGCGGGATGGCGACGAGCAGGCCGTAACCGGCCATCGCCATCTTCCAGTATTGGCGACTCTGGTCGACGTAGACGCCGGTGACAAACCTGAGTGCGTAGCCTACGAACTCGCCTAACCCGGCGATCAGTCCGACGACTGCCGCGCTTCCCCCCAGGAGAAGGATGTAGGGACCGATGACACTCCTGGCACCATTCGAGACCAGGCTCCCGAAGAGACTCACCACGCCGAGCAGCAGTATGAGACGAACCGAGAGTTCGCGGACCCCCTGACTGTTATCAGGGGTAGGATCAGACATCTTCTCCGGGGGATTGGCGGCTGTTTTTATATAAGGTGCTGCACGAGCCAGGTGTTGGTAATACCAGTGCCCTTATCCGCGGCGAGCGCAAATATTCTGCAATGAGAGAACCCTGATGGGGGATTGGACTCTCCAGGAGACGATCCCGGAGACTCCCGGAGACGAAGAATGGCAACAGGGCAAGGAGACAGAAAGCCGTATTCACGAAAATTTATCCTGGTACTGATCACCATCGCCACGTTCCTCAACCCCTTCACGGGCACCGCGATCAACCTCGCCCTGCCCTCCATCGGGGTCGAGTTTTCAGCCGACGCCACCATGCTTGCCTGGGTCTCCAGTGCTTACCTCCTCTCCTCGGTCATCTTCCTCCTCCCTGCAGGCAGGCTCGGCGACTCCCGGGGGAGGGTCACGGTCTTCATGACCGGGATTGTGGTCTACACTGCCGGGGCCATCCTCACCATCTTCACGCCCACGATAGGCATGCTCATCGCCTTCAGGTTCCTTCAGGGGATCGGCGGCGCCATGCTCTACGCAAACAGCGTGGCCCTGATCACCCACCTCTACCCGGCTGGAGAGCGGGGTTACGCCATCGGGTTGAACATCACCGCCGTCTACGCCGCGCTCTCGCTCGGACCGTTCCTCGGTGGTATCCTGACCCAGTTCTTTGGCTGGCGAAGCATCTTTGTCGTGACCGCAGTACTCGCCCTCCCGGTCCTCTTCTCCTCCGGCAAGTTCCCGGCATTCCTGAATGAACGACACTGCGAAGACTTCGACGTTCCCGGACTGGTCCTCTCTTCAGCCCTGATCCTCTGTCTCTTCCTGGGCCTGGCCTCGGCGACCACCCTGACGGGCCTGGCACTCCTTGCGGCTGCCTTCGTGCTCGGGATGGCCTTCTACCGGGTGGAACGACGGCACCCCTCCCCGCTCCTCCCGGTCTCAGTCCTGCGGGAGAACCGGGTCTTTGCCTCGTCAAACGCCGCCGCCCTGATAAACTACAGCGCCACGTATGCGGTCGGGTTCCTCCTCTCCCTCTATCTCCAGTACGTCCAGGGCTACGCACCCGCCGCCGCAGGCACCCTCCTCCTGGTCCAGCCGATCATCCAGATCTTCATCTCCCCGGTGGCGGGCAGGCTCTCCGATCAGATACGCCCCGGGCTCATCGCCGCAGGAGGGCTCGCGCTCTCGGCCGCCTGCCTCTTCGGCCTCGCCATGCTCTCAGAGACCACGCCGGTCGCGGCGATCATCGCGCTCCTGGTCTTCCTGGGCATCGGGGTCGGGTTCTTCTCATCTCCGAACACCACTGCTATCATGGAGAGCGTGGAGAAGCGCTATTATGGAAGCGCATCCGCGATGGTGGCGATGATGCGGTCGCTTGGGATGATGATGAGCATGGGGTTGGTCCTCGTAGTCTTTGCGGTCATCATGGGATCGACCGCTGTCACACCGGAGATATTCCCGGAGTTCCTTGCGAGTATGCGGCTGATATTCCTGGCCTTTGCGATTCTCTCGGTCTTAGGCATCTTCCTCTCGCTTAGAAAGAATGATTGAGGTTGGAGTGATACCCGTTCGAAGAACCGATCCCGGAGAAGCGTGACTGCTCCCCCTCCTCTCGTCGGGGGCACCCTGGGATACTACCCTTGAGATTGCAGTCCCAGTCTCATAATGTTGAACGCCCGCGTTCTGGTCGCGAGCCTTCTGCCTGTTTTCTTCGTAAACGGAAGCGCCGGTTCCAGATACTCGAGCTGAAGAGCAGGTTATCTCCGGGGAGCAGGTTTACCGGCCGCTCCACCAGCGACGGCGCGTTGCGCGATCTCAGCATGAGAGAGGCTGATACGCGCCTCCCGCCTGGCGTGGTGAAGAAAGCGCTGAAGCAACTCGCGCAGGCGAAACTCATCACCGAGTTGAAGACGATGGGCGATGCGGTGATATATGTGCCCCTGCTCACCGAGGAGATCCCGGGGCTGCATACACTCAGGTGAGGGGAGGATCCCCTGATGGAACCGCTCCGGGAGGCAGCTCCCGAGACGAAGGTCACGGAGTCCTCCCTCCGGACCATCCTGAAAGGGCTTGAGCCGACGGCGGAGATTGTTATTTTTGAGACGATCTATTATTCGATCTATGAGATCAGGTTCACGTCGGAGCACGGGGAGCGCCTGATCGTCCTCGACGGCATCTCCGGAAAGGAACTTCCTCTCTTGGCATCCTGACCGGAGCGTTTATCCATGTCTGGGTTGACATGGAATCTTGTATCCTCACCAGACCGCGAGGCAGGTGAGGTGAAGGAGAACCAGTTATGGATTCGTATCGATGCACCGTCTGTGGCTACATCTACAACCCCGCGTTTGGGGATTCTGCCCACGGAGTTAAGCCGAATACAGCATTCGAAGACCTCCCCGCTGACTGGAAATGTCCCAGATGCGGCGCGCCGAAGAGCCGGTTCGTGAAGGCCTAGGAAGCGCTCCGGCCCGGACCACTACAGCCAGTCTATTCTTTCCAGGAGGTCCGGGAGTCTCCAGGTCTGGCGTGAAGCAGGAGGAGTATAGGTCTTCAGCCCCCAAAGTAAGGGACCATTTCATCTAATATTGTCCATGCAATATCGCCTCACGCGGAAGTTCGCGAAGCCCTGTCATCGATGTGAGTGTTGGCAGTCTCCTTCGCGCTCTCCCGCGTCGTGGGGCTTTTCGCGTGAGACCGGCGATCAACTCCCACGCACCCTCTAGTTAAGGTGAAACGAACCACTAGTTTTGGCACTTGAACACCCCTCACTCCCCGGTGCGATACCCACCACGGTCCATTGTCTGAAGGGCGGACTGTTTTCACGGAGAGCAATCCGCGGTGTGCGGGAATATTGGATGTCCTGGAGCAATAGGCCCCCTCTCACCCGAACCGAAAGACCCAGAGTTCCTCACCGGCGATATCCCGGCCTGCAAGATGCTCCAGCTCATGGTCGATCCCATAGGCGGTGGAGCCTGAGAAGGTCATCTCTGCGATATCGAGTTCTTCGGTCCTGATCTCGCGCTCGAGCGGATTGACAGTCATCTTGATAACCCGTTCGGCGCCGAGGCGCACCCGATAGGGCCGCCGCACCAGCAGCCTGGCCGGGGCTTCGCCGCACTTCTCGAGCCGGTGGACCGTGCCTTCGCGGTCGAGGAGGATTGGATTTATGAAGAGGTAGATCTCCTCAAAGGAGTAACCGATCTGGCTCTTGTCATCGTAGACTGTGGTCTTCTTCACCGCCGATATGACGGTGATATCCCTGGAAGCGTAACTCCAGTCCCCACCGTAGCGGAGCGAAAAGAGGAGGGGGATGAGCGCATCGGGCGGTATGCCAAATCGATAGGCTAGGGCGGTCTCTGCAGCGGCAAAGGCGATCGCCTGTTGAATGTCGCTCTCCATCAGGTATTCACTTGGGCGGGGATGCAGATAAAGATCCGGTGCTGGTCTTATCTTGCGGGGTTCGCGGCGGCATGAGCGGGAAGCCTCATCTGAGAGGCGCGGGGTAGTTCACCTCCCGAAGACATGGACCGCTGAGGCCTTGAAGGTGACATATGCCGGCTTCCCTTCGGTGAGGCCCAGGCGGGCGACGCTTTGCGGGGTCAGGATGGCGACGAAGGGGAGGCCTGTATCCACAACAACTCTTGAAAAGATTCCGTTCTGCCGGATCTCTGTCACAGTTCCGGAGAAAACGTTTATGGCGCTCGACTCAAACGCCTCCCTGGAGACGATCACCTCCTCGGGCCTGATGCCAACACAGACGTCGCCCTCGACCGCGGTGACAGTCCTGAGGGTGATGGTGCCAAGGTCGATCGTCGCCTCCCCGTCTCTGACCCTCGAGACCCCATAGAAGATGTTCTCCATCCCGGTGAAGGCGGCGACAAACTCGGTTGCCGGTCTCCGGAAGACATCGTCGGGTGTACCTATCTGGGCGATCCTCCCCTCCTGCATCACCGCCACCCGGTCGGCGAGGGCGAAGATGTCCTCAAAGTGGTGGGTGATGTGGACGACCGTCGTCCCGGTCGCCCGATGAACGAGTTTGAGCTCGCGTCTGAGCCGGTCCCGGGTGGCGGCGTCGAGCGCTGAGAGCGGTTCGTCCAGGAGCAGGACACGGGGGCGGAGGACGAGCGCCCTGGCGATCGCGGCTCGTTGCTGCTCGCCGCCCGAGAGAGTCCCCGGGGTGCGTTCGAGAAGATGGCCGATCCCGAGCAGGTCTGCGATCTCAGAGACCAGATCCCTGATTCGCCCGGGGTCGACTTTCCGCTGCAGGAGGCCAAACCCGATGTTTTCCTCGACGGTGAGGTGAGGGAAGAGGATGTAGTCCTGGTAGACCATGCCGATTCCCCGGTCTTTCGGGTCGGTGTGGGTGATATCGCGGCCGTCGAGGATGATCGTCCCTGAATCAGGGGTGTAGATCCCCGCGATAGTCTCGAGGAGAATAGTCTTCCCCGCACCGGTCGGCCCGATGATGATGAAGTACTCCCCATCAGCAACGGTCAGGTCCACACCGTCGAGAGAGAACTCCCCGAGGGATAGGGAGAGGTTCCTGATTTTGAGCATCAGAAGACCTCCTGACCGCCGCTGTAGTGCTCAAAGACCGCAAACGACGCCACCGATATGATGATCAGGATGACCGACGCGGCGATGGCGAGGTCGAGGTCCCCGGTTGACATGTTCAGGAAGAGCGCAATGGGCAGGGTCTCGGTCTTCATCAGGGTGGCTCCTGCAAGCATGAGGACCGCACCGAACTCGCCGATGGATTTCGCCCAGGTGATGACGAGACCCGCGACGATGCCGCTCCTGGCAAGGGGGAGGGTAACCTGACGGAACGCTCCCCACTCGGTGCACCCGAGCGTCCGGGCGACGTGTTCGTAGCGGGGATTGATCGTCTCGAAGGCCGACCGGGTGACCCTGACCATGTAGGGGAAGTTGACGAAGAACTGGGCGACGATGATCCCGAGCGGGGTGTAGATGACGTCGAACCCTGCGGCCGAGAGCATCTGTCCGAACCTCGAGGGACCGTAGAAGATGAGCAGCGCCACGCCCGCAACAAGCGGCGGAAGGGCGAGCGGGATGTTGAATATGCTGTTTACGATCCCCCTGCCCGGGAATGAGAACCGAACGAGGGAGTAGGCGACCGGCACGGCGGCGACGACGCAGAAGGCGGTTGAGATCACCGATGTGATGAGCGAGAGTTTGATGGCAAAGAGGATCTCGGGGGAGGTGAGGCTCTCGATGAGGGCCGGGAGCGGCGGGTAGACCACGAGGCCGCCGATGACGACGATCATGTAGGCGACCAGACCAAACGAAACTACGAGAAAGAGCGCCTTAAAAGCGGAAGGGCGGGTGGGGGCATCACGGTTCGGGGGCACAACCGACCAACCTAGAATGATGCGCTCTGCCGCCTGATCTGCTCTACGTGCCGGGGCGTCACCCATCCAGAAGTCGCGTCAGGAACGCTGTCGAACGCGGGGATGTAGGGCTTGATGTCGAGGATCGGCGTCCCGTCAAGGGTGTCGACGCCCTCGACGGAGATCCTCCCCTCCTCGATCCCGCGAGCCCTGACGACTGATATACCGAGCCGGTTTGGGCGGTTAAAGTGCCGGGTTGCGAATATGCCGTGCGGTTCAGCGCCATCGACAAGCGGCCGCTCGCTGAGTTCTTCACTGGCGGCCCGATGGAACCGGTAGATGAGGATAATGTGGGAGAATCCTGAGAGCGCCGAGAGCCCGTCCCGGAACTCAGGGTAGACCTCCACTGTCCCGCGCGCGGAGGAAAAGATGCTCTGGATGGGAGTGGCGGTCGGGTCCAGAAAAGGGGTGCGGGCAATCCCAACGGCCCTGCAGGTGTAGTCTTTGTCACCTATCATGGCTCGATCCCTGCATACGCCGGGTCAGGATAGGTTGGGAACCCGTGTTTTGCGAAGATCGCCTTCCCCTCGTCTGATGTAACGAACTCAACAAACTCTCGGGCGGCGTCTGGTTGTGTCGTGAAGGTAGTCAGGCCTATCGGGATTATGAGGGTGAGGCCGTCTTCCTGTGGGAGGTCGATGACATCCATTGTATCGGGGTTGACCAGGTCGATCGATATGATCGCAGCATCGGCTGTGCCCATGTTCATCGCGACCACGACTTCGTTGATCGTCGCTCCCCGGAGGACGACGTTCTTCTCGACATCTTCGAGAATTCCATGTTTCTGGAAGAGTTTGTCGCAGGCCCTGCCGATCGCGGTGGTGTCTGCACCGCCGAGCGCGATCTTCAACCCTGGCCGGGTGAAGTCATCCACCGAAGTGATATTCAGGGGGTTTCCCTTCTGGACAACAATCACCGGGACGTGGTAGGCGACGTATTCAGGCTCTTCGACCAGACCTTTATCCTGAGCGATCCGGTAGTCTGGTGTCCCTCCGGGGATGAAGACGTCACCCTTCCGGGTGAGTTCCATCTGGCTGATGAGATTTCCCGAACCAGCGAAGTTGTAGTCGACACCGATTCCGTATTTCTCGGTGAATGCTGCTCCGATGTCACTCATCGGCTTTTTGAGGCCTGCGCCGGAGTAGACGAATATCGAGGTCGGGGTACCTGTTGTGTCATCGGACTGATCGGTGGTGCATCCCGCTGTGCAGAGTAGGCCGGCGAGGATGACGATGGTTATCAGTGCTATGGCTTTTTTTGTCATGGATATCATTCAGTGTTCGCTCTGGTAATATTAAAGTATCATATTTTATTTGCCAGTTAAGTAAACGCTGTTAACTTAACATCATCCTATATTAACAGAACCGATCGTCAGACCGCATGGTGCGGGCGGCCTCTGATGTCGTGGTCAGCCACCCGGCGCGCTCGTCGGGGTAGGCATCGAACGCCGGGACGTAGGGCTTGATGTCGAGGACCGGGGTGCCGTCCAGGATATCCACGTCTTCTACGGTGAGCGTCGCGCCGTCGACAGCGATCAACTTGAGCATGGAGATCCCGATCGCGTTGGGGCGACGGGGTGCCCGGGTTGCAAAGACACCATGGGGCGTCTTGTCAAGGAACGGGACCACTTCAAGCGAGTAGCCATCTGTTCGGTGGAAGTGATAGAGGACGATGACCCGGGAGAACCCTTCGAGGTCTTTTAAGCCCGCGGCACAGCCCGGGTTGAGTTCGATCGTGCCCCGGATACCCCGGGCGCCGACTGGCTGGATAGGCATATCCCGGAGGTCGTGAAACGGGGAGTGGATTGTGCCAATAGCGGTGTATACGATCTTGGTCATGGTATCTCTGGAAGGGGTTGTACGGCAGAAATGAAGAGGGTTTGTGTTGCGGTCATGGTTCAAGCGGCCTTCGCGGCAGCGATCCTGGCCCGCATCTCCCGCGCAGCGGCCGTGATGTCGGGCTGCCCGACGACCGCTGATATCACCGCTACCCCATCCGCCCCGGCGGCGATGACGTCACCGACGTTTTCCGGGTTGATCCCGCCGATCGCGATGAGAGGGAGGGAGACTGCGGAGCGGATCGCGGAGAGGAGGGCGAGCCCGTGGCCCGGGCCTGCATCAGCCTTGGACGCGGTCGAGAAGGTCGGGCTGAGCGCCACGTAGTCGGCCCCCGCCACCTCGGCACTGGCTGCTGCGGCGACCGAGCCCACCGAGGCGCCGATGATGAACCCGGGCGGGCTGATCCTCCGCGCGTGCTCGATAGGGAGGTCGTTCTCGCCGAGGTGAACCCCGTTGGCATCTGCCGCGAGGGCCACATCGAGGCGATCGTTCACGATAAAGAGCGCGCCGGCATCGTGGGTGACCTCGCGGACAGCGGAGGCCGCGGCGAAGAGGTCGCGACCAGAGAGCCTTTTATCGCGGAGCTGGATTGCGTCCGCACCACCAGCGACGGCGCGTTGCGCGATCTCAGCGTGAGAGAGGCCGTGTCCTATCTCTTCGTCGGTGATCACGTAGAGGTCATACGCCATAGGGTCCCTCGATCTGTGCGTGCTTCGCAAAGTCGCTGGGAGTGAGTCCGAAGAGTTCGTCGAAGAGCGCTGTCCGGAATGCGTAGGGACCACGTTCCCCTGTCGCGGCCCGTTCCCCGGCCAGACCAAAAGCTGCAAGCGCAGCCGTCGCTGCGACCGTGTAGTCGTCGGCGACCGCAGCAAACGCCCCGGTGACCGATGCGGCCATACATCCAGTCCCGGAGAGGCGATCCATCAGCGGATTGCCGTTTCTGACCAGGAAAACCCTCCGGTCATCGGCAATGATATCAACCGGCCCGGTCATCGCCACCACGGTCCCGGTCACCCGGGCGCACTCCCGTACCGTCTTGACTGGGTCACCCTTGACGCCGCCGGAATCTACCCCCCGGACGCTCCCGCCGGTCCCGGCGAGGACCCCGATCTCCCCGGCATTTCCCTTCAGGACAGCGATCTTGAGGGAGTCGAGGAGATGTCGAGCGGTCCCGGTCCTGAAGCTGGTCGCCCCGGCGCCGACCGGGTCGAGGATGACTGGGATACCGAGTTCATTTGCCCGGTGGCCGGCGATGAGCATCGCATCGACCTGCCCTCGCGAGAGCGTCCCGATGTTAAGGACGAGGGCACCCGCAGCGGCAACCATCTCGGCGACTTCCTCAGGAGCCTCCGCCATCACCGGGGCTGCCCCGGCGCAGATCGTTATGTTTGCGCAGTCGTTGATCGTGACGCTGTTTGTGATATGGTGCACCAGCGGTCGCCTCGATCGCACCGAAGCGAGAAGGCCGGCGAAGGTCGCGTCGTCCATGAGGTTTGCTGATGAGTCTTCTGTTGCGTTGCCCGGCATAACTACCCTATCTATTCTTGCTTGCGGCAATTGCGTAAACTACCCGCGCTCATCGGTGTGTGGCTTCCCGGTTATCGTCCCCCTCGCCATCGGGAGCGAGTCCACAGGCTCGACGGCGCGTTCCGCACCTGGTTATTACCCCACTAAATTACCCCAATAAGATTCTGATCTTGTGACTGCTCCCCCTTCTCTCGCGTCGGGGCATCCGGGGTAAAACGCCGAGGGGGAGATTTGAACTCCCGAGGTGCCAAGCACCAGTGGCTTTCGAGGCCACCGCCTTCCCGGACTAGACTACCTCGGCACAGAATCGACTTACAATATTTAGACTCAGCGGCTATAATGGTATCGAGATATGCTCTGCAGGTTCACATTCTTCCTTGATGGCACCGTGCTGATCTACCACGGCCGGCCTGGCGATACCTACGAGGCCGCCCTCCTCTCCTTTGGGATCAACCCTGATACGACACTGATATTCTCAGATGGCAAGAGCCTACCGCAGGATAAAAAGATAGAAGAAGAGGAGGTCAGCATCTTCCTGACCGCCTCGCGGGGATGACTTAATGACTTACTCAGCGTCCATCGGATTCTTTCTTGGCTGGGTAACCATCATGTCGTCGACGCGGGTGAGGAGCGTGGCCGTTTCGGTCGCACTCTTGATCGCCTGGATCTTCACGCGCTCCGGCTCGATGACGCCTGATTCGTACATATCAACGACCTCTCCGGTGTAGACATCGATCCCGGCGTACTTCTCACCGTCGGCGTGAGCCTTCCTCAGGGCGACGACCATGTCGATCGGATCAAACCCGGAGTTCTCCGCGAGCGTTCTCGGAATGACCTCAAAGGCGTTCGCAAACGCCTCAATAGCGAGCTGGACCCGGCCGCCGACGGTTGCGGCATAGTCACGGATGCGCATCTGGAGCTCGGTCTCCACCGAGCCGCCGCCGGCGACAACCTTGCCATCCTCGATGGCGTCCTGGATAACACGGGCTCCATCATAGACCGCCCGCTCGAGTTCGTCTACCAGCAGCTGGGAGGTGCCCCGCAGGAGTATCGTGACCGCCTTCGGGTTTTCGCATCCCGAGATGACCGTCAGTTCGGTGTCCGGGAGTTCTCTGGTCGCTTCAGCGCGGCCGAGCGTTATCTCGTTGAGTTCCTCTGGTTTGTTGACGATGGTGCCGCAGAGCGCTCTTGCGGCAAACTTCATGTCTTCCTCCTTCACGTCTTCGACGGCGTAGACACCATGCTTGGCCAGGTAGTACTGCACAGCATCAGCGATCCCTTTCTGGCAGAGGACGACGTTCGCCCCGGCGGCGACGATCGTTTCAGCAAGTTTCCGGAGGGACTCGCGCTCCTGCTCGGAGAACGCCTTCATCTGTTCGGAGGTGGTGATCTTGATCTTCGATTTTACCTGGGTCTTCGTGATCTCCAGCGGCTGGGCGAGCAGGGCAACCTTTGCGTCTTTGACTTCAGTTGGCATCTGCTCGAAGGCACGCTTCTTCTCGATGACGACGCCCCGGATCAGTTCGGCGTCGTGCATCGTCTCGCCGACCTGCTTCTTGATCTTGATGTCACCCTCATCCACGACGTAAGTGCCCGAATTGGTCCTCGTGGCAACCTGTCGAACAGCATCGACCACGATACCTGAGATCTTATCCTTTATCGCTTCGACGGCCTTGCCGGTCATGGCAGTGCCGGCGACCTTCACGAGAGTCTCTCGGTCATCGTAATCGACTGCGATGGCCTGTTCGTCGACGATACTGAGGGCTTTCTCCATACCGAGCTGGTAGCCGTGCGCGATGATCGTGGGGTGGATCTTCCGGGTGAGTAGCTTCTCAGTTTCGTCCATCAGCGACCCGAGGAGCACGATCGCGGTTGTGGTGCCATCTCCAACCTCGCTATCCTGAGCCTCGGCAACCTCAACGACCAGCTTGCCACCAGGGTGCTGTACCGACATCTCGTGCAAGATGGTTGCCCCGTCGTTCGTGATCACCACGTCACCGGTGGAACTGATCAGCATCTTGTCCATTCCGCGGGGACCAAGCGTTGTCCGAACGGCGGCTGCAATTGCCTTTGCAGCCATGATGTTCGAGCGCTGCGCCTCGAATCCGCGCGTTCGCTCAACATTCTCCCGTAAAATAATGATGGGCTGTCCAGCAAGCATTGTGTAATCCTCCTTTGTCTGTTAACTTTGCTCAGAGGTTCTATATATAGTAATCGATAACGCCACTTTCTTCCAGCCATGCGGGCCGTTCGCCGGGGTTGGTTCAGTCGTCGGTCGGCGCTACAGTCCCGGTGCCTGTCTGGAGAAAATGATTTGAGCCTGCCTCCTCACCCCAGCCTCGATATTCCAAAGAGAGAGTGGATCGGGACGCCGTCGACCTCCCGGACACCCCGTTTATCGAAGAGCGACCAGACTGCCACCGGTGTGGCGCCGTGCCGCCTGAGGAACTGCAGCGTCTCTGAGAGCGTCGTCCCGGTCGTGACGACGTCGTCGATGACGACGCAACGCTGTCCGGTGATCGTGGAAAAGGTCCCCGCGAGGGATCCGGTGGGAGTCTCGCTCCGGCTGTGTTTTGCCGGGAGGTAGGCCGCGAGTTTCAGCCCCTCCTCTGCGGCGATGAGGGTGGCGAGAGGGACGCCCGACGGCACAATACCGACGACTGTATCCAGCAGTTCACCAGCGCTCCGTACCCCTCCCCCCTCCGCCAGGTAGAGGAAGCGCTTGAGCATCATCATCGCTATATCATTCAACAGCGTTCCATGGCTCCCCACTGCCGTCCAGTCGATGTGGACATCTTTTGGGGCTTCTATCCCCTTCGGTTGGGTGAGCAGCCAGGTGACTGTCTCCATTGAGAGGCCCAGTTCGTCGGAGACCTGGCCCGGCGTGTGCCCTTCTGCCTGAAGCGCCTTTGCCTTCGTGATCAACTCTTCGAGGGCGGACATGGAAGAGAGGTTTTCGGCGATCTATTTAAGTTTTCTTTTAATCGGTGCACCGCAGATCGGACACTCACCAGGCTCCCGCCAGTAGCGCCCGCACCCGCTGCACCGGTAGCGCCACCTGATCGCGCGTGCAGGCCGCTGCCTGATACTCCGGGTCGTGATGCCGAGATGGTGTGCAACGTTCTGGACCGCGAAATCGTCGGTGACGAGGACGGCCGAGAGTTCCAGTGCCAGCGCGAGAATGTCGCGATCGGTCGCGGAGAGCACCCCGGCATCCCCCGTCCGCAACGCAGTTGCATCAACCCGGGCCAGATTCTCTCCGCGCGGTTGCCGGATCCGGAGCCCCGTGGCAGCGAGCGCCTCGAACCGGCACCTTGCGTGGAGGTCACCGAGTTCCTCCACCACCGATGGTGTGGTCCAGGCCGGGCCGACAATCGGTATCTCCGAAAAAAAGACTGAAGCATCGAGGACCAGCGTCATGCCGAGAACTCCACGAGGTTGTTTGCCCGGCACTCGACCGGATGTCCGAACTCTGAGAGGAGCCAGCAGGCGGTCTTCGCGTGCATCGAGAGCGTGTGGGTGCTGTACTCCCCGCCGTAGCAGGCGAGGTAGATGAGGAGCTGGTCGGCGAGGTGGACATCGACCGTGCCGGGGCTGTGGCACTCTCCGACCAGGGCCCGGGCGGCTGTCCGCCCCACCTCTTCGGCGGGGAGGCCCCGCTTCCCGAGAGCGACAGCGCCCTTCGCTCCGCTCCATATCGTGATGGAACTCCCGATCCCTGGCCCCTTCCTGTGGTCGAGGGTGACAGAGCAGGGGAAGCCGAGGTCCTTCTCAAGGAGGTCCCAGGCAGCGGTAGCCTGGCGTTTCACGACGTGTTCTGGGAGGCCTGAGGAGCAGGAGACAATCCCGCACCCCGGTTCTTCCTCCGGGATAACGATCGGGCCCAGACGGCCCGGCTCCACCCGGGCGCGCACCCGCCCGCCTCCCCGGGGGTAGTATCCCCGGTCGAGCACCTCGATCTCGATCGAGGCCCCGGCGCGGCGGAGTACTGGCGCGAGAACGCGGTCCAGATAGTCGATCGTCGGGCTCCACGCAACCTCGGTCCCGCCCGTAACCGTAATGCTCCCGCCGGCGCTGAGGGCGACCGGGAGCCAGGCCTGGAGGATGAGGGGTATGCTTCCGGCAGTGCCGGGATCTATCGCGAGATCGGCCCACCGGAGCCTGCCAGGGATGAACGTGATCTCGCTGCTCCGGGGCGAAACCCCCTGGTATTCAGCATCACAGGCCCCGGCGACCGCGCGGACCGCAGCGATATGCTGGGGGGCGAGCCCGGGGTTCGGCCGGTTCTGTCTGATCCGGGTGACAGTGACCGGAGTCTCTGATATCGCCGATAACGCGACTGCCAGGCGGAGGACCTGTCCTCCCCCCTCCAGGTAGGATCCGTCAATAATGAACATCTTCCGTGATCGCTGCCGCGATTGCGTTCGCGGCCGATATGAAGCTTGAGGCGTTCTCGTAGGTATCGCTGGAAGCGATCGAGGAGATCCCTGCTGCCCGCAGGCGCGTGTAGGCGCCGTTCACGAGCACTCCGTGGACGCAGGCCGCGTGGATGGATACCGCTCCCTGTTCCCGGAGCATGCGTGCGGCGGTCGCGAGGGTTCCGCCGGTGGATATAATATCATCCACTATCACAACCTCGCGACCGGCAGCGTCGACGGTCTTTGGGGCGATCTGGACTTCTTCGCCTGAAATCCGGGTTTTTTGAAGGAAATCGCAGTCCCACCCGCCGACCGCCGCAACATCGGCCGCAAACTCGATTGCGCCCTCATCGGGGGCGAGTATCAGGGGATTCTTCAGGTTGAGGTCGCCGACATACCTCCCGATCGCCGGGGCAATGGTGACATTCTTTGCCGGGACACTGAAGTAGTCTAGCGCGCCGGGGTCATGGATATCGACTACAAAGGCCCGCTCGATGCCGCAAGAGAGGGCTCTTGCGACCGCCCGGGCGCTGATCGGCTCGCCCGAGGCGAACCGCTTGTCCTGTCGGGCGTAGCCGAGGTAGGGGATCACCAGCGTGTTCCTTGACCGATCGGCGGCATCGATCGCAAGAAGAGTTTGTACCAGCATATCGCTGTCCACGATGCTGCTGACGATCAGGGTCTTGTCATCCAGGCCTTCACATCGGAGATACATCTCTCCATCGGGAAACCGGGTGAACTTCGTCTCCGCAAGGGGAACCGCCAATTTCACTGAAATCCGGGTTGCCAGGACCTGGGATCGCTCTGTGCTGATTATTCTCATAGAACACCTCTGGTAGAAAGTATTTGAACGAGCATGAATAAATTATATAAGTATCAGTGCGCAGAGAGGTAAACCCGACGATGGATTCAACGACTTCTAAAGAAATTCCAAATATCGAGCTCACGAACGATGAGCTGGCGGAGATCGACGACTTCGCCGGTCTTGAGCTGAGCGCATCATCAGATATCGACGTACCCCCGAATCTCATCGATCAGGTCATCGGCCAGGAACACGCCGTTGAGGTGATCAAGAAGGCCGCTGTCCAGCGCAGACACGTGATGATGATCGGCAGCCCGGGAACCGGTAAATCGATGTTAGCGAAGGCAATGGCCGAACTCCTCCCGAAGGAGGAATTACAGGATATATTGGTTTACCCGAATTCTGAGGATAGCAATAACCCCATCATCAGGACCGTGCCTGCGGGCCGTGGCAAACAGATCGTGAACGCCCACAAGATGGAGGCGAGGAAGAAGATCCAGATGCGGAGCACCCTTGTTATGCTCCTCGTCATTGGCATCATCGTCTACGCGATTCTCGCATCGCAGTGGCTGATGGGCATCATCGCTGCCGCGTTCGTCTTCATGGCGCTGAGATACTCGACACCCCGTGAGGAGGCGATGGTCCCCAAGCTCCTGGTCTCCCATGATCCTAACGCCCCCGCGCCGTTTGTCGATGCCACTGGCTCGCATGCAGGCGCCCTGCTCGGCGACGTCAGACATGACCCCTTCCAGAGCGGCGGTCTTGAGACGCCTGCCCACGACCGTGTTGAGGGTGGCGCCATCCACCGGGCACACGGCGGGGTGCTCTTCATCGATGAGATCAATACCCTCACCCCACACTCCCAGCAGAACCTGTTGACCGCGCTCCAGGAGGGTGCCTTCCCGATCACCGGCCAGAGTGAGCGTTCGAGCGGCGCGATGGTCAGGACTGAGCCAGTCCCCTGCCGGTTCGTGATGATCGCAGCAGGCAACCTCGACGCCATCCAGGGTATGCACCCGGCGCTCCGATCGCGTATCCGGGGCTACGGCTACGAGGTCTACATGCGGGAGACGATGGAAGATACGCCGGAGAACCGCCGGAAGTTCATCAGGTTCATCGCCCAGGAGGTCAAGAACGACGGGAAGATCCCACACTTTGACCGGAGCGCCATGCTCGAGGTTCTCCGCGAGGCGCGCCGCCGCTCGAACCGGAAGGGTCATCTGACTTTAAAGCTCCGTGACATGGGCGGGCTCATCAGGGTGGCGGGGGACCTTGCCCGCCAGGAAGGCTCAGAGTTCACCACGGCAAAACACGTCATCGCCGCGAAGAAGACCGCCCGCTCGATCGAGGACCAGATCTCAGATGAGTACATCCGGCGGAGCCGCGACTACAACATCACCGTTGTGGAAGGTACCCGGGTCGGACGGGTGAACGGGCTTGCCGTGATGGGGAATGACTCAGGCTCGGTGCTCCCGGTGATGGCTGAGGTGACACCGAGCCAGGGGGCGAACGGCACGGTGATTGCGACTGGCATGTTGAAGGATATCGCCAAGGAATCGATCAAGAACGTCAGCGCCCTGATCAAGAAATTCACGGGTAAGGATATCAGGAACATGGACATCCATATCCAGTTTATCGGGACCTATGGCGGTGTTGAAGGCGATTCAGCCTCCGTGACCGTAGCGACGGCGGTGATCAGCGCCATCGAGAACATCCCGGTGCGCCAGGACGTCGCGATGACCGGGTCGCTCTCAGTTCGGGGGGACGTCCTCCCGATCGGCGGGGTCACCTACAAGATTGAGGCCGCCGCAAAGGCCGGAATCAAGAAAGTGATCATACCGCGGTCGAACCTGGACGACGTCCTCATCGAGGACCGCTACCGCGCGATGGTCGAGATCGTCCCGGTCGACCACATCGAGGAGGTCCTCCAGAACGCGCTCATGCCAGAGAACCGCGAGGGGTTCTTCGCGAAACTCCGGAAGATGGCGGTCAACCCGACAACAGGTATGTTTGACTCAACCGTCGGGCGCTCTGCGATTTGATGCCCTATGGCTGAGGCAAGATACTACGATATCAGGTGCGTAGAGGGCGAGATCACTCTGATCGATATCGACAACGGCGTGGTTGAGTCTGCAGGCACTTCATACTTTGATCGGGCCGTAGTCAGGGTGCTCGGTCCGAAGGGCTGGGGGATCCTCACCCGCGACCATGTAGACATTGATTCGAAGCGCGAACGCGACGCCCTTGTCGAGGAGGCAACGCGCCTGGCGGCGGTCACCGAAGATCAGGTTGATATTGCCGATGCGCCGCGCGGTCTCCTGCCGGTCCCATCCCTGGATGAGGACCCCAGGGACGTTGATCTCGAGGAGAAGACCAGGCTCCTTGCCGGGATCGAAGACGCGGCCCGGATCCCTGAGGTGGTGAACACCCGCGCCCGTTACACCGAGGGGATCGACTCGATCAGGTTCCTGGACTCGAGCGGGAACGAGTATTCCTACGAGGCGGTCAGGTCCGGGTTCTCAGTCCTTGCAATAGCCTCTCGGAACGGGGTGATGCAGATGGGAAGCGAACGCGACCACGTCACCACCGGGTTCAACCTCCGCGACAAACAGGATCTCGGGCGGAAGGCGGGAGAGGTCGCTGTCTCGTTGCTGGATGCAAAACTTGCGAAGGGCGGAGTGATGCGTGCTGTGCTCGATCCAGAACTGGCGGGGGTCTTCACCCACGAGGCGGTCGGTCACGCAAGCGAGGGTGACCTCGTTCGTGAGGGTGCATCGGTTCTTGAGGGGAGGATTGGCGAGCAGATCGGGTGTGAGGGACTGGTCATCGTGGACGATCCCTCCCTCCCGGAGTTCGGGTTCATCCCGGTGGATGCGGAGGGTGTGGCGGTGCGGCGGACCGAGATCATCCGCAACGGCATCCTGACCTCATATCTCCACAACCGGGAGACCCTCGCAGCGGTTGGGAACGGAGTCCCCGGACACGCCCGGGCCGAGCATGGAGCGCCACCCATTGTCCGGATGAGCAACACCTTCATTGAGAACGGTGATGCGACCTACGACGAGATCCTCTCTGAGTGTAAGAACGGTATCCTGCTGATCGGGTCCCGGGGCGGCCAGGTCGATCCCGGACGCGGCGTCTTCCAGTTCAGCGCCGAGTACGGCTACCTGGTCGAGGACGGCGAGATAACCGACATGGTCAGGGACGTCTCGCTCTCGGGCGAGATCCTCTCGACGCTCCACGACATCATCCTGCTCGGGAACGACCGGAAGATGAACCCTGGATACTGTGGTAAAGGAGGACAGGTCGTGCCGGTGAGCGACGGTGCACCGCACCTCCTGCTTGAGAAGGCGACGGTTGGAGGGCGCGGGATATGAACGGAGACGACCTGATCGAGAGGGTCCTCCGGGTGGGTGAGCGGCAGGCCGACGAGGTCGAGGTCTTCTGCACCCGGGGACAGAGTGTCAGTGCCGGGATCAAGAAAGGGATCCTCGGCATTGCCGAAGAATCAGAAACCTGGAACATGGCCATCAGGGTCGTCAAAGACGGACAGATAGGATTTTCGAGCACCGGCGACCCTGACCGATGGAAGGAGTGCCTCAACGCGGCGCTCGCGAGTGGCAGGATCGCCACCCCACAGGAGTGGGGTGGATTCCCGAAGCCGGCCGATATTGCGGCTACCGCGTCCTCGGCCGACCCGGATCTGGTCGTCGGGATAGAGGAGGCGGCGGGCATGGTCGTTGACCTCCTCTCTGGTGCGGCTGAGCATCCGGTGGAGGTCATCGGCGGGGGCGCAGACCTCGCCAGGGTGAACCTGGAAATCGCAAACACAGGTGGCGTCTTCTACGATATGAACCGGACGGCGGTGGCTGTATCCCTCGAAGCGATCAGGGAGCAGTCCACCGGCTACGAGTTCGACGCTTCCCCGTTCCTCGATGAGATCGACGCCCGGTCGGTCGGGGAGGCGGCTGCATCTCTCGCCGCACGTTCCTGCGGGGGGAGCGATATTGAGACCGGGCGCTACGATATTATTCTCTCGCCCATTGCGGCCGCAAGCATCCTTGGACAGGTTCTCCTCCCGGCGATCTCAGGGCGGAACGTGAAGGCCGGTCGGTCGTTCCTTGCTGATAAACTCGGGGAGCAGGTCTTTGATGAGCACCTCTCTATCTACGACGACCCCTTTGCTCCCGGCCCTGGGAGCACGACCTGGGATGCAGAAGGAGTGCCCACCCGTCGCCTCGTCTTCGTGCAACAGGGGGTGCTCCAGCAGTTTGCCTATGACCTCAAGACCGGCTACCGGTATGGCGAGGAAAGCACGGGGAGCGCTGTGCGCTCGGGGAGCGGGGAGCCTGGCATCGGGGTTCACAACCTCTTCATCGACGGCCCCCGGATAAAAGACGCCGGGGAGGAGCGGGTGGTCTGGATTCACGACGTTGTGGGAGCCCATACCGCAAACCCCTTCTCTGGTGACTTCTCGGTAGAGATCTCTAACCCCTTCTGGATGGAGGGAGGGAGACCGGTCAAACCCATCAGGACGGCAATGTTTGCAGGAAATGTCTTTGAGATGCTCCGGGAGATTGGGGGACTTGGAAAAGACGATCGGAGGGTCGGGAGGCTTACTCTTCCATCAATACTCTTAAATAAGCAGCAGATCATTGGTAAATAGATGATGGAAGAGATCCTCGCAATCCTCCTGGCAGTGGCGATAGCAGTAGCGATCTACTACCTCATGAAGAAATTCCTGACACTCGTCATCAACGCCATCGCCGGGCTCATCACGCTCTGGATCTTGAATTACTTCAATGTTCTAGCCTGGTTTGGCGCACCGGATGTCCAGATAAACCTGGTTACGGTCCTCATCTGCGCCCTCGGGGGGCTCCCGGGTGCCCTGATCGTGGTCCTGCTCCACCTCTTTGGGATTACGCTCTGAAGGGCGTTCTCCTGAGTTTTTTTTCCTCTTCCTGTAGAGGGATGATGCGTGAAGTGGACTTATTTAGGATCAAGATAGGGCTAATCCCCGTTGTTTCACTGGCGGGCTACAGCCCCTTCAATGGGTACCATTTAGGCTGTTCTCGCCCAGAATATATTTATCACGATCACCCGGGGGCATTGCGGAAGAGGCTGGCTCATGGTTGCGATCCTGGTGAATCTCAGAAATACATCTCGGCGGTGTTCCCGAGGTGGAATGTCAAAAACCCTCTCTGATCGGGTCCCTTCTTCTCCTCATTACGGGCTCGTCCTGGATAGCGATTAATATATGAGATCGGGACCGCAATCTCCGGGATGGATTATCCCGGATGCCCCCACCGAGGTCGGGGGAGCAGTCACCTCTGTTGAAGAAGACCTGAATATCAAAGGTCTGAAGGAGAAAGGCAAGAGCAAAGGACTACACAGGGGCATTCACGGTGCTTCGTGGGGACGATTCTATTCTTATCTTGCGTACAGGGCTGAAAGTGCTGGTGCTGAACCCGTCAAAGTCGATCCCCGAAACACGTCGCAGATTTCATGAATACTCATATTGTGGGTTTGTCGCTGACCGAGATTGTAATGCTTGCGGTGAACATCCACCGCATGGGGATGGAACAGCCCCTTGAGCCTGTGGAGGTGAGATCTCCACATCATATCCCTGTGATGCAAGTGCTGTCCGTGATAGCCGGAAAGCCCCGCACCGATGAGCGCGGGGTAGTTCACGACGGCTCGATGCACCATCAGTAAAGCCGGGATCCGGCATGCCTGCACCGCTCCTGCATCCAGCACACCCCTCCACATCGGCGAGGCGCGAGATCGTGCCTTACGGGTCTTTTTCAGGCCGCTACGATAGGGTTTTATACCCTCCTCTCCAGATATCTCATCTGGTGACAGCCATGTGTACAGTCGGTGGACCTATTGATATCGAGTTCGAAGAGCGAGTAAAGGGCAAGAGTTACCGCTGCAAAGAATGTGGCGGACGGTTCGAGGGCATCGGAAAGCGGCCAATGTGCCCAAGCTGCCAGTCTGAAGATGTCGAAGAGATCTGAGGGTGGCGGTTTCCCTGAATCGCCCTCCGGGGCGGATGGGACAACCGTCCCCCTCGGGGGAGAACTTCTGCTCATCAGTGGAGAATATTCTTTTCTGCTTGTGGGAAAAGCCGGTTCCCGGTTTCCCCTCTGTATTGTGACCCCTGACGACGAGTATTGCCTGGCAGTCGACCCCGACGATCTGATCGTCGTCTCCATGCCGGAGGGCGGCCCGGTCGGGCAGGCGCGCATGATGCTCGAACTGGTCAGGCAGTATCACATCCCGCTCGTCGTCCTTCCCAAAGACCATCCCGGGTCGAGACGGCTATCGATGGTCGTCTCGGTCGCACCGGAGATCCTGCTCGCCTGCGACCTCCGACGTGGGACCCACCCTGAGCAGCATCTCCTCTGTTCATCGGCGGAGCTCTCCGGGATCTCGCTTACCGGGGTTCCCGGCGGCGTTACGGTGAGACACCTGCCTCCCGGGGTGGCAATAAAACATGTAATCTCCGAGAATTACCCGGCGGACAAACAACAATAAATATATGCTTATTTTCATCAAATATTCATGAGCCGTGAGAAGGAGGGTTTGATGAAGACCGATGTCCTGAAAAGCATCAGGGAGACTGAAAAAGAGTATCATGAAATGATCCGTGATGCGCAGGCAGAGAGGAAGAAAAGCCTCTCTGATGCAGAGCTGGAGGCTGCTAATCTGATCCAGAAGGCACAGAAAGATGCCGAGGATTACAGGAATCAGCGTCTTGCGGATGCACGAGCCGAGGCGCAGAACAGATACGCGGAGATTATCAAGGAAGGTGAGGCGCGCGTAGAGGCGCTGAAAGTTCAGGGTAGCAAGAATCTCACAAGAGCTGTAGACTTCATTGTTTCGCGGTTTAAGGAGCAGCTGCATGTTAAGGCCTGAAGAGATGCTCCGGCTGCTCATCGCGGCCCCAAAGGGTGAGATTGATATCATCATCAAGGAGCTCTACCGCCACAATGTCTATCATATCGAAGACTTCGTGCCAGAGAGCGAATATGAGGAGTTATCGATCGGCCACCCGCTGCCGGGAGCAAGCGATGCGGCCGCGACGCTCATCAAAGTCAGGGCTATCGAGAATGCGTGCGGGATAAACCCCGATAAAGTAGAAATCGCCGAGAAAATCCCCGTGTCGAAGGTCAGGGCGATGATCAAGACGGATCTCCCCGCTATCCAGAAGCAGGTGGAGGATCTCGTCGCGACACGTTCGAGACTTGAGGCGTGCCGGAAAGAGCATGAGCAGCGAGCAAGGGAACTTGAACCCTTTGTTGCGATCCCCCTGGACCTGGAACTCTACCGCGGGTACGAGCGGTTTACAGTCTTTGTAGGGCACATCTCTCACGATGTATCCATCGACGTTCCCCATGAGAAATATTTTTCCGACAGGGTGGACGGCAACGTGATCGTCGTCGTGGTGCCGAACGAGCACCGCGAGGAGGTCGAGCGGACGCTTCTCGATGCCCGGTTCCAGGCGATCCCTGTCCCGAATGAGACGGGATCTCCGGCAGACCGCCTGAAGGCCCATATTGACAAGGTCGAGGAGGCCAGCAGAGGGATAGCTGAGGTTGACCAGAAACTTACAGAGATCCGGGACGGGTATACCAACTTCTTGGTAGCATGCGATGAACTACTCACGGCTGACGTAGAGCGGGCGGAAGCCCCGTTGCGGTTTGCTACCACCGAAGAGACCTTCATATCTGAAGGATGGGTGCCTGCGGACCAGGCTGACAGGATCCGCGCTGCACTGGAGAAGGTGACCGATGGCCGGATCTATATCGAGGAACTGGAGATCGATGACCCCTCCAGGGTCCCGGTGGAGTACAAGAATCCATCGTTTGCTTCACCGACCCAGTTGCTCATAGATCTCTACGCGCGGCCCCAGTATTCCGAGATCGATCCGACGTTGATGGTAGCCATCGTGTTTCCCATCTTCTTCGGCATGATCCTTGGTGACGTAGGTTACGGAGCAATCCTGCTTGTCACGAGTCTTGGTCTGCGGAGGATCGTGAAAGGGGAAGGAGGAACGATGCTCCTTCGGGTGCTTGGCTATGCGAGCGTTTCAAGCATCATATTTGGGATTCTCTACAGCGAGATCTTCGGCTCCTCACTCAAGATCCCGTGGTTCACGGGGTGGATCGAGGTTCCAGCGCTGTTCTTCAACCGGCACCTCAACATAGGAACCGCAAGTGGCCACGCCCCCCAGATCATCGAACTTATGGTTCTTGCTATCTGGATCGGTGTCCTGCACATCACGCTTGGTCGCATCCTCGGCCTGGTCAACGCCAGGATGTTCCACCGCGGAAAGCACGCGACAAAAGCGGCGATCGCCAATCTCGGGTGGCTCGGGACGATGTGGGGAATTCTGCTCATGATCTGGGCATTCTATGCCATCCCGCTGATGCCCGACCTGACAGGTCTCCCCGTTGTTGCGATGGGGCTGAACGCTGCCGCTTTATTGGGGGCCGTCCTCCTGGTGGCAGGTATCCTTGGCATCGCTCAGGAAAACCCGCTTGAACTGGTCGAGCTCCCGACAATCATCAGCCACGTATTATCATACACCCGTCTCGTGGCGGTGGGCCTATCCTCAGTCGCTATCGCGATGGTGGTCAACTACATCGCGATCGGCATGATCATAGAGCCCCAGCTCGAAGCGATCACCCTCAGTGGGGTGATCATGATTATTATGGGCATTCTCGTCCTCCTGATGGGGCACGCGCTGAACACAGCACTCGGCCTCATTGGGGGCGGTCTGCACTCGATTCGTCTTCACTATGTTGAATTCTTCACCAAGTTCTACAAGGGTGGAGGAAAGAAGTACAACCCGTTTGGAATGAAACTCAAATTTACGACGGAGGAATAGAAAATGGTAGATGTTGGTATGACTCTTGAAATGGTAGAAGCATCGCAGATGGGAATGAAAGCAATTGGCGCAGCTCTCGCTGTTGGCCTTACTGGCCTTGCATCTGGTATTGCAGAGATGACGGTCGGTTCTGCTGCAGTCGGAGCGACGGCTGAGAATCGTGATGTGTTTGGTCTGGTGCTGCTCCTGACTGTAATTCCCGAAACCATTGTTATCTTCGGTCTTGTGGTCGCACTGCTGCTTCTGTTCTGATGGAGCGAACCATGGGACTCGAGGGATCCAAAGGGCTCGAGGCGGTCATCAGAGAGATCCGGGAGAAAGGGCGAAAGGAGGCCGAGAAGATCCGGGCCGAGACCCAGGCCGATGTTGAAGCGATCCTCCGGGATGCGCAGAGCCGGGCCGCCGAGATCAAGATGGCGGCTAAAGAGGAAGCAGACCGGGCGGCTACCCACATCATCAACCAGGAGGTCTCGGCAGCGAAACTCGTCGTTAAGCGACAGGTCCTAAACGCGCAGAAGACACTCCTGGATCAGGTCTATTCGGCCTCGCTTGCTGCTATTGCTGATCTGCCCGCTGAGTTCCACAAGGAGGCACTCACGGAACTGCTGAAGAGGGTGGCAGGGGAGATCAGAGAGGGTGTCGTGCACGCGAATGAGCGGGATACTCCAGTTGTCAAAGAGATCATCTCCCAGCAAAAGGCCCTTTCGGGCTACACTGTGGGTGCGCCGGTCGATATACCGGGCGGTATCATCGTCGAGAGCAGAGACGGTGAGTTGCTGGTCGATTATAGTTACCGTACGTTCCTGGACGAGATCTGGGAATCCAGCCTGAAGGATGTGTCAGATATCCTGTTTACGTGAGGAGGTTCATACATGGCAGGAATAAGCAGCGGATTAGCGACTAATTACATCTACGCCTGCACCCGCATGCGCGTACGGAGGTCACGGCTGATACCGCGCGAAGATTATCTCCGGATGCTGAATATGAGCCTGCCTGAGATTACCCGGTTCATCGGCGATACCTACTACCGGTCCGAGATCGATGAACTCGCTACCTCCTTCTCCGGCATCAACCTCGTCGAGGTGGCCTTAAGCTGGAACCTTGCCAAGGAGTACCAGAAGATCCTGGAACTTATGCCCGGAGAGCTGAAATACTTCACTGCCAGCTACCTGCGCCGCTGGGATATCCAGAACGTCGTCACCATCCTGCGTGGCAAGATGCAGAAGATGCAGCTTGGTAAGATCAAGGAGGTTCTGGTTCCTGCCGGAAGGCTGGATAAGGTTACTCTCGATCGCCTTCTTACAGAAGAGTCGCCAGAACGGGTTGTTGAGGCGCTCAGGGGTGAGCAGATCTACCCGATCCTTGAACGGGAACTCCCCGGTGCGATGGAGACGGGATCGTTTGCCCGCCTGGAAAACGAGCTCTACAAGAGCTACTATGCACAGCTCATCGCCGATGCCCAGGCAGGCATCAAGGGCGGGAAGATGTTCCAGAAGTACATCCTACTCGAGATCGATATCAGGAACATCCAGAATCTCTTTCGGCTTCGGGCTGGGCACGTCCGCGAGGATGTGCGGGAACTGATGATCCCCGGTGGTTCGTTCCCGGTCGAGGAACTGCAGCAGTTCTTGGTGCTGGAGGACCGGGACGAGTTCATCGACGCCTTAAAGAAACAGGTGGATGCGCTTCCGCTTCTGAATGCGCTTGAGGCGATTCGGGGGAAGGAGCGCCTCCGTGAGATCGAGGTTGCGCTGATCCGGGTCCAGCTGGACCAGATGGAGCGGATGTCCAAGCGGTATCCGTTCTCGGTCCTCCCGGTTCTCGTGTACCTGGAGGAGAAGAAATATGAGGTCGCGAACCTTCGCGCCCTTGCCAGGGGCAAGGAAGCCAACCTCCCCGGCGAGCGGTTGCGGGATTACCTGGTGATGTAGAATGGAGATCGCAGTTGTCGGTACCGATGAATTTGTCCTCGGTTTCAGGCTTGCAGGGGTCAGGAAGACCTATGTGGCAGAGACCGAGGAGCAACTGGTCGAGCGGATCAACCAGGCGCTCCAGGATACGGATGTCGGCATTCTCGTGCTGAAGGGCAGCGACATGGAGCGGATCCCCCAGCGGCTTCGCACCACCCTCGAGAACTCTGTCAGGCCGACGGTGATCGCTATCGGCGGAGAGGAGGGCGGTCTGTCGATGAGAGAGAAAATCAAGAGATCGGTGGGTGTTGATCTGTGGAAGTAATGAAAAAAGCAAAAGAGAACAGGACCCAAGGAGTTCTGAAACGGATTTCAGGGCCGGTCGTAACTGCCGTCGGTCTCGACGCGCACATGTATGATGTGGTGAAGGTCGGCCATGAGGAACTGATGGGGGAGGTCATCAAGATCCAGGGTGAGGATACCGTCATCCAGGTCTACGAAGATACCACCGGCATCAGGCCCGGTGAACCGGTGGAGAATACCGGCCTGTCGCTCGCTGTCGAGCTCGGGCCCGGGCTGCTGACCAGTATCTATGACGGGATCCAGCGACCGCTCGAGGTGCTCGTTGACAAAATGGGCAACTTCATCGAGCGCGGCGTCTCGGCCCCTGGCCTCTCTCACGAGAAGAAGTGGGAGTTTGTGCCCACGGTGAAGGCGGGTGACGTCGTCAGGGCCGGCGATATTCTCGGCACGGTTCAGGAGACGAATATCGTTCATAAAGTGATGGTCCCGCCCACCTCGAAGGGTGGCACGGTCAAGAAGATCTCAGGCGGCAGTTTTACGGTTGATGAAGTCGTCTGCGTGCTTGAGGACGGCACCGAGATCACGATGCTCCAGCGCTGGCCGGTCCGTGTACCCCGTCCCACGAAGGAGAAGCTGAACCCGGATATCCCACTGATCACCGGTCAGCGGATCCTGGACGGCCTTTTCCCGATCGCCAAGGGGGGAACCGCGGCCATCCCCGGGCCGTTCGGGAGCGGGAAGACGGTCACCCAGCAGCAGCTTGCGAAGTGGTCCGACTCCGAGATCGTGGTCTACATCGGCTGTGGCGAGCGCGGCAATGAGATGACCGAGGTGTTGACCGAGTTCCCAGAACTCGAGGACCCGAAGACCGGCCGGCCACTGATGGAGCGGACAGTTCTGATCGCAAACACTTCGAACATGCCGGTGGCAGCCCGTGAGGCATCTGTGTATACGGGCATCACGATTGCCGAATATTTCCGGGATATGGGCTATGACGTCTCCCTGATGGCGGACTCCACTTCCCGGTGGGCTGAGGCAATGCGTGAGATCTCGAGCCGTCTCGAGGAGATGCCCGGCGAAGAGGGTTATCCCGCATACCTCGCGGCACGCCTCTCTGAATTCTACGAGCGAGCCGGCCGTGTCATAAACCTGAACGATACTGAAGGCTCGGTTTCTGTGATCGGTGCGGTCTCACCGCCTGGTGGTGACTTCTCAGAGCCGGTAACCCAGAACACCCTGCGTATCGTCAAGGTCTTCTGGGCACTGGATGCAAAGCTCTCCCAGCGCCGGCACTTCCCGGCGATTAACTGGCTGGACTCCTACTCGCTCTACCTGGATGCGCTTGAAGAGTGGTACGATCGTGAGGTTTCGCCCGAGTGGAACTCCCTGCGAGCCTGGGCGATGGGCGTCCTCCAGAAGGAAGCCGAACTCCAGGAGATCGTCCAGCTGGTCGGTTCCGATGCTCTGCCCGATGAGGAGCAGATCACCATCGAGGTGGCGAGGATGATCCGTGAGGTCTTCCTGCAGCAGAACGCCTACGATCCGGTGGATACCTACTGCCCCATGTCTAAGCAGTATGACATGATGAAAGCGATCAAGTTGTATGCCGACCTCGCGCGTGTTGCACAGGCGGGCGGTGTGACCCCGCAGCAGATTATCGGTGTGAAGAGCAAGAACGACCTTCCGCAGATCAAGTTCATCAAGGACTATGAGCCGGTGCTGGCAAAGATCCGGGAAGAGATGGAAGCTGAATTTAATGCATTGAGGGCGGCGTGAGACCATGAAGGAATACAGAACGATAACACAGATCGCAGGCCCCCTCGTCTTTGTCGAGAAGACAGAGCCAGTGGGCTACAGCGAGCTCGTTAATATCGTGACCGCCGACGGCACGGTCAAACGTGGCGAGGTGCTGGACACGAGCGACGAGATCGTGGTTGTCCAGGTCTTTGAGACTACGGCGGGTATCGGCAGGGACTCAGGTGTCCGTTTCACGGGCGAGACGATCAAGATGCCAGTGGGGAAGGATATACTCGGCCGTATTCTCTCTGGCGGCGGCAAACCGATCGATGGCGGCCCGGAGATCGTGCCAGAAAAGCGGCTCGAGATCACCGGTGCGGCCATCAATCCTTACGCCCGGGCATCCCCCGAGGACTTCATCCAGACGGGTATATCGACGATAGACGGGACGAACACCCTTGTCCGTGGTCAGAAACTCCCAATCTTCTCGGGTTCTGGTCTGCCCCACAACGATGTGGCGCTCCAGATCGCCCGGCAGGCAAAGGTGCCCGGCTCGAAGGAAGAGTTTGCCGTGGTCTTTGCGGCAATGGGCATCACCCGTGAAGAGGCCAACTACTTCATGGCTGACTTCGAGAAGACGGGCGCCCTCGAGCGTTCGGTCGTTTTCCTGAACCTTGCGGACGATCCCGCAGTCGAGCGGACCATCACGCCGCGTCTCGCGCTCACCACCGCTGAGTACCTGGCGTTCGAACTTGGGTACCATGTGCTGGTCATCCTGACCGATATGACCAACTACTGTGAGGCGCTTCGCCAGATCGGTGCGGCCCGTGAAGAAGTGCCCGGTCGGCGTGGATACCCTGGCTACATGTACACGGATCTTGCAAGCATCTATGAGCGTGCTGGCATCATCAAGGGTGTCAAGGGCTCGGTGACCCAGATCCCGATCCTGACGATGCCGGGTGATGATATCACCCACCCGATCCCGGACCTTACCGGCTACATCACCGAAGGCCAGATCGTGGTCAACCGTGAGTTGCATCGGAAGGGTATCTATCCGCCGATCAACGTGTTGCCTTCGCTCTCCCGGTTGATGAATCTTGGTATCGGGGAGGGGCACACCCGCGAGGACCACAAGAAGGTCTCGGATCAGCTCTACGCAGCATACGCAGAGGGCAACGATCTCAGAGGTCTTGTGGCTATTGTCGGGAAAGACGCGCTCTCGGAGCGTGATCGGATGTTCCTCGAGTTTGCTGACCTCTTTGAGGATCGGTTTGTCAGGCAGGGCCTGTATGAGGACCGGTCGATCGAGGAGACACTCGATCTCGGTTGGGAACTCCTTGCGACGTTGCCGGAGGAGCAGCTCGTGCGTATAGACCGTGAACTGATCCAGAAGTACCACCCGAAGTACCGGAAGAAGGCAGAGGGGTAATTGTCCAATGGCGCTGCGAGATATCAAACCGACTCGTTCTGAGCTGATTGCCCTCAAGCGGCGGATAAAACTCTCGGAGCGTGGTTACAACATCTTAAAGATGAAGCGCGATGGGCTGATCCTGGAGTTCTTCAAGGTACTGCAGCAGGCGAAAGAGAGCCAGGGCGTACTGATGGAGCGCTATACGCACGCGATGGAGATGATCGCCCTTGCCGAGACTGTCGAGGGGGCTATCGGGGTGAAGGCCGCCGCATTCTCAGCAGCGGAGATCCCTGCGATCTCCGTCGGGAGCAAGAACATCATGGGTGTCGTCGTCCCTGAGATCGAGGCGTCTTCGGTACGGAAGAGCGTGCTTGACCGTGGCTACGCGATGCTTGGTACGTCTGCTGTCATCGACGAGGCCGCAGAGGCTTTTGAGGACCTGCTCGAGGCTGTCATCGAGGCGGCTGAGATCGAGACGACCATGAAGCGGCTGCTCGATGAGATCGAGAGCACCAAACGGCGCGTGAATGCGCTCGAGTTCAAGGTGATCCCGGAACTCACCGAGGCCAGAGACTTTATCAAGATGCGACTAGATGAGATGGAACGTGAGGAGCTCTTCCGCCTGAAAAAGATTAAGGCACGGAGCGCCTGATCAGGGTACGGGTGATACCCGGTGGAGATCGGCACGCTTGCTGACGCAGGGAAATTGACGGGAACGGTGTTGTTGCGGGTGGATTTCAACTCGCCCATCGACCCCTCATCGAACCAGATCCTGGATGACAAGAGGTTTCGGGAGCACCTGCCGACGGTGCAGGCGCTTGAGGATTCCCGGCTTGTTGTTATGACACACCAGAGCAGGCCAGGCAAGAAGGACTACACGACGCTTGAGGCGCACGCGGCAAAACTGGAGCGGCTGCTTGGTCGCCCGGTGACCTACGTGGATGATATCTTCGGGCGATGCGCCCGGGAAGCTGTCCTGAACGCAAAGCGTGGGGATGTTCTGATGCTCGAGAACCTCCGGTTTGCCGCCGAGGAGAATCTGACCTTAAAACCGGAGGAGGCGAAGAAGACCATCCTTGTTCGGAAACTGGCATCGATGGCTGATATTTATGTCAACGATGCTTTCGGTACAGCGCACCGGTCTCAGCCCTCGATCGTGGGGTTGCCGCTCGCGCTACCGTCGGTTGCTGGCCTCCTGATGGAGAAGGAGATCAGAAATCTCTCCCGGGTCTTTACCGGCGCTCCGCGCCCAGTTACCTTCGTCCTCGGTGGGACGAAGGTGGACGACTCGATTGCGGTCGCGAAAAATGTCCTTGAGCGGGGCATCGCCGATCGGGTGATCGTGGTTGGCGTGGTGGGTAATGTCTTCCTGCTTGCAGCAGGCTATGATATTGGGCGCCCCTCAACCCAGCTGATCGAGCAGCTGGGCTACCTGGGCGAGGTTGATAAGGCAAAAGATCTCCTCGAAACCTACCGGGACCGGATCTTCCTGCCGCACTCGGTCGCCGTCCGTGAGGGTGACCGGCGGGCAGAGTATACGGTAGATGCCATCCCGGAGGAGGCTCAGGTGCTGGATCTCGCGAGCGAATCGATCGACCTCCTCTCGCGGGAGATCAGCAGATCAGGGACAGTTGTGGTGAACGGTCCGGCCGGGCTCTTTGAGGAGGAGCAGTTCGCCGTCGGGACCTACAGTCTCTTAAAAGCAGCTTCGACCGTTGAGTTCTCGGTGGTGGGAGGCGGGCATTCTGCGGTGGCTATCGAGCGACTTGGTCTTGAGGATCGGTTTTCGCACATCTCCACCGGTGGCGGGGCGGCGATCGAGTTCCTGACCGGGAAGAAGTTGCCTGCCATCGAGGCGCTGGAGATGTCCCGAGAGATCTTCGGGTAAGCGGCGCCACGCCCTCATCTATTTTCTGGATCGTCGCAAAAGACGTTCTCTGATCGGATCCATTCCCGCCCGCACTGCGGGCTCGCGATGGATCGTGACCAGAATGCAGCGATCAGTATAGTGAGATTGGGGCTGCAATCTCCGGGATGTATTTACCCCAGATACCCCCACATCGGTGGGGGGTGCAGTCACCCTTGTGGAATGAGGTGGGGGGCCACACCCGGTATCTTGTGGCCTGGTATGATGATCTTGTTGGTCACTGAACACTGGTGGGGGAGGGCGCGTGCCATGGACGCCCTCTATCGAGCGATTGTGTGGTAGGTCGTGATGATTGCTGACTGGAATTGATGATGACTGATCACTGGGTGTGGTCTTACCCCGATCCAGTTTCTATTAGGTCCATTATATAATAGTTTCTAAAAAATATTTAAGCTTATATTAAGCTGGAAATAATAAATTAACTGTTATAATGGTCTCTTTAATCAAATTATCTCCTCTAAGAGGAGGTAATTATAGCCAAAACTATATATGGAGTTTTTTACCCTGCAGGGTGTGGTGGGAGGGCGCTGGAGTCCGCGCTGTTTCCATGGTGTTCGGAGGGTCACTCGCGGAGAAGGGCGATCTTGGAGCCGACGGGAATCCCTATGTCTGCGCTGATTGGGCCGCATTTCACTGACATCAGATAGGCAGTGGGCGGGAGGTCGTGATAATCAGAGAGCGACTCGTAGTTGGCCATGCCCTTGGCGATGATGAGCGTCGCGCGGTCCAGGGCATCAGCAAGGGCCGGTGGGACGATATCCAGGTTGAGACCAAGTTCGGCGACGCCGTCTGCCGTGGTGGTAAGCAGGTCTACCCGGTGATCGAGCCCGAGCGCCAGTGCATCCTCAAGGGTCGCATCGTTTAAGATCGGCGCGCCCCTGACGACGAAGGTGACATGCGATCTGTTCTTTTTGAGACAATCTGCCAGGAGTGCGTCAAAGACAATCTCACCGCAGTTGTCAGCGAGGTAGACCACGCGGGAGGTGAGAGGTTTCATAGCATCAGTGTCATCAACTGTCAGTCCCGCCGCGAATTCGCGGCGGAAGAACTCGACGAAATTATCGGTGACGGTGTGGGCCTTCGAACCATAATCCAGTGTGTTCCCGATGACTGACGCGAGCGCAAGATCGCGGAACGTTGAGAGTTCATTTCTCACCTGCCGACAGACCGCCATCGCATCCTCGTTATTGGCCTGCTTTAAGGAACGATAGGGGTCGGTATCTCCAAGCATCTGATAGGCGAGGCGGTGCACCCGGCTCGCTATGACAGGTGCGGGCACCGGATCCGCGGAGATGCGCTTAAGAAGATCTCGGCACGCCCTGACAGTCTTCTGGATGAGCGCTTCGTTGTCGGTACAGAGTCTGCTTTCATACTCGACGCGGGAGATCAGACAGTCCATGCAGCTTTGTTGAAGTCTCATGCTGCAGTTAACTGGGTCCGGGGATGAGAAAAATGGTACGATGGGGCCACCGCGATTTGAACGCAGGTCAGAAGACCCCCAGTCTCCTAGGATGCCAGGCTACCCTATGGCCCCTCCCTCATAATATGTGAAGGATTCACACATATATCTTCGCTTCAGGAGGGGAATAGAATGACCATACACACGTTCCCTTGTACTCTTCAACGCTCCGCGCCAGCTGTTCATCTCTGCCAGGATCTTGATCCTGGATCTACAAGTGAGGAGATCTCAAGACTCACAACGAGTATCACTTCGTTCGTCGCGGTAAGCGGCAGCAGATTGCATCAGCACCGCTACTGGCGGGTGTGTCGAGGAGCAGAAAACCACAATGGTTGGTGAGATCCTGCATACAGCTCTTTGAACCGCTCCGGGTCTAAGCCCCTGGAACGACAGGTTGCCATCCGTAATTGACACAAACTCCAGGGCCGTATGCCCCTCTAATAGGTCGCAGGTCGCGCCCCGGGTCCCTTACCTTCTCTGTCAGAATTTCGTGAAGTGTTATCGGCTTCTCCGTGAGCCCCGGGCTGATCCCGGGGTCGGGCTGTGCCCATGTCATCATCAACAACGTAGGTTCCCCCCATACCAACGGAGCATGTCATCTTATGGTGGATTGACGATCTGCTTCATAGGCTCCTCAAAATGCGGCAGCCTGGCTCACCAATACGGTGGGGAACAGTCACCCCCTCCGCCCTGGTCCTGAAGTCCTCCAGTACAGGTTCCTGTTGGGGTAGTCTCGTCTGGCTCTAAATGCTACATATACCTCTTAATAACGACAAAACCAAGGTACACGCGTAATTGAAGCGCCGATCTATTCGACATTCATATATTACACAACGCACATATGCATGGTATAGGAATCGGGGTTGAGAAATGAGTTACCATTCCTCCATGGAAGAGGAAACTCAGGAGTACATCGAAGGGATCCGGGCCATTGCTGGTGTCGTTGCCTCTGCCCTTGTATCATGCGATGGCCTGGTTATGGCTAAGTACTTCCGGGAGAGCGATCTGTCATTGTCTCTTTTCGCGGCAATGAGCGCAACAGTCCTTGCGGCAGCAGAGGCAGTTTGCAGCAGCGTACACGTACAGCGGCCGTCCATGGTCACCATCACGGCAACCGATGCTGATGCTACGATTTTTATTGTGAGTGCGGGAGAGGTCGCCCTGATCACTGCGGTAATAGATAAGTCTGCGGATCTCCCAACAGTACAGGGGCAGCTATCTGACATAGCGACCAGGATCGGAGTGGTGGTGTGATGTATACGATACTTGTTGTCGATGATAGTCCCATGATCGTCGATGTTTTTGTCACAATGCTTGGGCGTGGAGGCTACAAATCCATCGCCGCCCTTAGCGGTGCGGAGTGCCTGGAAACCTTAAAGTCGACCACCCCTGACCTGATCCTCCTGGATGTCATGATGGAGCCGATGGATGGGTGGGAGACGCTTGAGAAGATTAAGGCCGACCCTGAAACACGCAACATCCCGGTCCTCATGCTGACCGCAAAACCCCTCACACCCGAAGAGGCCAACCGATACGGCGCCTATATCGAGGATTATATCCTCAAGCCCACCACACATCACCAGCTCTGCGAAGCCATCGAACATGTGCTGGCACGCCAGCACTCCATCTCTGCCGACATTGAGCGGGCGCGCGAAGCTGGCGTGGACCAGCAGATCATCGACGAGTATGAGCGCCTCTCAAAGAGCGTCGACATCAACAAGCGCCTCCTGAAGGTCCTGGAGACTACGTACAGCATCAAGGATGCCCGGACAGGAATGGGTGAGAACATCGTGCGGGCCATAAAGAGCATGGCGACAAGTATCAAACTCCAGGAAGAGCGCCTGAACCAGATCAGGAGTCAGTTTTCAGATGTCTTCGAGGTGGAGTGAGAACCCTTTCTCTCTTTTTGATGAAGGGGGTGTGGCGGCCCCATGATGACCGGCCCGGGTCCGCTCGATCAAAGAGGTCCGGTATGGCATCCCGCCAGCCAGCGCCTCATAGGGTGGTCCTCACCGGCGCTAAACAGTAGACTATGATGAATTCCTGTTGAGACCGGTGAGATCCAGAGGTATTATTGCGCGCCATCTAGTCGCTCCGGAAGGTTACAATGTCGGAGTTGAGGTGATCTCTTTTCTTGTCTCCCAATGCTGCCACGATTGGCCATTACGGTCACCCGCCACGTCGGCGAGCCCCGGGAGGCAATTGAGGCAATTGAGGCAATTGACTTCCTGCCCTTCATGAGTAGACGGCAGTATCAGCTCTGGAAGACTGAAGACGGTTGTGTTATAGGAACACTCTCGGCCGCAACCTGCCTAATAATAGTAATCCGTGCGTTCCTGGCGGCTAATATAGATGGTCGCGACGGTCAGAACCAGGATTGCGGCGAGTGTCATACCAATATCGACGGGATCGAAGTGCTCGACGATCCCGAAGGTCAGCATCCGCCGAACCATTGCGGTGATGCCCGCGACCAGGATCGGCGTCACCTGCAACCTGCTGGTCTTGAAGTAGGCCGTCACTGTCTCCAGGATCTCCACAATGATTATGGTGAGCAGGAGCGCATGTAACACCTGGAGTATGCCCTGCGTCATGTCCCGGGTATGGATAAGCGTCGCCATCTGCAGGGTCACGTCGTAAAAAGAGATGATCGCGAGCAGGGTGAGTGAGATGGCGATGAGCAGATAAATACCCTTTGTTACGCCGGACAGAGCGGAGATGACTATATCGACGCGATCTTTGAGATGAACCATATTGCACCGGGAGAACAGGGTATCTGTACGGGGTGAGTCTTCCTTGAATATTAAAGATTCCGGTTTGGCACCTGAGGGTATTAAAATGAAAAGTTTATATTGCCGGACTGCGAATTATATGATGCGTCCTGAAGCAAAGTATTTTTATACTATTCTTGCATTGTAATAATGCTAGATGGCAGTACACGCGGGGCCTATAGCTCAGTTAGGTAGAGCGCCTGGCTTTTAACCAGGTGGTCGGGGGTTCAAATCCCCTTGGGCCCGTTGCCATGGGCGATGTCTATGGTTTTTGAGAAGGTGATGCATCTGATACAAAACTATTTCATCGGTGGGGTGTGAGAGCAGTGAGCACCTCCCTGGATGTACTTAAACATGAGATGGTTCCGGATCATCAGATCATGAGCGAAGAAGAGGTGGCGGAGCTGCTCGCGATGTACCGCATCTCTTTGGAGCAACTACCAAAAATTTATCATGACGATCCTGCAGTACAGGCTATCGGGGGCGATGTCGGCGATGTGATCCGGATTATTCGCGACAGTCGCACGGCGGGCAGGGCCGAAGCGTATCGCCTTGTCGTGAAGAGACCAAAGAAATAATTCCAAGGCTGGGAGCTGATCCATCTGTTAGACAGAAGTGTTTTGTCGAGAGCGTATTTTTCGTGGCAGCATGTAGCACGCCATCAGTTAGATTCTTATAATAATTTCCTCCAGCACAACCTCCAGAAAGTCGTCGACGAACAGCGCATTATTGAGACTGATATTGAGAGTCGTGGAAAGGGTAAAGAGGCTGTATGGGTTGAGCTGGGCAAGATCGAGGTGAAGAACCCCCTCGTTCGCGAGGCAGACGGATCACAGTCTGTGCTCTTCCCGAGCGAAGCGCGCCTGCGCAACCTCACGTACGCAGCACCTATTCAACTTGACATGACGCTCGTCCAGGGCGGGGAGGCACAGGATCCGGTCGTTACCGTCATCGGGCAGCTGCCGGTGATGGTGGGTTCGGCCGCCTGCAACCTCTACGAGATGAGCGACGCCGATCGGATCGAGCACGGTGAAGACCCCCTTGACCCTGGCGGCTATTTCATCGTCAACGGCACCGAAAGGGTGCTGATGACACTCGAAGATCTTGCCTCGAACAAGATCATGACCGAGTTCACCGAACGGTACAACGAGCGGATCTACGTCGCCAAGGTCTTCTCACAGTACCGGGGCTACCGGGCGCTCGTGATCGTTGAGAGGAACCGCAAGAACCTGCTCGAGGTCTCGTTCCCCTCGGTCGCCGGGCATCTCCGGTTCGTCGACCTGATGCGAGCGCTGGGACTCCAGGGCGACCACGACATTGTGGAGGCGGTCTCCACCGATGAAGAGATCCTCACTTTCATGATGCAGAATCTGGAAGAGAGCGAGTGCGACACAGTCGATGAAGGCATCATGTATGTCGGAAAGAAACTCGCTCCCAACCAGACCCGCGACTACCAGCGAAAACGGGCTGAGTTTGTCCTTGACAACTACCTTCTCCCACATTTGAACTACCTGATGCCGGTCGGGTTGAAGGAGGGGGATCCCGAATATCGGCCGGCAGTTGAGAGCGTCCGCCTTGCAAAGGCGCACTTCCTCGGGCGTATGGCTGAGGCCTGTTTCGACCTGGTGCTTGATAGGCGCCGGATCGACGACAAGGATCACTATGCGAATAAGCGGCTGAAACTCGCCGGTGACCTGATGGAAGACCTCTTCCGGATCTCATTAAACCGCCTGACCAGGGACGTGAAGTACCAGCTTGAGCGAGCCAGCATGCGCCACCGCGAACTCTCGATTGCCACCGCTGTGCGTGCGGACGTCCTGACCGAGCGGCTGCTGCATCCACTTGCCACCGGCAACTGGGTAGGTGGGCGCACCGGTGTCTCGCAGCTCCTGGATCGGGTGGATCATATGGCGGTACTCTCGCACCTCCGGCGCGTGATCTCCCCGCTCTCCAGGTCTCAGCCTCACTTCGAGGCCCGCGACCTGCACCCCACCCAGTGGGGCCGGATCTGCCCGAGCGAGACTCCTGAGGGTCCAAACTGTGGGCTGGTGAAGAATTTCGCCCAGATGGTTGAGATCAGTAAGGGTGTTATGGATGAAGAGAGAGTGAAGAATGCCCTGTACGAGATGGGCGTCGTTCCCCTCCGGAGGGAGACGGCATGAGGCGGCAGTCACGCGTCTTCGTTGACGGGGCCCTGATCGGGCTCGTGGATGATCCCCGGGATCTGGTTTCCCGGATGCGTGAGATGCGCCGGCGTGGTGAACTCTCTTCTGAGATCAATGTCTCCTATAAGGATTTCAACAACGACGTTATCGTCCACACCGATCGCGGGAGAGCACGCCGCCCCCTGATCGTGGTCCGGGATGGCAAGCCTGAGGTGACCGAGGAAGATATCGAACGCATCCGCAACGATGAGATGACCTTCGATGACCTGGTACATAGGGGCGCCATTGAGTTCATCGATGCCGAGGAAGAGGAAGACCTCTTCATCGCCATCAACGAAGAGGACCTCACCCTGGAGCACACGCACCTGGAGATCGATCCTTCACTCATCCTGGGTATCGGTGCGGCGCACGTTCCTTTCCCCGAGCACAACGCCAGTCCCCGTGTCACCATGGGCGCAGGGATGGTCAAGCAGGCGCTCGGGTTTGGCGCGGCGAACATGAAACTCCGTCCTGACACGCGAGGACACATGCTCCACTACGCCCAGAAACCGCTTACCTACACTCAGACCTCTGATGCGATCGGGTCCGACGAGCGGCCGGCAGGTCAGAATTTTGTCGTTGCGATCCTCTCCTATGAGGGGTTCAACATTGAAGATGCGCTGATCATTAACAAGGCCTCCATCGACCGTGGTCTCGGGCGGTCGCACTTCTTCCGGACCTACGAAGGCGAAGAGCGGCGCTACCCCGGTGGTCAGGTTGACCGGATCGAGATACCGGATGAGGAGGTCTCCGGCGCGCACGGCCCTGAGTACTACGCGAACCTGGATGACGATGGCATCATCAACCCAGAGACGGTTGTCCGTGAAAAGGATGTGCTTATAGGGAAAACCTCTCCACCGAGGTTCCTCGAAGAACCTACAAGCGAGCTCATCGCCGTAGAGAAACGACGCGACACTTCAGTCACGATGCGAAGTAACGAGCGTGGGATTGTGGATACCGTCATCATCACCGAGGGCGAGAACTCCTCGCGCCTCGTGAAAGTCCGGACTCGTGACCTCCGGATACCGGAAATAGGCGATAAGTTCGCATCCCGGCACGGCCAGAAAGGCGTTATCGGGCTCATCCAGCCTTCAGAGGATATGCCGTTCACGGAGTCGGGCATGACCCCGGACCTGATCATCAACCCCCACGCGATACCGAGCCGTATGACCATCGGACATATGCTCGAGATGCTGGGCGGCAAGGTCGGCTCCCTTGAAGGCCGTCGGATCAACGGAACTGCATTCTGTGGCGAGCGAGAGGCGGACCTTCGGAGGTCGCTTAAGAGGCTCGGGTTCTCCCACGACGGTCGCGAAGTGATGTATGATGGTATCACTGGCCGCCGGTTCGTAGCCGATATCTATATCGGCGTCATCTACTACCAGAAGCTCTATCACATGGTCTCAAGCAAGATGCATGCGCGGTCGCGTGGCCCCGTGCAGGTGCTCACTCGTCAGCCAACTGAGGGGCGTGCCCGTGAGGGCGGTCTCCGGTTCGGTGAGATGGAGCGGGACGTACTGATCGGCCATGGTGCGGCCATGGCCCTGAAAGAGCGGTTGCTCGACGAGTCGGACAAGGTGACCCAGTGGGTCTGCGCGAAGTGTGGTATGGTGGCGATGCTTGACCGGAAGAGGAAAGTCACTCGGTGTCTTGCCTGCGGCAGCGAAACTGATATCTACCCTGTCGAGATGAGTTACGCCTTCAAACTCCTCCTCGATGAGATGAAGAGTATGGGCATTGCTCCCCGCCTGAGGCTCGACGATATGGTGTAATGAGGGGGGCATTTCAAACTATGGCTAGTCCAAAACGTATTGGAAGGATCGAGTTCGGGCTCTTCTCCCCGAAAGAGATCCGCAAGATGAGCGTCCGGAAGATTATCTGGGCAGATACCTACGACGACGACGGATTCCCCTATCCGCAGGGTCTGATGGATCTGCACCTGGGTGTTATCGACCCCGGTCTCCGGTGTAAGACCTGCGACCAGAAGGCGGCTGATTGTCCGGGCCACTTCGGGCACATCGAGCTTGCCAAACCGGTTGTGCATGTGGGTTACACCCGGTTGATCCGCAAGCTCCTGCGGGTGACCTGCAGGAGCTGTTCCCGGCTGCTGATGACGGCAGAAGAGGTTGAGAAGGTCGTCGGACCTGATGATAGTGACCTCACCGTAGATGTCGTCTCCGAGAAAGACATCAAGAAAGAACGGATCTGTCCTCACTGCGGGGAACAGCAGCTCAAAGTCAACTTCGAGAAACCCACCACTTTCACTGAGTCTTTTATAGAAGACGGAAGAAAGGTGGAGCACAAACTTACTCCAGCCGATATCCGGGCGCGCCTCGAGAAGATCCCGGATGACGACCTGCGGCTGATGGGTGTCAACCCCGACGTCGCACGTCCGGAATGGACGATCCTCACGGTGCTTCCCGTCCCGCCGGTCACGATGCGCCCCTCGATCATTCTCGAGAATGGGCAGCGGTCTGAGGACGACCTGACCCACAAACTCGTGGACATCATCAGGATCAATCAGCGGTTCAAGGAGAACCAGGACGCCGGCGCGCCCCAGTTGATCATCGAAGATCTCTGGGAACTCCTGCAGTACCATGTCACCACCTATCTCGACAACGAGGTGGCGGGGTGTCCGCCAGCCCGGCATCGGAGCGGTCGGCCGCTAAAGACCCTCTCGCAGCGGCTCAAAGGAAAGGAGGGGCGGTTCCGCGGGTCACTCTCAGGGAAGCGCGTGAACTTCTCCGCCCGTACAGTGATCTCGCCCGACCCTGACCTCTCTATTGGCGAGGTCGGGATACCGCTTGCTATTGTAAACGAGATGACAATCCCGGTCAGGGTGACCCCGTTTAACCTTGAGGAGATGCGGCAGTACGTCTTAAACGGCCCCGAGCGCCCAACCATCAAGTCGCCCTGTGGTGCAAACTACGCCATCAGGCCTGACAACCGGAGGATGCGTCTTTCGGATGTAAACCTGGAGACAGTCGCGGAGATGCTTGAGCCGGGTTGGACGGTGGAGCGGCAGCTGAAGGATGGAGACATCGTCCTTTTCAACCGGCAGCCCTCGTTGCACCGGATGAGTATAATGGCTCACCGGGTCGTTGTGATGGATGGAAAAACCTTCCGACTGAATCCAGCAGTCTGTCCGCCCTACAACGCCGACTTCGACGGCGACGAGATGAACCTGCACGTCCCACAGACCGAGGAAGCCCGGGCAGAGGCCGAGATCCTGATATCGGTGCAGGCAAACATCCTCTCGCCGAGGACCGGTGGTCCGATCATCGGCGGCATTCACGACCACATCACGGGTATCTTCCTCTTAACGCACAGGAGGCGCCACCTCCAGAAGGAGGACGTGCTCTACCTCACCCAGCACCTCGACATCGAGCACCTGCCCGAGCCAGATACAGTGGATGCCGACGGGAAACCCTTGTGGACCAACAAGCAGGTCTTCTCGCTTATCCTCCCTGAGGAGCTGAATATGATCTTCCGCGCTTCTTCGTGCCAGAACTGCGAGACCTGTCGGCGGGACATGTGCGAGAACGACGCTTACGTTCGGATAATCGACGGGCAACTGGTCGCCGGTACCATCGACAAGAAGGCGATTGGTGCGTTCGACGGCCAGATCCTGCATAGGATCGTCAGGCAGTACGGCATGAAGCGGGCCGCCCGGTTCATCGACGATGTGACAAAACTCTCGATTCGGGGTATCATGCTCCAGGGATTCTCGTTCGGCATCGATGACGAAGATCTGACCAAGACCGAGTACGGTCAGATCGATGAAGTGCTCAAAGGTGCCATCAGCGATGTCGAGCGCCGGATCAAGATCTTCAAAGAAGGGCAACTTGAACCGATGCCTGGCCGGACGCTCGAGGAGACGCTTGAGATGCAGATCATGCAGGTGCTCGGTAAGGCTCGTGACCGCACCGGTGAGATCGCCGGGCGGCACCTTGGGATGGACAACAGTGCTGTGGTGATGGCGGTATCAGGTGCCCGTGGGTCGATGCTAAACCTGACGCAGGTGGCTGGTTGCCTCGGGCAGCAGTCGGTTCGTGGTGAGCGGATCATGCGGGGCTATGAGGGTCGGACTCTGCCACACTTCCGGCGCAACGAGCTTGGTGCAGAGGCGCACGGGTTTATCATCAATAGTTACAAGAGCGGTCTCTCTCCAACCGAGTTCTTCTTCCACGCCATTGGCGGACGTGAAGGTCTCGTGGACACTGCGGTTCGGACGTCACAGAGTGGCTACCTGCAGCGGCGGATGATCAACGCCCTGCAGGATCTCAAGGTGGCATACGACGGCACCGTCCGGACGACGGGTGGTCGGATCATCCAGTTCCGCTACGGCGAGGATGGGACTGACCCTACAAAGAGCAGTTATGGCGCCCCGGTGGATGTGAAAGGCATCGTGGAGAGTGTCTTAAAGGAGGAGGTCGAATGAACAGGGATCTTGAAGAGCGGATTGATAACCTCGATCTGCCCTACCGGACACGGGAAGACCTGAAGGCGAGCCTGGAAGGCCGGGATATCACTGAAGAGGAGTTCAACCAGATCCTCGAGATGATCTTCTTTGAGTACGAGAAGACCAGGATCGAGCCCTGTGAGGCGGTCGGCATTGTGGCGGCGCAGTCGATCGGGGAGCCAGGAACCCAGATGACGATGAGGACTTTCCACTATGCGGGTGTGGCTGAGATTAACGTCACTCTCGGTCTCCCCCGCCTCATCGAGATCATGGATGCCCGGCGGGAACCGAGCACTCCAACGATGGCGGTCTTCCTACTGGATGATTGGGCGTTTGACCGTGACCGCGCCCGTGAAGTGAGCTGGCAGATTGAGGCCGCGCCGCTCCATGAGTTCGGGGATATCACCATTGACATGGAAAACATGCAGGTCTTCGTCCAGCTCAACAAGCAGGTCTGTGACCGCCGGAGGATCGCGGTGGAAGAGATCATCGAGACTGCCCCGAAGAAGATTCGGGAGAAGCGACATTTCCGCGACTTCGAGGTCGAAGGAGATGCAAAGAAGGCATCGATTGTATTCACGCCAAAAAACCAGGAGAGTTACCAGAACCTCTTCCAGCTCGCAGAACATGTCAGGAACGTCATAGTTCAGGGTATCGATGATATCGAGCGGGTGGTCGTCAGAAAGGAAGGCGGAGAGTATATCCTTTATACTGAAGGCTCCAATCTAAAAGATGTCTTCGAGATCGAGGGTGTTGATACAACCCGCACGCGGAGCAACAACATCAGCGAGATCGCTGGTGTGCTTGGTATCGAGGCGGGCCGGAACGCGATCATCCAGGAAGCCTTAAGTACCCTGAACGAACAGGGCATCACCGTTGATGTTCGTCATATCATGCTCGTCGCTGATATGATGTGTATGGATGGTGAGGTCAAGCAGATCGGTCGGCATGGCATCGCCGGCGAGAAGGAAAGTGTCCTCTCGCGCGCTGCATTCGAGGTGACAGTCAATCACTTGCTTGACGCGGCAATCGCGAACGAGGTGGATGAATTAAACGGCGTCACCGAGAACGTGATCGTGGGCCAGCCCATCAAGCTCGGCACCGGCGATGTAAAACTCATCGCAAAACCAGTAAACCTGAAAACCTAGGAGAATTATATATGGACTTTAACGCTTCACTACGCAAAGCCGTGAAGACTGGTACCGTGTTCCTGGGCCAGAACAAGACCCGGGAATGCATCGAGGAAGGCAAGGCAAGACTTGTCGTGGTGGCTAAAAACAGCCCCGAATCCGTCAAAAACATCGTAAAAGATACCGAGACCCCTGTTTACGTCTACGAGGGCTCGAGTGTCCAGCTCGGAAAAGCCTGTGGCATGCCGTACGTCGTCAGTGCGCTTGCCGTGATCGAGCCGGGTGAATCTGATATCTTGAATGTTGTGAGAGTGTAGACAATGCCACAGGTCGTGTTGACTGAAGAGTGTATGCGTCTCATCTCCCAGTTTGAGAGTCTTACCGGTGCAGGCAGTCGTGATTGCGTCGTCGACAATCGGAACGAGCGCATCATCTTTGTAATCAATCCTGGTGACATGGGCCTTGCCATCGGCAGGGGCGGATCGAGCATCAAGAAGGCTTCCGATGTTATGGGGAAGCGAATCGAGGTTGTAGAGTATTCCCCGGATCCTGGTCAGTTTATCCGGAACTGTTTCCTCCCTGCGCATGTCACTGATATCGATTTTGCCACCGATGCGGATGATCGGCCGATCGCCCGCGTAGAAGTGCGCGATGAGGATCGGGGGCTTGCCATCGGGAGAGCAGGGAAGAATATCTTCAAGGCAAAGGTTCTTGCACAGCGGCAGCATGACATCGCCGATGTCCAGCTGGTGCAGAACGAGGTTGCTTGAATCCTCCTCTCCCCTCTTTGGCTGAAAATTATCAAAGGGACCGGGTGCCCCTCTCCTCGCTCACCCCCTTGCAGGCTGTGTTCTGTTTCGAGTCGGCCCTCTCTATCCCGTGAAACGTCCATTTTGCCCCTCCAGAAGCCGCTGATCATCTACCCAGGTAGGAGTTACGCAATTCGGCGCTCTGACAGAAAGGGGTATATAAAAAAGGAGGCCAGGAGGGAAAGTATAACCCTTAACTCATGCGGAGTTTAGCTGGATATCACCTATCTGGTGGACGAACTCCGAAAACGGGCGGATCTCCGCTGGTTTGCACAGATCGACCAGGTTCTCTCAACCAACACGATATCCCGGTTTCTCAGCAGCATCAGCGAAGACCAGTTTGTCAGGCTGATCAACGCGGTGTTACAGACCCAATACCTGAAACCTCGCTGCCGCAGCCGGCGGACATACCTCATCGACAGCACAGCGATCACTCTGGACCTTAACGTCTTCAAGAAACGCTACCGGAAAGCTGACCCGGTCGAGAAGGACTACGTCCGGGCCTACTCGACAACCAACGGCTATGTGCGACAAGAGGCTGTATCGGAGATTGCGGGTCGAACTGCCTCTTATCCGTTTGAGATGTACCTACCGCGGCATGCGTCCCCGGCAACGGGGGTGTGTGAAGCCCGCGGGACAACGTGGAGAAGAACAGAACCCTGATCTCTTCCATCTGCCAGGTAAATGACGCTGAATCATCGAAAGGATCGCGATGATCAACGAGTGAAACCAGGGTGATACGAATGTCGGCGACTGATCGTCAAAATAGAAGAGAGGGTTAGCCGAAGAGGGCTCCAAGACCGGCCAGGCCGCTCTCTTCATCCTCTTCCTTCTTCTCTTCCTCTTCCTTCTTTTCCTCTTCCGCAGCTGCGGCCGGGGCAGCGGCTGGGGCAGCGGCTGGGGCAGCGGCGACCGGTGCGACGGCGGCCTTGCTGATGGCCTCCTCGATGTTCACATCCTCGAGCGCGGCGACGAGCGCCTTGACCCGGGCCTCCTCGACGGCAACGCCGGCCGCCTTCAGGACAGCAGTCACATTCTCATCAGTTACATCCTTGCCTGCGTTGTGCAGGAGCAGTGCAGCGTAGATATACTCCATAAACCTATTCACCTCAATTTTTTGCGTTTAGCCGAAGAGGGCTCCAAGACCGGCCAGGCCGCTCTCTTCATCCTCTTCCTTCTTCTCTTCCTCTTCTTTCTCCTCTTCCTCGGCCTTTACATCTTCTGCTGGCTCCGTTGTAGCGGGTGCGGCGGCGGTTCCAGCGGCAGCGGCCTTCAGGATCGCTTCATCGAGTTCGAAGCCATGGTCTGCTGCCACGAGCGCGACGGCCAGCATCTCACGCTGTGCCCGCCCGATGATCAGGTCGATGATATCCTTCTCGTAGATGCTTGCCTCGACGCCCACGTTCCGGGCTTCCCGCACCGCCTTGCCAATGATGGCGCTGATGGTCAGCCTGGTCGGTATGACGGCGTTGACCGAGAGGTTAAACGCCTGCTGGGCTGCAAGCATGATGTTGTTGTAGTAGGCCTCCTCATCGATGGCTAGGAGATCTGGCGTGAAGATAGTATCGCGGTAGTATGCAGCCTGTAAGACGAGACCGACGTCCATCGGCTTGATACCAAGCTTTGCGAGCACATCAGCAACCTTCTTGCTGATGGGTTCACCTTTCTTCACGATTGTCCTGGTCTCGCGGATCTTGACCTTTCCCCCTTCAATGGCCGCTGGGATTCCCGCCTGCTGGAGCTCACCCACAATGGGGCCAGGCCTGAAGCTGGTCGGACCCTTTGGAACGACGATATCCTCTGGCGCGATCTCGCCAGGCTTCGCCGTCATCTTCGTCTTGGTCTTCTCCAGCAGCTTATAGAGCTTGAAGGGGTTTTCGTTTGTAAAGATCAGGGCGCTATGACCCGCGGTGTACTCCTTCAGTGCCTCAACACTGCCGCCAACATCGTTAAGGGCGTGCTCAATCAGCGTGTTGCGGGCCATCCTCACCTTCGCTGTGCCGCGGAGGCTCCGCCGGATCTGCTGCACCTGCGAGGCGGGGATACCATACATATCCACGAGACCGACGAGCGTATGCTCCTCGATGCCGCGCTTGATCTCGTCTACCTCTTCCTTCTTCCACCGGGGCAGGTTTTGTGTATAGAGTGCCATCAGATCACCCTCACGGCTGGTCCCATGGTGGTCTTCACGTAGACCGAGTGAATATTCAGTGCCCCGCTCTCCAGGACAGACTCAACTCTTCGAAGAACCGCATCGATGTTCTCGGCGATCTCTTCAGGTTTCATCTCAACTGTTCCAACCTTTGCGTGGAAGACTTTCTTGTCTTTCGTCCGGATCTTAACGGAACTGCGCAGGCGTTCGACGATCGGCCGAATGTCTGTTCCCGTTGGGATCGGTATCGGCATCCGTCCGCGCGGGCCGAGCCTGACACCGAGATGACGACCGACGAGAGGCATCATCGCTGTCTCTGCAAGGAAGAACTGGTACTCTTCCGCCAGTTTGCGTGCTTCCCGGGGTTCTCCCCCGAGCCGCTCGATCTCCTCAGGGCCGATAATAAGGTCCACACCCGCTTCCTTTGCCTGGGTGGTAATGTCGCCCTTCCCGAGAACCGCGATCTTGACATTGTCAAAACCGTTTGGGAGAAGAATCGTCTCATCGATGCGATTCTTGGGCTGGGACATATCGATATTCCTGAGGTTGACGGTGATATCCACGCTCTCCTTGAACTTCCGTTCCGGAGCTTTCTCCAGTGCCGTGTTCACGGCATCCAGTATACTGGTTCTGTCAACCATCCTTTGCCTCCATAGTACGCGACCTCACGATCTTCTATGGTTGTCTGACATCTATGCGACGAGCATGCTGTCGTACCTTCCGTCGTTGATGGCCTGGATCATATCACGGGGCTTTTGCCCCTCAACGGTGACGCCGACGCTCACGCACGTTCCGGCGACCTCTTTGACCGCCGACTTCAGGTCGTACGAGAGCATATCATCCATCTTCATACGCGCGATACGGACAGCGGCTTCCAGCGGCAGGTCTCCTGCCACCTGGGTACCGGGCTCTGCGGCGCCCTTCTCGATGCCGGCTTCTTTCATGATGAGAGCCGCCGTGGGCGGAATGCCCACATCAATCGTGAAGTTCCGCTTCTCGTCGACGGTAACCGTCACCGGCACCTGCATGCCGTTGAAATCGGCCGTCTTTTTGTTGATCTCGTCGACGACTGCCTTCACGTTGATACCGAGGGGTCCGAGCGCAGGGCCAATGGGCGGACCTGCTGTAGCCTTGCCGCCAGGTACCAATACCTCGACCGTTTCTGTCATACCTATTCACCAGCCTATCCCTTAGAGGGGTAGATGCCTGGGTTACTTAAGGTCACCGTGTGAGGATTTAAAGGTATAGGGATGCAGGAGGCCGATCCCCAGGTTCATTGCTACGTCGACGAACCCGGGAAAAAGCTTTTTTCCGTGAAAAGCCCCTTGAAGGTGGAAACAGAATCCAGTTCTTCGCGATATCGCTTCGGTCCGATTGATTCTCATCAATACAGCCTTGAGGCTCTGCCTCATCTCCGTTTCATGCTTGCAGCCCCGCACCATGCCTCATGAGCGTCTCACGCAAAAAACCACATGGTCTTGTGGCTTACAGGCATGCCTGATTAAAATACCGGTGTGATTGCCCCCATGGGGCAGAGAATGCTAGGTTTAAGGCAGAACACAAGCCTGCAAGACGGTGAAGCAGGGGGAGGGGCGGGCCACCCACCCTCTTTGATGTTGTCATATAAGTGAGGAACGATTATCCTTATTGAGACTCTTCCGTCCGCTCCACAACGCGGACTGAATCGCCGCGTACTGTAATCGGGATGGGAACCATGCTCTCATAAAGCTCGACGGTGATCTCTTCCTTCGCGGAATCGATTCTCTTGACGACCGCTTTCTCACCCTTGAATGGGCCGGCGATGATCTCGACGATTGTACCCTCAGTGATCCCGCTGACCACTGGTTTCGGCACCAGGAAGTGCTCAACCTCCGAGAGGTCAGTTGAGCCCTGCACCACTGCGCGCGCGTGGGGTATCAACTCCACCAGCTGCTCTATCCGGGCTATGGTGTCAGGACTCTCAACAAGGACGTAGCCTCTCAGTTCTTCAGGAGCCATGACTGCTGTCACGTGGATGTCTTTCTGGTCTCTGGTCACCCTCTCGATATTGTCAGCTACGGTCCGTTCCTGTTTCGCGGTTGTCTTTATAGCATATATCTTGTTTACGCTCGCAGCCATATCCATCATTTGGGCAAAATCAGCATGATCTCATATATGATAAAGCCGACAAGGCCGATAAGCACGATACCGGTCGCTGAAACGATTGCGATCTTTGAGAACTCTTCACGGGTCGGTGTCCGTGCCAGTTTCAGGATACGCCAGTATTTCTTGAAAAATTCTCCTTCGACCTTGAAGGCCTTCGCTTCCTTGAACTTCTCTTTGTAATCCATCATTATCGGCTCACTTCAGGAAATCGATCTCGAACTGCTTCATCATGCGCGGCATACTCTTTTCGCTTCTCCCATATATTTGTGGTGACCGGACACCGGTGACAACAAGCAGCGTCCGCATCTTGCCCTGCATGTCGGGGTCGATCTGTGCACCCCAGATGATGCGTGCATCGGGATCGATTCTCTGGTAGACTTCCTGTATAACGCTTTCAGCCTCAGACATGGTCATATCAGGTCCACCGACCACGTTGACGAGCGCCGCGGTCGCCCCTGAGATATCAACGTCGAGTAGCGGGGAGCGCAGCGCCTTCTTGACCGAGTCGGCGGCCTTATCTTCGCTGTCGCTCTCCCCCATACCGATCATCGCGACCCCTCCTCGCTCCATGACGGTCCTGACATCAGCAAAGTCGAGGTTTACGAGTCCTGGCGTCGTGATCAGCTCGGTGATGCCCTTAACCGCCCGCATCAGCACCTCGTCTGAGACTTTGAAAGCGGCGTGGAGGGGGAGGCGGGGCACGATCTCGAGCAGGCGATCATTCGGGACGACGATGACGGTATCCGCCACTTCACGGAGCCGCTCAAGGCCAGCCTCGGCGTTCTGCATCCTGATGGTGCCTTCAGCCGTGAACGGCAGGGTGACCACAGCTATGGTCAGGGCCCCCTCTTCTCGGGCTGACTTCGCGACCACGGGCGCAGAGCCGGTGCCGGTACCACCCCCGAGGCCGGTGGTGATGAAGACCATGTCGCATCCCTCGACCGCCCGCCTGATATCATCCTCGTTCTCGAGAGCCGCTTCTTCACCGACTTGCGGGATAGAGCCCGCGCCAAGGCCGCGGGTTCTCTGTCTCCCGATCAGGATTCGTGCGTCTGCCTGCGTCCTGATGAGGTGCTGGGCGTCGGTGTTGAGAGCGATCAATCGCGCCCCGTTGATGCCTTCCTCCATCATCCGGGTAATCGTGTTTGAACCACCTCCTCCGCATCCGATGACTGCTATCTCGGTCCGGAGTTCCATGAGGATTTCCTCAAGCTCCTTGTCGACCTCGGTGGGCTCAGAAAAACGCTGTTCGTCTCTAGCCCGTGAAAGTGCCTCTTCTACGATAGATTTCATGTATATCTCTCCAATCCCGGGATATGTATCCGTTTCGCGCTGGTTGTCTGCACCATATCGGGTGTGATTCTCCGCCCGTTGATCTCGATTGCTCTTCCGCCGGCAAGCATGCCAAAGAGCGGTCCTTTTGGAACCCCATGTCTGCGCGCCTTTGCAGGGTCGAACCGAACCTTCTGAAGGACGAGATGGTCACCCACGATAACAGTATTTTCACAGATTAGTAAGAGTTTTACGCACAAGGTAGTTATATCGTTTGCGAGTCGAGAGGTCTCGTTCTCAAAGCCGATAAACACGGGCAGAACCTCTATTGAACCTTTTGAGAGGTGAGCTACCGGCAATTCTCTAATGCCGTCTATAAAACCATCTTTATTGATTTTTATAACTTCTTCTACCAGTTCCTGGTTTAATTGCACTGGAACCGGGGTTCCGCTCCCGGAAAGGTTGTGGATGTGGATGCGTGATCCCGGGGCGATCTCCTCTGCGAGATCCCTGATCCTGAGGTAGGTGGTCCACTCGAGGTTTCCTGCCTCCAGTATCTCTGATTCAGAGAGCAGGAGGATCCCGGCATCGTTGAGCATCCGTTCGATTCTCTCAAACTCTTCAGCGGGAAGTGATTTCCTGTCGATGTAGGCAGCTACGGCACAGCTCGCTTCCTGCATCCGTCTGATGAGGTCAGGGTCAAGGAGCCTGACCTGACGTGCCGGTGCGATGTGGCTGAAGGCTCCCCGGGAGGAGAGTGCGATCTCGGTCTGTCGCACGGCATAGTGGGTTCCGCCAAAGCCGATAAGGTTGATTGTCTCTTCAGGTGCCGCGGAAAGAATGCTCGCCGCCACAGCCCTTCCGGCGGCCGGGTCGCCCCACTCAGCGGCGGTGGACCCGATCTCGACGAAGAGCGACGGCGTGGAGAGAGCCGTCGGGCCGTGGTGCGTCACCTCATAGGAGACGCGGTAGCCCTCCGGTGCTCTGGAGGCGAGGTTTCGAAGGATTGTGTGCATCCACGCGGGGGCTGCCGGCGCAAGCGCTCCTGGTTCTCCACCGAGATCGGCGGTATCATAGTTGCCGGTAACGTGTACGGTCAGGGCAGGCATCGGCTGTGCACTCGAGTGCCGGGAGATGAAGATGATCAGGTCGCTATCAATCTCCTCATCGATCCGATCCTGGTAGATCAAGCGTCCATCGACCTCGTGAAACGCCAGCGTGTGGTTTTCAGCAAGCGGCCATCTCTCGCCAGCCGCAAGCAGACTCTCGAGGTGATGCCTGATGTTTACTCCTGCAACGTCCTGTTTTGAATGAATTAGCGCGATCCGCATCGGATATATATGGGCTGGCGAGATGCTAAATAATAGTGTTTGACCGACTCGATAGTAAATCCTATCTCTCCGCAGGCAGACCATGTGTGTACCATGAATGACGAAAAGGTTCGGAAGGCCTTCGAGGCGTACGGTATCGAGAACGAGATCACCTGCCCGCAGGCGTTTGAGATATCTGAGAAATATAGTATCCCGAAGATGGATATCGCCCGCTACTGCAACCAGCACGAACCAAGAATAAAAATCAGGGGCTGTCAGCTGGGCTGCTTCAGATGAGTCTCTTCCTGGAAGTCGTCCCGGTCAGCGAGGCCATAGAGGCGGTGCGGAGGATCGCGCCCCCGCCCAGGTGCGGGGATGCCCCGCTCAAGGATGCCCTCTACCAGGTTCTCGCTGAGGACGTATCCGCTGACATCGATATACCGGGATTTGACCGATCGACGGTCGACGGCTACGCGGTCGCCGCGGCTGATACCGCCGGAGCCTCAGAGGCCATCCCGGCGATGCTCCGGTGCCTGGGCAGGATAGGAATGGGGAGCACAGATCCCGGGAGCATTTTCCCGGGATCATGCAGGTACGTCCCCACCGGCGGCGCCCTTCCTGAAGGCGCAGACGCAGTCGTGATGATCGAGCATGCCGAACTGATCGGGGATGACGTCCTGGTACACCGCCCGGTGGCGCCGGGTGAGAATGTGGTCTCCCGGGGCGAGGATTTCCGCGCCGGGGATGTGGTGCTCGAACGGGGCTGCGTGCTCTCTCCGCGGGAGATCGGGGTCGCCGCGGCGGTCGGCGCAGAGCGGGTACAGGTGGTGACGCCGCCGGTGGTTGGTATCATATCTACCGGAAACGAGATCGTCCCCGTCGCCAGGGTCCCGGGCCCGGGGGAGGTGCGGGACGCAAACTCATACCTCGCTGGCGCTTTCGTGACGGAGCGAGGTTGCTGTCCGGTCTACTTCGGAATCGTCAGGGATGAGCGCGAGGCGCTCGAGCAGGCCCTCTCTTCGGCGCTTGATCAATGTGATGCTGTCCTGGTATCTGGAGGATCCTCGAAAGACGAGCGGGATAACACCGCGGCGGTCATCGCCGATCTCGGTGAGGTGCTGGTGCACGGGATTGCCATTGCGCCAGGGAAGCCCACCATCATCGGGACGGCGCGGGGAAAACCAGTCATCGGCCTCCCCGGCCACCCGGCTTCGGCCTACGTCGTGCTCGTCGCCATCGTCGATCACCTCCTCGCGGCGATGCGAAAGACTCGGGTCTTCCGGCGGACTCTGCGCGCCCGGCTGACGCAGAACATCCCCTCCACCCGCGGGAGGGAGGATTATGTCAGAGTCAGCATTGACGGCGGCCGGGCCACGCCGATCTTTGGGAAGTCGGGGCTCCTCAACACTCTGGTCCAGAGCGAGGGGCTGGTGCGGATCCCGGCGTCAAGCGAGGGGCTTGAGGTCGGTGAGGAGGTGGAGGTGATCTTATGGTGAAGCGATACCTCTCGGTCATATCGCTTGCAGAAGCGCTGGCACTCGTGGAAAATTCCTTCCAGACGGTTCCCGGGGTTGTGCGGGTCCCTGTGACCACCGAGGCGGTCGGCCGGATCACCGCAGCGCCCATATTCGCCCGGTTCTCGGTCCCTCCTATCCACATCTCGGCAATGGACGGGATCGCGGTCAGGAGCGCCGATACTATCGGGGCGAGCGAGCAAAACCCGGTGACACTCCCTGACGCAGCGAGGGTTAACACCGGGAACATCGTCCCGCCTGGCTATGACGCGGTGGTCATGATCGAGGATGTCTGGGTCGACGGCGAGACCTACACTATCAGAAAACCGGTCAGCCCCTGGCAGCATATCCGCCCGGTTGGCGAGGATATCGGGGAGTCGGAGATGATCCTTCCATCATACCGCCAGATCCGGCCGCTCGATCTGGGGGCGCTTGCAACCTACGGGGTCACTGAGATTGCGGTCTTCAATGTCAGGGTAGGTCTGCTCCCCACCGGCAGCGAGCTGGTGCCGGCGGGCGTGATGCCGCCGCCTGGAAAGGTGGTGGAGAGCAACACCCTGATGGCCGCGGCGATCCTCGCCGGGGCGGGTGCAGAGGCGCACCGCTATCCAATCGTTCCGGACGACTACGACCAGATCCGCGATGCCGTCCGCCGGGGCACCGCCGAGAACGATATCATGCTCGTCTCGGCAGGCTCGTCCGCCGGGACCCGTGACTACACCGCTGATGTCATCAGGGACCTCGGAGAGGTGCTGGCGCACGGGGTCGCCATCAAGCCCGGAAAACCAGTGATCATCGGCCGCATTGAGAATAAGCCGGTGATCGGTCTCCCCGGCTATCCGCTTGCAGCCGCGACCGTCCTCCGTGAGATCGTGCT
>LFRN01000178.1:33023-34084 GCA_001512375.1 Candidatus Methanoculleus thermohydrogenotrophicum | reverse complement strand
AGCATGGGCGGGGTGATCGCGTTGAAGAAGGAGGAGTGCCACGCGGCCCCAATGCACCTCCTCGCCCCCGACGGCACCTACAACACCTACTACCTGGAGCGTTACATGCCCGGCGCTGACCTTGTTCTCCTCTGCGTGGCAGAGCGGCAGCAGGGGGTCATCTCGCGTGATGGGCTCGGGCTTGACGACCTCCCGGGGAGAAGGTTTATCAACCGGCAGAGAGGGTCGGGGACCAGGATGCTCCTTGACCACTGTCTTACGAAGCGCGGGATCGACCCGGCTTCTATCCCGGGTTACGAGCGTGAGGTGACGACGCACCTTGCAGTGGCGCTTGCGGTCCGGACCGGGGAGGCTGACGCAGGAATGGGAGTCTACAGCGCTGCGAAGGCGCTCGGGCTCTCGTTCGTCCCGGTGGCGACTGAGCGATACGAGCTTGTGATGCACCGGGCGATACTCGACGACCCCAGGATTGCGGCCCTGGTTGGGATTGTCTCGTCAGAGGCGTTTAAGCAGGTCCTCCGGGACCTCGGGGGCTACGTGACGGATGAGACTGGCGTCCTGCGCGAACTGCGAGGCTGACCGCCTCCTCAGGCGTGGCGCAGGCCACCACCCCCTCTATATTCCAGGTTGCGAGCCCGAAGACTGGTTTTCCTGTCTTAAGCGCGATGGCGATCTCGGAGAGCGTGCCGTAGCCTCCGCCGACGGCGATCACCGCGTCAGCCGAGTTGACCACGATGACATTTCTCGCATGCCCCATCCCGGTGCGGATGACTACATCCAGGTAGGGGTTTCCGTCTCCGGTGCCGCGGATGATGCCGACGGTCGTGCCGCCCGCCTCCTTTGCGCCCCGGCAGACAGCCTCCATCACCCCGCCCAGGCCGCCACAACAGACGATTCCGCGGTTGTCGGCGATGAGGCGGCCGACGGCCTCTGCCACCCTGTATTCTTCGTCGGAGCAGTCCGCGCTCCCGATGACTGCGATCTGCATGGAGGAGACTCGGTCCCCAAGGGGATAAAGGGTGAGGGGGCCTGGAATGTGGAGGGGGCGGTTTCTCTCCCTG
>LFRN01000178.1:32500-32883 GCA_001512375.1 Candidatus Methanoculleus thermohydrogenotrophicum | reverse complement strand
CCAGGTATCAAGGTACTGCTTCCCGGTCCTGCGCGGCATCACTCCAAAATGATTTGTTTCACGAGGACAAACGGTACACCAGAGTGTTGATATGAGGGATATGAGGTGAAAGAAGTCACCAGCAGTTATAATCCGCAGGATATCGAAGCAACGGTCCAGGATTACTGGAAGAGGGAGAATATCTATGCACGTACCAGGGCTCTGCGGAAGGGTGGAAAAGCGTTCTTTTTTGTGGACGGGCCGCCTTACACCACCGGCCACATCCATCTCGGCACTGCCTGGAATAAGATCATAAAAGATGCCATCCTCCGGTATCACCGGATGCGGGGCGCAGACGTCATTGACCGGGCTGGCTATGACATGCATGGTCTCCCCATCGAGGT
>LFRN01000178.1:30758-32401 GCA_001512375.1 Candidatus Methanoculleus thermohydrogenotrophicum | reverse complement strand
GACTACATCGAATCTGCGTGGTGGACGATCCGGCAGGCGGACGAACGCGGGCTCCTCGAGCGCGGTCACCGTGTCGTGAACTGGTGCCCCAGGTGCGAGACCGCCATCGCCGATTCAGAAGTGGAGTACTGGGACGAGACCGATCCCTCAATCTTCGTTAAGTTCCCCATCGTCGGGCGCGAGAATGAGTACCTGGTGATCTGGACAACGACGCCCTGGACACTCCCGGCAAACGTGGCGGTAGCGGTCAACCCGGCGTTCACCTACGCCCGGGCGCGGGCGATGAAAGACGGCAACGAAGAGATCCTCTGGGTCGCCGATGAACTCGTTGAATCTGTCCTGAAGATGGGACGTTACCAGGACTACACGGTCCTTGACCGCGTCCCCGGAAGTGATCTGGTCGGGGTGGAGTATACATCACCGCTCGCCGACTGTGTACCGCGCCAGCTGGAGATCCAGCATCGGGTTGTGGCTGCCGATTACGTCGAACTCGAGAACACCGGCCTCGTCCACATCGCCCCCGGCCACGGATGGGACGACTACCTGGTTGGGATCAGGGAGGGGCTTGAGACCTTCTGCCCGGTCGACGCCGGGGGGCATTTTACCCCGGCGGCAGGAGCGTTTGCGGGCATGTACGTCCGGGACGCGAACGATGTTATCATCGACGCGCTCGGTGACTTTCTCCTCTCCCGGCGGAAGATCGCCCACCGCTACGGTCACTGCTGGCGGTGCAAGACCCCTATCATCTACCGGGCGACGGCGCAGTGGTTCCTGAAGGCCACCGAGATCCGTGACTCGATGCTTGACGAGATCACGAAGGTGAAGTGGTACCCGGATTGGGCGGGGAGCGCCCGGTTCCATGATTTCGTCAAAGAATCGCGCGACTGGTGCATCTCCCGACAGCGCTACTGGGGTATCCCCATTCCCATCTGGCATTGCGAGCGGTGCGGCGACTACATCGTCATCGGCACCATCGCCGAGCTCGAGGAGCGGTCGGGCACAAAGGTCACCGATCCTCACCGTCCCCACGTGGATGCGATCACCATCTCGTGCTCCTGCGGCGGGGAGATGCATCGGGTGGACGATATCTTCGACGTCTGGTTCGATTCTGCCGTCGCGTCGTGGGCGACGCTTGGGTTCCCAAGAGAGCGTGAGGCGTTCGACCGCTACTGGCCTGCCGACTTCATCACCGAGGGGCAGGACCAGACCCGGGGCTGGTTCTACTCCCAGCTCGGGGCGAGCAACGTGGCGTTCGGCCGCGCCCCCTACAAGAGCGTCCTGATGCATGGGTTTGCGCTGGATGCCGAAGGACGCAAGATGAGCAAGAGCATCGGCAACGTGGTGACGCCCGAAGACGTGGTGAACCGATTTGGTGTCGATGTTCTCCGGTTCTACGTCCTCTGGGCAAACGCCCCCTGGGACGACATGAAGTTCAACTGGGATGGCGTGAAGACCATTCACCGGGTGTTCACCATCCTCTGGAACGTCTACCGATTCCCGCTCCCATATATGATTCTTGATTCGTTCCAGCCGGCGGCCAGGGAGGGCGGCCAATGGGACGAATCGTTTGTCAGGACTCATGTCCGTGATATGCCAGAGGAGGATCGCTGGATCATCTCGCGGGTAAATACGCTTGCAAGGAC
>LFRN01000178.1:0-30716 GCA_001512375.1 Candidatus Methanoculleus thermohydrogenotrophicum | reverse complement strand
GGCCCAGGATGTGGCTCGAGGAAGACTCGCCAGAGAAGCAGTATGCCTACGAGACGACCTACTACGTTATGCGCCGCGCAATTGCGCTCCTTGCGCCTTTTGCCCCGCACATCACTGAGGAAATCTACCAGAATCTCCGTCTTTCGGGAGACCTGGAGAGCGTCCATATGCTCGATTGGCCGGAGGCGGACGATCTCCTGGTCGATCAGGATCTGGAGGCCGCAATGGGGGTCATCAGATCGTTTGACGACGCAGTTGCTACCGCCAGGCAGGCCGGGAGGCGGAAACTCCGCTGGCCAGTGAAGGAGGTCGTGGTGGTCACCGGGAGCGATGAGGTGAAGGCCGCTCTCGAGGGCTTAAACAACCTTGCCCTGATCCGGGCAAACGCCCGGACGGTCAGGGTCGTCACGGGAACCTGGGACCGGATCCTCTGGCGGGCCGAGCCGGTTATGCGGGCTATCGGCCCGGAGTTCGGCAGAGAGGCGCCGAAGGTCAAAGCGCTGATCGAGCAGGCGGACGGCACCGCCCTGAAGGCTGCCATCGAAGAGGAAGGGAAGGCAGAACTCGATGGGTACCAGATCACTGCGCGCCACGTCACCTTCGCGGAGGCCCTCCCGGAGGGCGTCTTTGCCGCACCCATGAAGGACGCAACAGTCTATGTGGATGTCACCCTCACGCCGGATCTTGAGGCCGAGGGCTATGCACGTGAGGTGATCCGAAGGATTCAGGAGATGCGCCGTCAGCTCGACCTGGACGTCGACGAATTCATCGTTGCGGCCGTGAATGTCGCTGACGAGCGGGTGGCTGCGCTCATAGGAGTCGAGGAGTGGGAGAAGGAGATCGCCGGAGAGGTGCGGGCGGCGGCGCTCACCGTCCGCTACGCCGACGGGAAGAAACCGGCTGGGTCTTTTGCACTCGAGAAGGATTGGGATGTGGAAGGCGTGCAGATGCGGATGGGGATCTCACGCGCCGGTGAGCGACCGGATCAGGGCCGCTCCCTCAACGGTTGAGAAGAGGGGTGTCTCTTCCAGCTCCCGGATACGGGTCCTCGTAGCCGGGACTGTCTCGCCGGTTACGGGGTTATACCCCTCTTTTATATACTCTTCCCGGTAGAGGAGCGTTCCTCGTCGTTGCCAGGCCGGGGTTGCTGCCAGGTTGACCCCGCGTTTGAACATCATCTCGTGCATCGTGTCGGACTGCATCCCCCGGAGCGCGGCAGCGGCCTCTCGGGGACTCATCCCCTCCTCGATCAATGCGTTCTGGCAGTAGGCGTTGATGTGGTTTCGCCACGCCTCGTTCTGTCGCGATACAAGGTACTCAACTGCAAACTCACCTGCCGCAGGGATGATCCTGGCATCGAACGCGAGGGGCTTGACGCACCCGAGTTCGATCGTCAGCACGCTCGCCGCTACCGAGGCGGTCACTGAATCGATCTTCTCCACCCGGCCAGAGAACGGCAGCGTCCGGAAGTAGAGGCTGATCTCGTCGGAGAAAGTGTAGGCGAATATCGGGGTAAGCCCACTCCGCTCGAGGAGGTAGCGGCAGACTGCCCGCATGCTCGCGTGGAACGCAGGGTCAAACGGTTTTTTAAGATTGAGCACGCTGGCCAGGCGGTGAAAGGCCCGACCATCGAGTCTGACAAATATGGGGGGGAAGATGGTGAGGTTCGAGAAGATCTCCCGGTCTTTTGTGTTCATAGTCTCATGTTTAGTCTCGCTTAGCCGTTCGCAAGCCCCAACCTTCAGGGTGGGGTAGTTGACGCTGCCTTGCTTTCTATGAAAACGCCTATGAGGCCGCGTTCGGCCACAGGCTCAACCGATGAAAATCCCCGAGGCGCAACAGCCGCTGGGATGCCGCGTTCGGGAGCGCAACAACCCGGACTCCGTCTTCGGTTTCGATTGGATTTTCATGTGAAACGACCCTTCGGTTATTTTCATCAGGTATGCCTGTGCCCTCACGGGTATCATGTGGTTTTGAGGGTTTTGTTGCATCATGGCCAGATCGCGCCCGATACAATGCCCACCCCCTGCGGACTCCGGGAATTTCCGCGTGTGAAGCGATGGTTTGGAGGTCATGATCCGGTATCACGCGGAAGTTCGCGAAGGGCGAATGCATGAATCAACCCGAGGTGGGTAAAATCATGAGACGCCCTGGATCAATAACAGCGAAGGAGGATCCCCGGACCGGTTTTTGCGGTTACTCCTCCTTCGCTGGCGACCTGAAGATTCCAGGGATATGGCGAACGATGACTATGTCCCCGATGCTCTTTACGATGCGGAAGGGTATCTGCAATCCTGAATAGCCCTTGATCTCTCCGATCTCGGGGTTAAGTTCGCCGACTGCAAGGGAATCGATCTTTTTCTGGTCCACGTCGATCACGACGTCATCGACGCTCCCAATAAAGATGGCTTTGTCTGTATATACGCTCAGTCCAAACAGCTCTGTGATCTGCGTTCTCATCGGTATCCTCTCAAAGTATATTACTATAAATGATAAATAAATAATAGTTATTCGCATGGATGCCTCGCTACAGATCGGGAACCTGGTTGGGATTCCTGTCAGATTGCATTGGAGTTTCCTCCTCGTTATCCCCCTCTTCGCCTGGATCATCGGGAGTCAGATTGAGCTCACGGCAGAGCTTATCGCAATCCTCTTCGGTGTCCCGATCGATCTGACGCTGATTCTGGTCGGATTTAATTCCTACGTCCTCGGGACCATCGTCGCGCTCGGCCTCTTTGGCGGTGTCCTCGTCCACGAGCTGGCCCATTCGCTCATCGCGAAAGCGAAGGGGATCAAGATCCACGGCATCACGCTCTTCATTCTCGGCGGTGTCGCCCAGATGGAGGAGATCATGCCGGATCCGAGGGTGGAACTCCCCATGGCACTTGCAGGCCCGCTCGCGAGCCTCGCGATCGGCCTGATCTGTGGTGCGCTGGTATACGTCTTCAGGGCTGTCATCCCCGACCCTGCCGTTGTCGGTGTCCTTATCTTTGTCTTTGGTTACCTTGCCCTCTTAAACGTCCTGCTCTTCGGGTTCAACCTCCTCCCGGCGTTTCCTATGGACGGGGGGCGCGTGCTCCGCGCATGGCTCGCCCGGAGGATGCCACTCTATCGCGCGACCCGGATCGCTGCCGATGTCGGGAAGATGTTCGCCGTCCTCTTTGGGATCATCGGGTTCCTGCTCCTCAATCCTATCCTGGTCCTCATTGCGTTCTTCATCTATATTGGAGCAAGTCAGGAGGCTACCTATCTGCGCTACAACATCCTGCTCCAGGATGTCACGGTGGCGGACGCGATGAGCTCCCCGGTCATCACTGTGGAACCGACAATGCCGCTTTCCCGGGTGATAGAGATGATGTATGAGACGAAACACCTTGGGTTCCCTGTGGTGGAGCGGGGATCGCTCGTCGGGATCATTACCCTCGCAGACGTCCACAAGGTCTCACCGATCGACCGTGAGGCCATGCAGGTGCGGGACGTCATGACCGCAAACCCGATAACCCTTCCGCCGTCGGCATCGCTTCTTGACGCGCTGAGGATCATGTCGAGCCAGAATATCGGGAGGGTTCCCGTGGTCGTGGACGACACTCTGGTCGGGATTGTCACCCGGACGGATGTGCTCCGGGTAATGGAACTCCGGGAGAGGATGTAGTAGACGATTCTTTTATCTCTACCGGGCTCTCGGGCTCTCAAGCGGGCATCGAGCGGGAAGACCCCCTGCTTACCCCCTGCTCGGCGCACGGGGACGTGAAGCGGGCACCCTATCTTCTGGTTCACGTATCCCCATACGACCAACCTGCTGCATAATAAATATTTAGATCCACCCTGACCGTAGGTCTCTCTGTACTGGCGAATAGCCACGTAGTCTGATCTCATATCGCTTGCAGGGCAGTCCCTGCCCGACAGAGGCACGGTTATGGTTGTCGATAGCCGGGAAGCCGCATCTGGAAGGGGGGTAGTTCACCTGAAATATCAGGTGCAACGTTGTCTGCTGCGAAGACGGCGTCGCACCTTTCCTTCGCATTTATCGCGCCCTCTCGTGCACTTCCGTCTGCGGCTGGCGATCCGCGCCTCGCCCTTTAAAAATAAGATGCCCTGCGGCACTGCTGCAAAATCGTTCTAAATGACGGGGTGAAAATAATCAACTAAGACTAGAACCTGCAAACACGAATCTGGCATCTGGCACCGGAGAGGGCGCTCCTGAAGTCCCCGGGTATGGGATGCTCCTCCACCGGCTCCGCGAGGAAGAACGCTCCCCGGGGCACCGATATGCCTTCGCAAGTCTCCTCACCTCTTTTCAGCGTTGACACCTGACACCACCCTGTTTCCATTGTGAAACCCGATGAACCGAAACGTGCAGGAGGCTACTGACATCCTCGAGTGACCTTGCCTGACCTCCCACGCAACCACCGCGTTACAGGGGGTTGACACGCTGATCTTCTGGATGTCCTCGCCACATGCCCTGCTCTCCGGGACTCTCTCTTCCGTCCGGCGATGCCAAAAAAGGCATCTAATATTTCTATTACCACCTTCTCATCCATCTGCGTGCGACTGATGATCAGGCCTCACGCACGAAAACCCACAAAACACGGCGAAACGCTCCACTACCACCACCTCGGGCTGTAACGACGGCCCCCCGACAGAGGATACGACCCGCTCGCTACAACACGCGGGATGTTCAGACTTATTAGCACAGGAAGAAACATTCATATCACTAAATTGACAACAGAAAAAGCATGATGAGATTCCCGGCAAACCGCCTCTTCTGCCTCGCCCTCCTGCTCATGGTGATCCCGGTCGCGGCATGCGGCACCCCGGTAACCAGGAGCCTCTCCACCGCCGAACCAGGCGCCGGCGAGATCTTCATCGTCTCCCTCTCGATCGAGGGCATAACCCTCGGCGGGGTGGTCGAGACCCTGCCGGACGGCTACACCTTCGCGGGGACGGAACACCCCGACGACCGTGTCCTCGTCCGTGGGCAGAAGATCGCGTTTGCAGTGATGAACGATACATCGATCACCTACTCGGTCAAGGCCCCCGCCTCGGGGAGCGGAGATATCACCGGGGAGTGGGAGGACTTCATCGCCGAATCCCACGGCCAGGTCGCTGCGTCGCACGTCGCGGTGGACGGTATCGAAGCACCGGGGGTGGGCAACCCTTCAACCACAGAAGTTCAGGCCGGGTCGCCGTACACCGCCCTCATAGCAGTTGCCGGTCTCCTCCTCGTGGCATACCGGGGTGATCGGCGATGAACCGCCACCTCCTCCTCGCCACCGCGCTCCTCCTTCTCGTGGCCACGGCCTCTGCCACGGGCATCCCCGGGGACGCTGACGGCAACCGGGTCCTTGACCGCTCAGAGTACACGGCTGCGGTCCTCACCTACCTGGTCGGTGAAGGAGACCTCACCCGGACCGATATCCAGGACGCCGCCTGGGTCTACGCCCGCTGGGACGGACGCCCCCTCGAGATTACCGACTCCTCCGGGCAGACCCTGACCCTCTCCCGCCCCCTGCGTCGGGTCGTGACCTTCACCGGCGAATCCCTGGAGACGCTCCGGTCGATCGGGTTTGATATGGAGAAGGTCGTGGCCGTCGACAAGTATAGCCACGAGAAGAGCACCTTTTTCCCCGAATGCGGAGGAAAGGCGAACGTCGGATCGATCTGGTCCCCTGATATGGAGCGTGTCCTTACCCTCAGGCCGGACGCCGTCTTCCTCTATGCGACGATCAGCACCACGGCGTGCGACGAGATTCAGCAGAAACTGGAGGCGAGCAGCCCGGGCATCAGGGTCCTGCGGTTTGACTGCTTCAAGCCAGCCACCTACCCCGAGGAGATCCGCACCATCGCGGCGGCGACCGGGTGCGAAGACCGGGGCGATGAGTTTATCAGCTTCTACAAATCGGTCATGGACGGCATCCGGGCCGGCACAGCAGATATCCCTGATGACGAGAAGACCAGGGTCTACTTCGAGTACTGGACCGACTACAAGACCTTCGCGTCAGGTTCGGGATATAACGAGAAACTGGAGATCGCCGGGGGGTACAACCCCTTCGCCGGTGAATCTGCCGAGTACCCCGAGATCGACCCCGAGGCGGTCATCGTCAGCAACCCTGAGGTCGTGGTCAAGCTCACCGGCCAGAAACTGGCGGCGGGGGGGTATGTGGGACATGACATCGCGGCGCTCGAAGCAACACGGTCGGCCATCCTCAAGCGCCCCGGGTGGACGCGGCTCGACGCGGTAGCGGATGATCGGGTCTACGTCATCCACTCTGATATCCTTGGCGGTGCCCAGCACTTCATCGGGACCGCTTATCTCGCGAAGTGGTTCTACCCGGACCGGTTCGCCGACCTCGACCCGAACGCCATCCACCAGCGCTACCTCACCGAGTTCCAGGGGCTTGATTTCGACCTCGCGTCTGAGGGCGCGTTTGTCTATCCCTGATCGGGAAGATGCCTATGGAAGAGAGCGTCATTCTGCGTGAAGGATATACCCGGCTCAGGAAGACCCGGGCGGCCTTCATCGGCGGGCTCCTCGCCCTGCTCGTCATCCTCATCGGGGTCGCGGTCACCCTCGGATCGGCGGGCTACACCGTGGGCGAGTCCTACCTCGCCATCCTCGCCGGCATCTTCCCCGAGACCTTCACCGCTCCCGATATGGCTGATGTCATCATATGGGAGTACCGGCTCCACCGGGTGCTCTTTGCGGTCGCGGCAGGGTTTGGGCTTGCGGTGGCGGGGTCGGTGATGCAAGGGATCCTCAGAAATCCGCTTGCAAGCCCCTTCACCCTCGGGATATCCTCGGCGGCCGCCACCGGGGCATCAGTTGCCATCGTCCTCGGCGCCGGATTTGTTGGCGGGGAGTACCTCATCATCGCAAACGCCTTCCTCTTTGCCCTGCTTGCATCGGCTGCTATCTACGGCATGGCCCGCTACCGGGGCGTCAGCTCTGAGACGATGATCCTTGCCGGCATCGCCCTCATGTACCTCTTCTCTGCAGTGACCTCGCTCCTCCAGTACGTCGGGACTGCCGAAGAACTCCAGGCGGTGGTCTTCTGGATGTTCGGGTCGGTGGGCAAGTCCACCTGGACGAAACTCGGGATCGTGACCCTGGTCCTCGTCTGCACCATCCCCTACCTCATCTACCGCGCCTGGGACCTCAACGCCCTCGCCGAGGGTGACGAGGTGGCGGCAGGTCTCGGGGTGCCGGTGGAGCGGTCGATGATAGTCTTCATGATGATCGCCTCTCTGATCACCGCGGTGATCATCTGTTTCACCGGGACGATCGGGTTCATCGGGCTCGTGGCCCCGCACATCACCCGGATGGCCATTGGCGGGGACTACCGGACCCTCATCCCGGCGTCAGGGCTCGTGGGGGCCGTCCTCCTCCTTGCGGCCGACAGCATTGGGAGAAGCATCCTTGCGCCACAGGTCCTGCCGGTCGGGATCGTGACCGCGTTCCTCGGAGTACCGTTCTTCATCTATCTCTTCATGCACCGGGGGGATGCCTGATGGTGCTACTCATGGTCGAGGATCTCTCGTTTGCTTACCGGGACCGTGAGGTCCTCTCTCGCGTCTCGTTCTCGATGGACGCCGGGGAGATTCTCGGGCTTGTCGGGCCGAATGGGTGCGGGAAGACGACGCTGATCAAGTGCATCGATGGGATGCTCACCCCAAAATGCGGCAGGGTGGTGCTCGGGGGCCAGGATCTTGGGGGGATGCACCGCCGCGAGGTTGCCCGGGAGATGGCCTACGTCCCGCAGTCGACCGGGAACCAGACCGCATCGACGGTCTTTGAGACGATCCTGATGGGCCGGCGGCCCTACCTGAACTGGACAGTGAGTCCTGAGGACGAGGAGCGGGTGATCGCGGCGCTCGACCTCCTGGACCTTGGGGAGCTCGCGTTCCGGAAGGTTGCCGAACTCTCGGGTGGGGAGCGTCAGCGGGTGATGATCGCCCGGGCGCTCGTCCAGGAGACTAAGGTGATCCTCCTCGACGAGCCGACGAGCAATCTGGACATCGCGCACCAGATGGCGGTCATGGAGGTCCTCCACGGTCTCGCCGAGGAGAAGGGTCTTGCGGTCGTCATCGCGCTCCATGACCTTAACCTCGCGGCCACCTACTGCCACCGCCTCCTGGTTCTCGCAGAGGGGTCAGTCTACGGCTATGGGGCGCCGGGGGAGGTCCTCACCCCCGAGATGCTGGAGAGCGTCTATGGGATCGAGGCGGTGGTGAAGCAGGATCTCCCGGCACCCTATGTGGTCCCGGTCAGGCCGGGACAACTCCAGGAGGGGGCGTGACTGCTTCCCTTCTCTTTTTGGGGGCATTTAGCCCGTTTTATTCGTAACAGCCCCTCCATCTCTTGTGAAGTATCCAGATGGATGGAGTGCATCTGCCGCCGGGCAGACCGAGGTACCGTCGAAAGGTGGTGAATAGCACAAGGGTCAGGGGAACGCCGGGGAACATTATCCGAATAATCTGCGATGCCCGGGAACGGGTTACTCCGGGAGCTCCATGTAATGCCGGACCGGGTCCACTGTATTCATCTCCTGCACACCGTTCGAACGACCGGTGGATATCGTGAATCCTCAAAAGGGGTGGCGGCAAAACAACTCTTCCAGCAACGCCTCGAGATCAGGGATATGCTGAAGTGGGACAACTGTGGTCTCCCTCATACTATACCGGGATGGCAGGAGAAGTATCGGCAGAAAGCATTGAACGCTACAGCCAGCAACAAGGATCGGGAGAGCGAAGACGTAACTCACCCGGGGTAAAACCGGGGATCTTCTTTCTGTTCGTGATAACGCTGAAACAACTTTGTTTCTCTCCAGAAAACTACGATTAGTATATATACCCAGTGCTCCGGAAGATATTTAATGGATTTATTCATGAAGTGTGCCATCGAAGAGGCAGAAGCAAGTCTTCGAGAAGGCGGGATACCCATCGGGTCGGTGCTGGTGCGCAGCGGCCAGATCATTGGGCGGGGGCGGAACCGCCGCGTGCAGGATAACGATCCCATACTCCACGCCGAGATCGACTGTCTGAGGAACGCAGGACGGATCCAGAACTATGTGGAATGCACGCTCTACTCCACGCTGATGCCCTGCTACCTCTGTGCAGGGGCGGTTGTCCAGTACGGGATCGGGAAGGTCGTGGCGGGCGAATCGGCAAACTTTTACGGAGCGCGGGACTTTCTCGAGTCCCACGGGGTCGAGGTGCTCGACCTGGACCTCGAAGTCTGCAAAACGATGATGCATGCGTTCATAGAGGCGCATCCTGATCTCTGGTATGAGGATATCGGGGCGCTGTGAGAGTCGGTCTCGCCCGGGATCAGAGAACGAAGGTTACCAGACGATGGGCAGCGGTGGCGTGACTGCGTCGCTGTTCTCTTCGAGCAGGCTGCTTATCGTGGTCTTCCTGCTCTTGTGTCACCCTTCTCGCGGCCCCAGCGTCTCCCTGCAGACCGGGCAGAGCATCTTCTTCTTCCGGTCCAGTTCGTCCAATGTCCGCGGCCGGAACATGACACATTCAGGATTTTCGCAGTGTCCGAGCCCGAGGAGGTGCCCGAGCTCATGTGCCCCTTCCTTCGCGACCCGGTCGATCAGGTCGACGTCGTCCGGTACCCTGCCGTAGTAGTCGTTCCTGAGGCGGGCCGTTGATACGACAGCAACGCCGCTTACTGGCCTTGCGAGACCGAAGACGAAGTCACAGCCGTTGACATAGAGGTCACGGGGGGTGACGAGCAACAAGGGACCGCAGAACTCGTACCTGCGGGTGAGGGTATCCTGTAGGCGGTCCAGGATCTTTTGAGCATCGTGCTGGTTGCGTTCCCGGTCGTAGCCGTCGACGAGGAATGGATATTCAACGAGCCCGATATCTTCCCCGAGGATCATCTTGATCATCCGGGCGACCGGGAGTTCAATACCTTCCGGTCTTTCGTGGTCCCAAAGAATATGGATGCTCATTACATATCTTCTGGGTAATGCGGCACTATAAACGTATTGAACGAAGTATCGGGGAGTATGTAGCCGCCCGCTACCTGCGGGCCGTGGAGGTGGGCATCGGAAATAACCCCGATGCTGCCCGGGTGATCGCGGCCGCCGGTGCCCTTGCTCTCTGCACCGATATCAGGCCTGACATCCACCACGACGGGCTCACTGTGGTGACCGACGATATCTTCGAGCCCGATATCAGGCTTTATGCGGGGGCTGACCTGATCTACGCCATGCGCCCCGGTGTGGAGATGGTCCCGCCGCTGATCGCGCTTGCTGCCCGGGTCAACTGCGACCTGCTGATATATCACCTGGGGTGTGAGATATACGGGGACGGCGGTGAGATCGTGGACTGTGGCCCGGCGGTCCTCCGCCGCTACCACCGCCGCTCCTCCCAGCACATCGATTCTCAATAACCGGTACACTCAAGAGGTGAGCGAGTGCTGAATCGGATTTCGTGCGATAGTGATACCGCGCCCCCGCCCACGCCGGGCGGGTGGGATGGGCGTTCCGTGGATATCGCCCCACGCCCGGGTATGATGCCTGCCACGGCCCGGTGTGCTCGGGGAAGATCCATGACGGACGATCTATCATCTGGAATCGATGCCCTAGAAAAGCGTTGCCTGCCCGGGGGGGAGATCCTGCCCCCTCTCCCCGGCATCACCGGGTGGGTCGGTGTCTTTGAGTCTCCTGCCTTTGCCTGAGGTTCTCTTTGACTTTGCCTTCTCTTCTTTTGCCACATCTCTGACGATCTTTGTGGCCCGGGTCTTATCGTTAAGGAAGAGGTTCAGTTCATCTGCGTCCAGCTGGAACTCGCGGACGTATTCAGCAGGGTCCTGCTCGACGAGGAGACTAATTGCGGTGAAGAAGTCTTCACGCAGCACTTTCTCTGGGATATGCGTCATCTCGCTGAGCTTTCGGGTAAGACCGGCCCTGACAGCCTTCTGCTTCTTTGACGCCCCCATCTTCCTCCAGCGCGCTGGCGGCATAATACGGCCGCGGACGCCGTGACCACCGGCAGCGTCGGCGACGCCGATGAGCATGACAGCGTTTGCATATCTCCAGAGGGTGTAGTACTGCCGCCGGTAGGTCCGGCCGATGTACTCGTCTGCTCTTGACAGGCAGGCGTAACCCTTCGCCCGGGAAGCAAAATCAGGCATATGGCTAAGATTCCCCTCCAACCACTGTTCGATCGTATCCGGGGTATCCTCGACCTCCATCGCCATGCGGAGCAGGTCAGTATCATCTTTCCTGCCTGAAAAGACCGCTCCGACAAGCTCGAAGATGCTGGATCGCTCGTCTTTTGAGGAAGTGTGGACGTCACCTGCCTCCAGGCGCTCCTTCCCGATAGCAGCCGCGTAGAGCATGTTCACCGCTGCCCGCATATCACCGCCAGCCGCGCCGGCGATCTCTTCAAGCACGGACGGATCGCACACAATACCCTCTGCGGCACAGATCTGGCGAAGGCGGGGAACGATCGAGCGCGCCTGGAGCGCCCTGAACTGCACCGGTTCCGTTGCCGCTTTGAGCTCTTTTGAGAGAGCGTAGTAATCGTTTGCGATCAGGATGATCGGTTGCTGCGACGCCGCGATAATCTCCACAATTGCCCTCGCCCCACCGCGGTCAGCCTGCCCGTGCAGGTTATCGGCCTCGTCGAGGAGGATAAGTTTGCGGCTCGCGCCGGAGAGACTGGCCGTAGTGGAACTTGAACCTGCCACCTTCTCAAGGACCTGTTTGGTCCGCTGGTCAGAGGCGTTGAGTTCCACCACCTCCCAGTTCATGTCGTTTGCGAGGGCCTGGGCGCATGAGGTCTTTCCAATACCTGGTTTCCCATACAGGACCAGTGGTTTTTTTTCCCGCGACCAGTCCCGCGCCCATTCGTAGACCTGCCTGACGGCGGTGGTGTTCCCCACAATGTCCTGGAGGTGTTGCGGTCGGTACTTCTCGGCCCAGTCCATACAGATCTGTTTGGTGCGGCGCGTCAAAAATGCAACCCCGGTGGGGGGCGGGAGATCCATAAATACGCGTCCAGACGCCCACCTCTGGCGTAGAATCAGCCGTTTCCCTGTCCTCATGATCGGTTCCAGGAGCAGAGGGCATAATACCGGTGAATCAAATACATTATCTCTGATGAAGCAGAATACCATTAAGAAAAGTGGAGTGTTGGTGTTCTTGTGGTGAAAGATTGCTCCACAGATACGGTAGCACAGGCCGTCAGGGAATACGAGGGCGTTACCAGAAAGAGGGTGATCGGGGATATGGTTCGGTCTCTCTGGGTCGACAGTCCCAACATCATCGCCTCGTTTGGTGAGGACGCGGCCGTCATCCGGCATAACGCGGATGATGCACTTCTGCTTGCAGCAGACGGCATCTGGAGCAAGATCATGGAGGCGGACCCGTTCTGGGCAGGATACTGTGCTGTGCTTGTGAATGTTCATGATATCGCTGCCATGGGCGGGCGACCCATTGCGATGGTCGATATTCTTTCCGTAACAAACGACCTGATCCGAGATGAGGTGACCCGGGGTATGGTCACCGCGTCCGCGCAGTTTGGCGTCCCGATCGTGGGCGGGCACCTGCACCCCGATACGCCGTATAATGTTGTGGATGTGGCGATCCTCGGGACAGCCAAGATTGACCAGGTCATCTTCTCAAACACGGCAGAGGTGGGAGATCAGGTAGTCGCGGCGATTGATCTCGACGGTCGAATCCACCCGTCGTGCTGTTTTAACTGGGACTCAGTTACGATGAAGTCAGCCGACCAGGTACGGGCCCAGATCCAGGTTATGGAGGATCTCGGGAAGGAACGCCTGGTGACGGCCGGCAAGGATATTAGCAACCCTGGGGTCATCGGAACCCTCGGCATGCTCCTGGAGGTGAGCGAGAAGGGGGCGGTGGTCGACCTTGAGGCGATGCCCCGGCCGGACCTCTCCGCGCTCGGCCTCCCCTTTGAGCAGTGGGTGCGCATGTACCCCGGTATGGGGTTCATTCTGACCGTGAAGGGGGAGAACGTGGAGGAGGTCTGCCGCAGGTTTGCCGATGTCGGGATGACTGCGGCATCCGTCGGGGAGGTTAACAGGAGCAGGAAACTGACTATCAGGTACCTGGGCCGGGAGACGCAGGTCTTTGACCTGGATCAAAACGGTATCATGCGGATCTTCGCCGAAGGAGGAGCATGCCGGTAACGATCGGGCTTGGTGTGGCATCTCCAGATGAGAGGATCCTCTCGACCATCCAGGCAGTCGGCGGGGAGGTCGATCTTGTTCTTTTTTCCCACCACGGGGTCGTTGTTGATTCGTTTGGGAGTGCTGCCACGGTCGTCGAGGCTGATGAGCCCGAGGCGGCCCTCGTTGCAGCCTTGGCGGACGGCAGGATCAGTGCCGCCGTCCGGGGCAGCCTGCCTGCGTCCTCCACCCTGAAAACCCTTAAATTAGCCATGGGCGTCGACCATCTGGAGCGGATCGCCCTCCTCGAGACTGCCAACGGGCATCGCTTCCTCCTTGCCCCTGTCGGGGTCGATGAGGGCTGGACGGTTGCAGAGAAGGTTCGATTTGTTGAACGTGGTCGCGAGGTTGCGCGGAGTTTCGGGCTCCCTGAGGGGGTGGCGATCCTCTCGGGCGGAAGGCTCGGGGATCTCGGACGGCACCCGGCCGTCGACCGGACGATGGCCGACGCCGAGCTCGTGGCCCGCCTGACCGGCGCGGAACATACCGAGATCCTGATCGAGAAGGTGGCGGGGCAATATGGGGTGGTCGTCGCTCCCGACGGGATCTCCGGGAACCTGATCTTCCGTACGCTCACGTTCCTCGGTGCCGGGAAGGGACATGGTGCCCCGGTGGTAAATATCAATAAAATTTTCGTGGATACGTCGCGCGCTTCAGCAGATTATACCAATGCGATAAAGCTCGCGAAATCTTTAGTAGAATCCCAGAAATCCAGATTAGGGACTTTATCCCCTTAAAAAGCCAATATTTGACGATTTTTCCAATTACTCGTATTCTCCGCCGGTATTGTGATGCTCTCTCCAGATGTACCCCCAATAGGAAAGAGGAACTCAAATTTTCGAGATAATCCCGAAATATTTAAATATTAACTCATCTCTCTCTTTTTAGAGGTGGAATTAGATTATGGCAGATCTACCTATCGCTGCGGTTGTACGTATCGCAAAGAAGAACGGTGCTGAGAGGGTCGGCAGCGACGCCGCCGCCGCACTGGTTGCAAAGGCTGAGGCGTACATCGCCGAGCTGACCAAAGAAGCCAACAGGCTTGCCCAGCACGCTGGACGCAAGACGATTAAAGCAGAAGACGTCGAGCTCGCGGTAAAGTCCGCTTAGCTCGAACGATCTTTCTTCTTTTTACGGGGGCCCTTTGGGTCCCCCTCTCCGGCCTGCCCCGACGGATACGTTCTGGCAAACCCTTCCCTGGAAGGATCCCGATGACAGTCGGCGCCTGTCCGGGCGCTTTTGGTGAATCTTTTGTAGACGGCAGCGTGTCCGGCGCTCCTGAGTCTGGATGCGGGTCGGAGCACGAAAAGGCTGAAAGCAGGCCTCTGGAATGTGGTCAGGCGCCTCTATCCGCGATTCCAGGCCGGTTGTGGTGAGGTATGATGGAAATAAAGGGCAGCCTTACGATGTGCGGCCCACAGGCCGTTACATCGCTTTGAGGGGTTTAGTGCCCGGCCCCGTCAGAAAAGATTGCAGATCAGACCTCAGACCCCCTGGTTCACAGGGTTCCTTTGGTGCTCGGAACATCGCCGATCGAGGGGTCGACCGTCACGGCTGCCCGGAGCGCCCGGGCAAACGCCTTAAACGCCGCTTCACAGATATGGTGATCGTTCCTGCCCGTGACCGTGATATGGGCGGTGATCCCGGCTTTCGTGCAGAGGCTGAAGAAGAAGTGCTCGATGAGATCGCCCGGGATCCCCCCCGGGCCCACCGGGGAGAAGCCACCTTCAAAGACAAGGTATCCCCGGCCGCCAACATCGAGCGCCACCCGCGCGAGCGCCTCATCCATCGGGACAGCGGCGTCGGCGAATCGGGTGATCCCCCGACCGTCACCAACCGCCTCTGCAAGGGCTGTCCCGAGGACGATCCCGATATCCTCGATGGTGTGGTGGGTGTCCACTTCGAGGTCGCCGGCAGCCTGAACGGTGAGGTCTATCCGCCCATGACGGGCAAACGATGTCAGCATATGGTCAAAGAACGGTATCCCCGTCTCGATGGTCCCAGCCCCGGTGCCATCGAGGTTGAGAGAGAGGCTGATATCGGTCTCCTTCGTGGCACGGTGTATTTCACTCGTCCGCATGTGCTGCCTCCAGGAGATCCGAGAGCCTGACCTTTCCGGCATAGAGGGCCGAGCCCGGGACCGCGCCCGCCGCTCCGGCATCCCGGAGCGCCCTGACATCCTCAGCGTTCGCTATACCTCCCGAGACCACGACTGGGACCCCCACCCGGCGAAGAAGGTCCTCCACCGGTGCAAGCGCGATCCCCTGTTGGAGTCCCTCCACGTCCACGTTCGTGTAGAGGAGCGATCCCGCGCCGAGGTCCTCGAACCGCTCCGCCCAGGTAAGATAACTCCCCGCCGGGCGCTCCCATCCCTCAATCACCACCTCGCCCCCGCGAGCATCGATGCCTGCCATGACCCGCTCGCTCCCAAACTCATCGGCAAGCGTCCGGATCGTCTCCGGCGCCCTGACCGCAAGGGTCGAGAGAATAACCCTATCGACCCCGGTATCGAGCCACCCCGCGGCATCCTCCACGCTCCTGATACCGCCCCCAAGTTCGACAAAAGCATTCGTCTCACGAATGAACGTCCGGATCAGGTCGGCGTTCTTCTGCGCGCGGCCAAACGCCCCGTCAAGGTTGACGATGTGGATACCGTCTGCCCCTTCCTCGAGCCACCGGTGCGCCCAGGCAACCGGGTCCCCGTAGACCGTCGCCGCCTCCGGCCGGCCCTGCACAAGCTGTACGCACCGGCCGTCCAGGATATCAACTGCGGGATAGATCTCCATGCTCTCAGCGTATGATCCGTTCGATGGGCATAACTAATATGTCTTTTGCGCCGGCCCGCTTTAACTGGTTGATCAACTGGTAGACCCGGTCCTCCTTCACGACAGCGTGAACAGCAACCAGGTTTTCGTCCGATGCCACGTCCATCACCGTCGGGCCGGAGAGCCCGGGGAGGACCTTCCTGACGTCAGGGAGGGCGCTCCGGTGGACGTTCATCATCAGGTAGCACTGCCCCTTCGCGCTGATAACGCTCTCAAGGGCAAGGGTGAGTTCGTCGATCTTCTCCTTCCTTGTCGCGAGAGCGGCGGGGTTTGCCACCAGGATCGTCGTGGAGGTGAGAATCTTCTCGATGACGCGGAGATGGTTCGTCCGCAGCGTCGTTCCCGAGGAGGAGAGGTCAACGATGGCGTCGGCGATCCCGAGGTGCGGCGTTGCCTCGCATGCCCCGCCTACGGTCACTATCGTGACTGCGATCCCGCGCCCCGAAAAGAACGAGCGAGTGATCGACGGGAACTCGGTTGCCACCCTTGCTCCATCAAGGTCGGCGACCACCTCGATACCAGACTCCTCCGGTACTGCGACGACGAGAGTGGCCCTGCCGATCTGAAGATCCAGGATCTGCTCGACCGCTGAGCCCCGTTCCATGACCATATCCTTCCCGGTGATGCCAAGGTCGGCGACGCCGCTTGCCACGTACTCCGGAATATCGATCGGGCGGGCAAAGAGAATCTCCACGTTCGGGTCACGGGTCCGGGTGACGAGCCTCCGCTCGCCACCGTCGATGAGGTGGAGACCGCTCTTCTCGAGCAGTTCGTTGACGGGCCCGGCGATCCTGCCTTTGTTCGGGATGGCGAGGCGAACGAGCCCGGCCTCCCGCTGTCTGAACGGTGGTTTACTCATGGGTTACTCCGCAACTAGAGAGATCAGAACGTAGAGAGTTCTCCGTTGATGACCTTCTCGGTTATGGTGGTGGTCTTCTCCAGCCACTCATCAATGATCGCTTCGATATCAGGCTTGATGGACTTGATGTTCGTGCCAGGGTTCGTGAGAACCTGAGCGCTTGCCACATGCGGCTGGTCGATCGGACAGCCGATCTGGGAGAGGAGACGGATGTAGATCTCTTCGATCCCGTCGACCTCTGCGACACAGTCCTGTGCTATCTGGGTCGCGAGGAGGTTATAGATCTTTCCGATGTGATTGATCGGGTTCTTGCCGCTCGTCGCCTCCATGCTCATGGGACGGTTCGGGGTGATCAACCCGTTCGCGCGGTTGCCACGGCCGACTGACCCATCGTCGCCCATCTCGGCTGAGGTCCCTGAGACCGTCAGGAAGACACTGGCGTTCTCGAGGTCGTCGGCGGTGTTGATTGTCACATTGACCTCTCTGTCCGTGAACCGCTTTGCGACCGCCGCGATCTGCTCGGTGAGGACGTTCTTCTGCTCGATGTACTCGGTGATGCCTGAGCAGTGGCGGTCCACAAACGCCATCGCGATGGTGAGGGTGATGGTATCGTCGTCACGCAGGCACATGATCTTGCAGTCCTGGCCTATGACAGGGTACCGGGGGCGGAGTTTCTCGTCGATGAACGCAGAGACACCCCGGACGATGCTCTCAGCGTCGCTGAACGGCGCATGCCCGACACCAAACGATGTATCGTTCGCCCGTGGAGCCTTCCCCTCACAGGACCGGAAGACATCCCGCAGATCGGTTGATCCTACCCCCATCCGGCAGTCGACGATGATGTCGCGGTCCATGTTGAGGGTGGGGAGGATCTCCCTGATATAGTCGCGTGCCGCCTCGACGGCGATTGCGTCCGCGGGGATGTTCACGCCGTTGAAGGTCTTGGTCGCCCTGCCCGATATGAGAAAGTAGATCGGTTTTGTGATTATGCCGCCGCCGAATTTCGGGATCGACTCGCCTGCCACGACCTCGCCCTGATCGGTGTTATGGTGCAGGACGGTGCCGCACTCCTCCAGGTATGCCCTGCTGAGCGCCCGGCTGATCGACTCCGCGATACCATCTGCCAGGCTATCGGGGTGTCCGAGGCACTTGCGCTCCACCAGTTCAATCCGCTGTCTCTCGATCGGGATCTGGTCAAGCCCTTCTACGCTGATGTTCCTGGTCATCAAATCCACCGTAGTTCTAAAGAATTATAAAATAAATGATTGCAACTCATATAACAATTTCTAACCATCGCTCTTGATGCGGATGTCGGAACGGATGGCGATCTTGCAGATGCCATCCCTGAAGACGCGCACCATGCCCCCGCTCTCGGAGACCGTGATACCGACGGCCGGTATCTCGCGCGTGATGAACGCGGTTGCGCGGTGTCTCCCTCCGAGGCCCCCCGGAAGAGCGATGTCCCGGCCACTGACGTCCAGGTAGCGCCCTGCCGAGCGTATCTCGCCGTTCTTGTCGACGACAAAGACGCCGTCCAGCTGGGCGAACTCCTTGACGCTCTCCCAGTTGTCCTTATTCTTGATGTCCCGGAGGGCGGCGGGCTGCCCCTGGTAGGGGTTGAGGATCGCCTGGTGGGAATGCCTGAAGATCTCTTCCGGATCCCCGATTATGAACGCGGTGCCGATGGACCTCCCTTCCCTCCCCTCGACTGCGATCTCGAGGGCCAGCGTGAGGACGGCGTGGAGCACCTCGCGGGGGACGATGTCTGAGAAGTCCTTGAGGTTGATGAAGTTTCGCCCTTCTTCGATGTCGTAGATGATGATGGCGTAGGGAAAGACGCCGACGACGAGGCCGCTCTCCAGGTTCCTCTGGAGGTAGATATGAACGGCGGCATCCAGCATATGCCGCTCGCTCACCTCCAGGATATCGTGCATGGTGAGATCTTTTAAGACATCGAGCTGCAGTTCCTGCACCCTGATGATCGGGATGTCAGGTGCGTCCGGGGGGACCGGGATCTGATCGATGAACGAGACGACCGCCCGGGCACCGATCTTCGCCGCCACCTCACAGGCGGTGGCAAGCATCAGGTCAGCGTTCATAACATCTCTCCGATAAGCTCTGGTATCTCTGAGGGGCGGGACGCGACCGGGACTCCGAGGGCGGAGATGCGCCGTACTTTGGAGCGCGCGTCGCCCTCGCCGCCCGCGATGATAGCTCCTGCATGGCCCATCCGCTTCTCTGGCGGAGCGCTTACGCCTGCGATGTAGGCGACGACCGGAAGATCGGTCGACCGGATCCCCTCCTCCTCGAGGTTGCCTCCCACCTCGCCGATGACGACGACGGCCTCTGTCTGTGGGTCATCCTCGAACCGCGCGAGCACATCCACGAACGTCTGTCCGATCACCGGGTCGCCGCCGATCCCGACGACCGTGCTCTGGCCGATGCCGGCACGGGTGAGTTCGTCGACCACCTCGTAGGTGAGGGTGCCGCTTCTGGAGACGACGCCGACGTTCCCTCTGGTGGCGAGGTGGGCAGGCATGATCCCGAGTTTGCACTCTCCGGGCGAGAGGAGCCCGGGGCAGTTCGGGCCGATGACCGTGCAGTCATGGAGTTTTGCATAGGCGAGCGCTTTCATGGTGTCGTGGACGGGGATGTGCTCGGTGATGACGACCGCGAGGTCGATCCCTGCATAGGCCGCCTCCATGATCGCATCCCCCGCGGCGGGGGCCGGGACAAAGATGACGCTTGCGGTCGCGTCATGCTCCCTAAGGGCTTCCCGTACCGTGTTGTAGACTGGAACGCCGTGGACCTCCTGCCCGCCCTTGCGGGGCGCAACCCCGGCGACGACGCCCCGGCCGCCGACCTCGCGCGCGTAGGCGTTCATCAGTTCGGTGTGGAACCGACCCTGCCTGCCAGTGATGTTCTGTACGATCACCCCGATGTCCCTATCTCCGTAGATCATGATGATGCAACCTCCATCGCCGCTCTCACGGCAGCATCCATGCTCTCAAGCATCTGGTAACCGTGCTCGGCGAGCAGTCGCCGTCCTTCGTCTTCGTTCGTCCCGGCCATCCTGACGATGATCGTCGGTTCGACATCAGCGGCGATGATCCCGCGTGCCACCTCGTCGCACCTGGTGATGCCCCCGAGGAGGTTGACCACGATCACGTTCACCCCGGGCATGCTCGCGACGAGCCTGACGGCATGCATCACACGTTCCTGGTCGGCGCCGCCCCCGACGTCAAGGAAGTTTGCTGCCCGCCCGTGGTAATACTCGATGAGGTCGAGCGTCGACATCGTGAGCCCGGCGCCGTTGCCGATGACCCCGATGTTCCCGTCCAGTTCCACGTAGGAGAAACCGTGTTTCTCGGCCTCACGCTCGCGCTCCGAGAGGTCGCGGTTGACCGCTATCCCCTGGCGGGCGAGGGCGTTGTCGTCGATGATGAGCTTCGCGTCAGCCGCGTAGACTCCCTGTGGCGTTGTCACAAGCGGGTTTATCTCGGCGAGCATGGCATCCTTCTCCTGGAATACGCGGTAGAGGTCTTTGATGACAGGGGCGAGTCCCTCTGGGGCCCCACCAAGGAGGTAGCGCATGAGAAACGGCGGGATGTCCCGGAGAAGCGGTGATACGACGACCCTGCGGACGGCTGATTCGTCCTTCACCGCCGCGTTCTCGATCTCAACCCCGCCCGCGTCGGCGAAGAGAACCACCGGCTGCCTGCTCGACCGGTCGACGGCGATGCTGACGTAGTACTCGTGCTCGATCGCCAGCCTCTCCTCGACGAGGATGCATCCGACCGGGATGCCTTTGATCTCCCTGGAGAAGAGTTCCTTTGCGGTCTGGACCGCTGTCGCATCATCTGCCATCAGGACGCCGCCTGCCTTCCCCCGGCCGCCGACGTCAACCTGAGCCTTCAGCACCACAGCGTCACCGATCTCTGCCAGATGTGCCGTGATCTCTTCCGGTGCCCGTATCAAGACCCCCTTCGGGACCGGAATGTCGTACCTCGAAAAGATCTCTTTTGCCTCGTATTCTAATAGTTTCATTGATCGCCTCCTAGTCTACTGTTTAGTCTTGCTTAGCCGTTCGCAAGCCCCAAACCTTCAGGGTGGGGTAGTTGACGCTAGTTCTCCGAGTTCAAATCCACGTTTCAGTGCTTTCTGGTTCAGGTCCTCGGTGCCCTTCGGCACGCTGTCGAGCACCGCGCGCTCGATCGCCTCCCTGCTCACGACCCCGGTTGTGGCCACGAGGGCGCCCATCATGACGATGTTTGCCACGATCTCCCGGCCGAGGTTCTCTTTTGCCTCAGCCGTCGCCGGGATCTCGTAGTAGCGGCAGCCCGGGCGGGACCTGACCAGGTCGGCATCGAGGATCATGACTGCGTCCTCTCGCGCCCACACCCCATACTTCTCAAACCCCTGCTGGGACATGATGACGTAGATATCGGGATCTGTCACTACAGGGTAGAGGATCGGCTCATCATCGATCACCACCTGTCCCATCGAGGCCCCGCCTCTGGCCTCTGGGCCGTAGACCTGGGTCTGGACTGCGTATTTGTTGTCGTAGAGCGCCGCCGCTCGTCCGAGAATTACCGCGGAGAGGATGATCCCCTGTCCGCCGTAGCCCGAGAACCTGACTTCGTGTCTCATCGCCTTACTCCCATCGCCGGCCGGTTTCGCCTGGCCAGTTCCCCGACGGTGAAGGTGCCCTCCGGGATCGGTTTTCCTTCCTCGAGGAGGCGGTCGTACTTCTTCACATGCATCGCGTGACCCCTGAGGTACTCGATCATATCAGGGATCTGCCTGAGTTTGTTGTGGCGGCCGAAGTTTGTCGGGCACTGGGTCCGCACTTCGATGAACGCGAACCCGGGTGTCTGCATCCCGGTGGTGATGGCCTTCGTGAGTTCCTTGACGTGGTAGGAGGTCCAGCGGGCGACGTAGTTTGCTCCCGCCGCCACGGCGAGTTCCGCGAGGTCAAAAGCCGGTTCGCTCGACCCGTAGGGGGTCGTTGTCGAGAACGCCCCCTGCGGGGTCGTCGGGCTCCCCTGCCCTCCGGTCATGCCGTAGATCTGGTTGTTCATGCAGATCACGGTCATATCCATGTTCCGGCGGCAGGCATGGATGAAGTGGTTCCCGCCGATGGCAGCAAGGTCACCGTCGCCGGTGAAGACAACGACGTTTAAGTCGGGCCGTGCCAGTTTCACCCCGGTGGCGAACGCGAGCGCCCTCCCATGGGTGGTGTGGAGCGAGTCGGCGAGGATGTAGCCTGGGGCGCGGGAGGAGCACCCGATCCCTGATACAAAAACTGTCTCGTTGCGCTTCCAGCCCATCTCCTCTACCGCAGCGAGGGTGCAGTTGATGACCGTCCCGTTGCCACACCCGGCGCAGTAGATGTGCGGGAGCCGGTCTTCCCTGAACCAGTCTGGTGCGATCATCGGTGCGCCTCCAGGATCCGCACGAGTTCGGCGGGGGTATGGAGTTCCCCCCCGATCTTCGGGATTGATATGACCGGCTGGTCGACGTGGCGCTGAACCTCCCTGACCATCTGGCCCATGTTCAGTTCAGGCATCAGGAAGACCTTCGCGTTGGGAAACTCCTGGAGTGCAAACTCCGGGAACGGCCAGACGAGCCTGAGTCGGAGGTGGCCGATATCATCGTCAGGGTGGGTATGCATCACCTGCTCGACCGTCCGGGACGGCGGACCGTAGGTGACAAAGACCGTCTCGGCATCCGGGTTTGTGACCACGTAGTCGGCGATCTCGCGGCGCGCCGACTCGACCTTCGTGACGAGCCTGCGCACGAGTCTGTCGTGCGCCTCCGGATCGGTCGTGTCAGGGTAGCCCCGCTCGTCGTGGGTGAGCCCTGTCACGTGAATCGAGCGGCCCGAGCCGAAGGGCGCAAAACCCGGAACGCCGTCGTCGCCGGCCTCGAAAGGAAGCGAGCCTTCTGCGAGGGGGGCCGGAGGTATGATATCGACCGAGTCGGGGATGGCCATCCGCTCCCGCATGTGGCCCACGATCTCGTCAGACATCAGGAGGGTAGGGACCCTGAACCGGTTGGCGAGGTTAAACGCCTTCACCGTCAGGTCGAACATTTCCTGGACCGAGTTCGGGGTGAGCGCGATGGTGCTGTAGTCTCCGTGCGATCCGAACCGGCATTGGAGCATATCGCCCTGCGCCGCCCGTGTTGGCTGGCCGGTGCTCGGGCCGCCACGCTGAATGTTGACGATGACGCACGGTGTCTCTGTCATGGCCGCGTAGCCGATATTCTCCATCATCAGCGAGAACCCCGGACCACTTGTGGCGGTCATGGCCCGCGTTCCTGTCCAGGCGGCCCCGATCACCGCGGCGATGCTGGCGAGTTCGTCCTCCATGGAGATGAAGACCCCGCCAACTTTGGGGAGTCTCCTGGCCATGGTCTCGGCGATCTCGGTCGATGGGGTGATCGGGTAGCCGCCGAAGAACCGGCATCCTGCGGCGAGCGCCCCCTCCGCACAGGCAGCGTTCCCCTGCATGAACTCAACCCTGCTCAAAATTCTACCTCCACCCGGTGCGGCTCAAACGGCTTCTCTTCGATCCAGGAGATAGCCTGGTCAGGACAGATCATGTGGCAGAGCCCGCAGAGCACCCGCCCGTAGAGGTGCTGCAGCCTGCAGTTCGTGCACCGTTCAGGACGGTCGAGGACCGGGACGACGACCCCCCGGCTATTAAGCTCTGATCCTTCCTGAAATATCGCATATGGGCAGACCAGCACGCAGAGGTTGCACCCCTTGCAGCGGTCTTCATCGATGACAAGTTTCATGAGGCGGTATCCTGTTAGATATTGAATCGCTGGTAAAATTGTGTTTTCGCTTTCTTGCGTACGGCCTCGAAGAGATCGACGCCGTGGGCGTCGATCCCGACCGTCAGCGGCAGGTGATCGGCCTCGATGACCCAGATCGCCTCGGCCATGCCAAGGTCTTCAAAATAGACGCCGTGAAGTTCCATGCGGGCGGCGGCAAGTGCGGCGCACCCTCCCGTGAGCGCGAGATAGACTCCGCGCTCCCTGAGTTGCTCGACCACCCCGGGCCCCATCCCGCCTTTGCCGATGAGGGCACGGACACCCGCATCGATGAGGAACCCCGTGAGCGCGTTCATCCGCGCGGATGTGGTGGGCCCGGCGACGACGAGCCGGTCTCCCTGCACCACCGGGCCGCAGTGGTAGATCACGGCTCCCTCCGGGTCGAAGGGGATCCCCTCTTCGATCATCCTGAGGTGCGCCTCGTCCCGGGCGGTGCAGACCGTCCCTGAGAGGGTCACCCGGTCGCCTGCCCTGAGGTCGAGGACCTCGTCGCCGAGCGGCGTTGTGAGGTCGATCATCGCTCCACCTCCACGGTCGCCCGGCGGCAGGCCCAGCACTGCACGTTCACCGCCACCGGGAGGGAGGCAGTGTGGCAGTCGGCACGTTTCACCTTCACGGCAAGTGCGGTCGTGTCACCCCCAAGCCCCATCGGCCCGATACCGAGGGCGTTGACCGCATCGCAGATCTCCTGCTCGTATTCGTCCATGGTATCGACCGGGAGGAGCAGGGCCTCTTTTGCAAGCGCAGCTGCCATATCAAACGTCCCGCCGATACCGACGCCGAGGAAGACGGGTGGACAGGGCCTGCCCCCCGCGATGAGCATCGTCTCGGCGACAAACCTCGGGATCTCGGCCACCTGCGAGGGGAGGAGCATCCCGATCCTTGAGGTATTTTCTGAGCCTGCGCCTTTCGGGAGCACGGTGACCGTGAGCCGGTCCCCTGCGGTTACGTGGATTGCGGGCATCCCGACGCCGGTGTTGTTCCCGGTGTTCTTCCTGGTGATCGGATCGACGACGTTGGGACGGAGCGGGATCCTGGCTGTCGCCCGGCGTACTCCTTCTCGTATCCCGTCGTAGATGGCGGGGGTGAGCGGGACGTCGGGGGGGAGGGTGAGGTAGACCACCGGCACGCCGGTATCCTGGCAGATCGGCACCTGCCGCTCTTCGGCGAGCGCAATATTCTTGAGGATTGTAGCAAGTTCGGATCGTGCGATCTCATCACTCTCGGCCGCCGCTGCTCTCCTGAGCGTTGCGAGCACATCGGCCGGGAGCCGGATCGCGGCCTCAGCGAGGGCTCTTTCCGTAGCGTCTGCCAGCGCGCCTGAGAGTGCCGGGTTAACCATCATTACTACTGGTGGGAAGAGATTATAAATATCTATATTCCCGCAGGTACCAAATATGTCGCCTGCGGGTCGGTCATCGCAAAAAGGCCGGGGCGGAGTGCGGGTTTATGCTGCCGCTACCTGCTCCTCCACGATCCTTGCGGGGGTCGGGAGTTTATAGATGCCACGCTGAAGAGCGGCCTTTGCCCTCTCGGCATGCTGGGGGTTTACCCAGACTGAAAAGACCTTCTGGCCAGGCCTGACCCGGGCCGCGGTGCCGACGGCCTTCCCGAAGGAGAGGCGCATACCTTCTGAGACACGATCTGCTCCTGCACCGGTCGCCTGCTTGTTCTCGCGGAGGACATGGTGGGGGTAGGTCCGGAGTTTGAAGTGATAGTTTGCTCTCCCAACCCGCTTGATGAGCTGCCGGTTGATGCTGATACGAGCGGCCTCGAGGGCCGTGTGGCGTATCTGGCAGGCCTCCTCGACGACGATGGAGAGTTCTACGGGGAAATCCTGGGTGAGGTTGCCCATATCAAACTGCACGATCTTGCTGCCCGGCACGCCGCCCATGTATTCTCTACGTGTATATGCTGTCTTTGCGAGATTCCTATACATCTTCGCTGGTTTTCGTACCATCGTTAAAAACTCCTGCCGATCAATGAGTGCTTTATAAAATGGAGATTTCTTCTAATAAACCTTACCCGGCGTCTTCGTTCTCGGCGATCATCCTGAGCACCCGCCGCCGAACTTCTGCAAACCCGGCACTGGTGCGGTCCCGCGGTCGTGGCCAGGGGATCTCGATGATCTCCCGAACTGTCCCTGGCCTTGGAGAGAGGACGACGATCCGGTCGGAGAGGTAGACCGCCTCGTCGACGCTGTGGGTGACGAAGATGATCGTCTTCTCCGTCTTTTTCCAGAGGCAAAGGAGTTCTTTCTGCATCCGGTTCCGTGTCTGAGCATCCAGCGCCCCGAACGGTTCGTCCATGAGAAGGACGTCGGGGTCGTTTGCAAGCGCCCGGGCGATCGCCACCCGCTGCCGCATTCCGCCAGAGAGTTCGTAGGGGTAGGCGTCCCGGAACTGGGAGAGGCCGACCATCTCGATGTATCGATCTGCCGTCTGCCGGCGCTCCTCTTTTCCGACGCCTTTCATCTCCAGGCCGAAAGAGACGTTGTCGATCACCCTCCGCCAGGGGAAGAGAGAGTATTCCTGAAAGACCATACCCCGCTTCGGGTCCGGGCCAGTGACCGCGTCGCCGTCGACGGTAACGCTCCCGGTAGTTGCGGTCTCGAGCCCGGCGATGATCCGCAGGAGCGTTGTCTTCCCGCACCCCGACGGCCCGACCAGGCAGACGAACTCCTTGTCCTGGATCTCCAGGTCGACACTCTCGAGCGCCTGCGTGACGGTGCCGTCCTCCTTCGGGAAGATCTTGCTGAGGTTCTGTATTGTGACGCCGCTCATCCTCGTGCTCCAGTGCAGCTGATCTTCCACATGCAACGATGACTCACACGAAGGTGCGAAGATGCAAAGACTGTGTGATTGCTACGCTCTCCTTCACGGTCTTCGCGTCTTCGCGTGAGGTGGCAGTCTGCCTCGCACCTGCAAATGGAGATACCCCGATGCACTATGCCACCTCCCCCGCATACCACCGCAGGAGCCGCTGATCCACGTAGTTTCGGAAGATGCGGTCGATGATAAGGCCCAGGGATCCGAGGATCAGCATGTAGACGAGGACGTTTGCCATCGCGTAGTGATAGTAGTTCTGCCAGAGGGCGTAGCCGAGACCGATGTCGCTCACCCCGAACATCTCGGCTGCCACAAGACACATCCAACCAACCCCCATCGATATCCTGATCCCGGACGCTATCGACGGGATCGCCGACGGAAGGGCGATGTAGCGGATCAACTTCAGCGGCGTATTGCACCCAAGCACCTTGCCTGCCTCGACGAAGATCTTCGGCACGCTCCGAAACCCCGTATAGGTTCCGATCAGGATCGGGAAGAAGGCCCCAACGAAGATGACAAACCCGGCCGCCTGTGCGGTGAGCCCAAACCAGATGATGGCAAACGGGATCCAGGCGAGCGGCGGGATGGGGCGGAGGATCTCGATGATCGGGTCGATGATAGCGTCAGCAAGCCGGAACCAGCCCATGATGATTCCGATCGGGACACCGAGGAGAAGGGCCGTGCCTATGCCGATGGCGAAGTGCTTGAGACTGACCATGAGGTCAGCAAGGAGCCTTCCAGATTCTAAGAGACTGATGAACGCAGAGACGACGTCAGTAAAACTTGGCAGGATGAACGGATTTGCGACGACCAGATCCGCCACCGCCTGCCAGATGATTGCCGCTGCCGCAAGCGACACAATACCAAGGAGCCACCTCTGTTGCTTTGTATTCACTCGTAGACTCATGATCCTGTTCCACTTATCTGGTGACGGGCTGCCCCGATATGGGGCGATAATATACGCTTCTTAAGAAATCGGTCCTCCTCTAAAATATTCTTTTCTAGAAGAAGGAAAAGGGGGTCCGGGTCAGACCTAGACCCGGGCTTTCTCGTAGAACGAGAGATCAAAGATGTCGTCTTTGGTGAGGTGCTTGTTGATATACCCGAGTTCGTACTGGATCCGGGCGTAGTCCTCAACCGAGCCGACGATGAGGTTTGGATCTGCAGTCCAGGTGCCGTCCCATTCCTCAAACGACTTCTTGACGTCAGCGATATCCTGGCCGGTCTTCTTTGAGAATATCTCCGCCGCCTCGTCCGGGTGTTCGAGGTTGTACTCGGTAGCCCGGATGTGTGTTCTCACGACCTGCTCGACGAGTTCTGGTTGTTCGCGGATGAGTTTGCCATTCGCAACAAGGACACAACAGGCGTGGTCAGGGGCCATCTCACCGGATGCGACGACGGTCCTCCCTGCCCCCTTGTTCTCGATGACAGCCGGTGCCGGGTGCGGCAGGAAGACGCCGTCGATCTGATCGGCGATCATCGCGGTCGTAGCGTCACCCGGGCCCATGGGTTTTAGGGTGACATCTACTTCGGGGTCAAGTCCGTTTTCTTCGAGCCAGTCCCGGAGGAGGGTGTCCTGGATGGATCCCGGCGGGAAGGTGCCGATCGTCAGCCCTTTGAGGTCCTGGGGGCTCTCGTACGGGATCTCGGGGCGCAGCACGAGGTCAGAGCCCTGCGTCTGAACGGCCGCGACAATCTTTGCGTCAAGGCCGCTTGCCAGAGCAGATATGACCGGTGCCGCGCCGACGTAGGCGATATCGATGTTGCCGGCGAGCATCGAGTTCATCTCCGGGGGTCCGGTGGGGAAGGAGTAGTCGGTTACCTGGGTGACGCCTAGGGGTGCGAGGTCGTCCTGCCACCAGCCCTTCTCCATCGCAGTCATGTGGGCGACCTGGTGGGTGCTTGGCTGGTAGCCGATGCGCAGGTGCGTCACCTTCTCGGTTTCGGTGCCGGTGCATCCGGCGACGAACGCAAACGCCGCGACCAGGGTCACAGCCAGAAGTAGTGTGATGATTGGTTTTGTTCTCATAGGAATCTCCTTGATGTAGTCTTGATGGGTAGTAAAATCTATTTCTTCTGCCGTCTGTATATAGCATTACCGGAAATGGCGCGATTTGTTCTACCATAGTATCACTTTTCTCCAGACACTTATCCTGCAGGATAATCCCCCGGGTGCATGGGAAAGCCCTCCCGGGCAAGAACCTGACCAGCGGGCACCTCACCCCGCCCCGCCCCCACACCCGGGATCCTGGGCCCGGGCATGATGGCTACCGGGGCGCGGGGGAGCGTGGTTTTAACCTCTCTCCGGGCCAAACGATACAGACAGAACTGGTGAATAAGATGCGATCGGATCAGATTCGGCAGGGCCGTCTCGGGGGCGAACGGTCGGCCAGCCTCGAGCACTTCCTTGCCTCGATGGACGCCGACCGCTGGATAGCAGAGACCGATCTCCTCGTGGATATGGCCCATCTTCTGGGGCTCCGGCGGCAGGGGATCATCGATGCGGCCCCGGCCCGTGCGCTGATGGCGGCGCTCCTCGACCTCTACGACCACGGTCTCCCGGCCGAGGCGTTCGACGAACGGTTTGAGGATATCCATGCCGGGAAGGAGGCCTGCCTCATCGACCAGGTCGGCGAGGACATCGGCGGGCGTCTCCATATGGGCAGGTCCCGGAACGACGAGGTGGCCACCTGTATCAGGATACGCTTGAAGCAGGAGATCCTCGGCATCGCGCGCTCGCTTGCCGACCTCAGGGCGACCCTGCTTGATGTTGCGGCCGGGCAGCAAGAGACGGTGATGCCAGGCTTCACCCACCTCCAGCACGCCCAGCCCACGACCCTCGCCCACTACCTCCTCGCCTACGAGCAGGCCTTCTCCCGGGATGCTGCCCGGCTCAGGGAGGCCTACGCCCGGGTGGATGTCTCTCCCCTCGGTTCGGCGGCGTTCGCCTCGACCGGGTTTCCGCTTGACCGCGACTACACCGCCCGCATCCTCGGGTTCTCCGGGCCTGCGGCAAACAGCATGGACGCGGTCGCCGCCCGGGACTTCGCGATCGAGGTTCTCGGGGCGCTGGCTATTTGCATGACGACGATAAGCCGGCTCTGCGAGGAGATCGTCCTCTGGAGCACCTCGTTTGTCGGGTTTGTCGACCTGGACGACGCCTACTGCTCCTCCTCCTCGATCATGCCCCAGAAGAAGAACCCTGACGTCGCCGAGATCATGCGGGCAAAGGCCGGGACGGTCGCCGGCGCGCTTACGGCGGCGATCACCATCACCAAAGCCCTCCCCATGAGCTACAACCGCGACCTCCAGGAACTGACCCCGCACCTCTGGCGGGGGGTGGCGGCGGCCCGGGAGAGCATCCCGCTGCTGGCAGGGATGATCCAGACCGCGACCTTTGCCACCGACCGGATGGCGCTGGAGGCCGGTCGGGGGTTCTCTACCGCCACAGAACTTGCTGATGTCCTGGTCAGGGATTACGGGCTTGCGTTCCGCACCGCCCACCGGATCGTCGGGCGGGCGGTCAGGCAGGGTTCGCTTGACCTTGCCAGCCTCGAGGCTGCTGCCCGGGAGACGGCGGATCTCTCGGTCGTGGACCTGGGGCTGACCCAGGAGCAGATCGAGACGGTCCTTGACCCACGGCACGTCGTCGCGGTCAGGACGATCGTCGGCGGTCCGGCACCGGCCGCGGTTGCGGTGCAGCTTGAGCAGCAGCAGACCCTCCTCGCCCGCGACCGGGCATGGGTGGAGGAGACCGCGACCGGGCTTTCGCACGCGTTTGAAGAACTTATTGCAGCATCACGGAGGATGATAGCATAACCCCACTCCCAGAGACCGGCGACCTGGTGCGCTACACCAACGGCGGGACCAGGCTCCCCGGGACCTATATCACTGAACGCGACGGCATGGCCGTCATCAAACTTGAGAACGGTTACCACATCGGGACATCCCCGGAGAAGATCACGTGGGTGGAGCGTCCGGCTCCGCAGCCGCCGGCCGGGGAGGCCGGGGTCCCTGCCCAGAACCCTGACCTCCCTGAACTTGCGATCCTCTCCACCGGCGGGACGATCGCAAGCAGGGTGGACTACCAGACCGGGGCGGTGACGAGCCAGTCCTCGGCGAGCGAGATCCTGCGGGCGATCCCTGAACTC
>LFRN01000092.1 GCA_001512375.1 Candidatus Methanoculleus thermohydrogenotrophicum | reverse complement strand
AGACCGGGGCGGTGACGAGCCAGTCCTCGGCGAGCGAGATCCTGCGGGCGATCCCTGAACTCAGGGATATCGCCCGTTACCGCGACCGTCAGGTCGCAACCATCCTCTCCGAGAATATGCGCCCCGCGATCTGGCAGGACCTTGCGCGGGCAATCTACGACGAGATCCAGCAGGGCGTCGCGGGGGTGATCGTCACCCACGGCACCGATACGATGGCTTACTCGGCCGCGGCGGTCAGGTTCATGCTCAGGACCCCGGTGCCGGTCGTCTTTGTCGGGTCGCAGCGGTCAGCCGACCGTCCAAGCTCAGATAGCGTCATGAACACCCTCTGCAGCGCTGCCGTCGCCACCGGCGACCTCGGCGAGGTGGCGGTGGTGATGCACGCAACGACGAGCGACGACCGGTGCGCCATCCACCGGGCGACGCGGGTCCGGAAGATGCATACCTCCCGGCGTGACGCGTTCCAGAGCGTGGGGTCGGCCCCGCTCGGCTACGTCGACTACCCATCGCTCGCGGT
>LFRN01000271.1 GCA_001512375.1 Candidatus Methanoculleus thermohydrogenotrophicum | reverse complement strand
CCCCATAAGCGCTAACTTTATCGACAACTATTAACCTGTAGACGGTGCACCATACTACGTTGGAACCGAGGAAGGGAGAGCGAACCGGGGATGGACTTTGAAGTAGATGCGAACTGGAAGTTACTGGTACAATTTCTGCCCGAGGGTTGGGAAGACAAAGCGCAGGAACTTGGCGCCCTAACCCGGCGGCGTAAAATTGTGTCTGCGGAAACGTTGCTGCGCATTCTCCTCATTCACTTAGCCGATGGTTGTTCGATGCGTGAAACGGTCGTCCGGGCAAGAGAAGCTGAACTGGTGGATATCTCCGATGTTGCTCTCTTAAAACGTCTTAAATCCAGTTCGGAATGGCTCCGCTGGCTCTCGGTACATCTTGCTGAACAAGTACACCTCCCCGTTCAACAACCTCATTGGTTGCAGGACTTCAACGTCCGTCTGGTTGATGCGAGTGTCATCACCGAACCGGGCAGTACCGGGTCTGACTGGCGATTACATTACAGCATCCAGTTATTTGGTCTTTCATGTGACCATTTTCAAATCACTGACCAAACCGTGGGTGAATCCTTCCGAAACTATCCTGTTGCACGTGGGGATCTCTTGATCGGCGATCGCATCTATGGGCGTATCGCAGGAATGAACTATGTTGCCGAACATGGTGGGGATTTCCTCGTACGGCTCAGTAATAAGGCATTCAAGGTGATGAAGAATGAACATGAGGAGTTTAATTTATTAGACCATTTTCGTGCCCTGGATTATGGAGAGATTGGTGATTTTGCTGTCTTCTATAGGGTTTCGAAGGATCAAATGAGGCCCATTCGCCTCTGTGTGATGAAAAAGTCTCCGGAAACGGCAGAACGTTCAAAGAAAGAGGTTATGCAGGCGGCAAGCAAAAAACAACGGTCCATCGATGAAGAGACGCTTGAGTTGCACGAATATGTGTTTGTCGTCACCTCGGTAGCGAGAGATGTGCTATCCCCTGAAGAAGTCATGTCATTGTACCGGATGCGGTGGCAGGTTGAATTAGCGTTTAAACGATTGAAATCAATATTAGGCCTGGGACATCTCCCCAAAACGGATCCGGATAGTGCAAAAGCGTGGCTACACGGAAAGATGGTTGTAGCGCTTCTCACCGCTGCAATTGTCGAGCAAGGACGTTTTTTTTCCCCCTGGGGATACCCTCTGTGCATACGAGGCTGAGGAAACCCCATCTACGCTCGGGGATGAGGAAAACCCCAACACCGGCAAGCGTGAGGGGGATCTTTGCCCGCACATCGGTGAAGAAGATCCCACCCAAACGAATCGGTGGAGGGAGACATCGTTTGCATTTTATTTGCTCCGGTGCGCAGTAAATCCGGTTTTGTCGCTGAGTAAATGTCTCGAACGCTGGTATCTCATTGCAAAAGGACTTGCAGAAGGCAACAGAAGGAGACCACGCCAGATGGTTGAAGCATACCAGTACCGACGCGGGGTGGGTGTACCGGGAGGTTAAGTTAGCGCATATGGGGGTGCTCCCCCACGCCGCGCAAGGCTGCGCGGCGGGGGAGCAGAAGTTGAATCGCAAAGCCCGTGAAGAGCATGGCACCCCTCACGAT
>LFRN01000241.1:21181-22576 GCA_001512375.1 Candidatus Methanoculleus thermohydrogenotrophicum | reverse complement strand
GGCAAGGCGCTGGTAGATCCCCACCAGCGTCTCGGCCTTGATGATCTCGTTTCTCCGGCCGCCTATTGCCGTGGGCACGTGGACGTTGTGGATTTCGATCTCACCCCGGGGTGCATCGACGACAGCAGAGATCACCTGCTGTTTCCATGGGATGTCGAAGTCGAGCGGGTTTAGCGGGGTGAGCGGGTACCTGCTTGCTATCAGGCACCCGAGGTCCTTCGGTTCCCCGAACGGCGAGCACTGCTCAGAGAGCCGGGAGATGCTGTACGCAAACTGGAATGGGTCGCTTGGGTTCCGCGCACGGAGATCGTTCAACCGTTCAGCCATATAGGCCACCCTGGCGATCTCAACCAGCGCAAGGCTGTCAACGAAGTGGAGCAACCCGTAATTCTCCAGTTCTTCGCGGAAGAGCGGCATGTCCCGGTCCGTCACCTCCTGGAAGGCAACGATATCCGGGGAGTGCTGGCAGATCGCTTCGACCTTCTTCTCCACGCTCTTTGGGCCTGAGCGGAAGAGATCTACGTTCCATGATATGAGTCGCATTGGTGCCTGGTACATTCGCATACGCACTCTGCACTGATTAATACATCGAGTTGAGATTGATTCAGTGACGGTTTGCGCAGAGCTCTATTTATTTATCGACGGCATCAGGGGAGCTCCTGCCGTAGCGCTACAGCGGCTTGCTTGCCTCTATCTACCTGCGTCGCGGAGGCACTTACGCTTACGCGTATATGAAGGAGGGGTGAACGAATTCTGGGCCCGGGTAAGCGGGCTGGGGCTTTCTGATCGGCAAACTCGGCAAAACCGCTACACTAGAGATTACGACGCACCTCGAGCTGCCGGAAATATCACTGAAGGTTTCTCAGGAACGGGGAGGTGGTAACTCTGCCACGATCAACCCAAAAGAAACCTCTTTCTGCACCCCCGTGCGCGGCGCCCTCCAGAAGAGAACGCATCCCACACCGATTTTTCCTTTCCAGGGCAGAAAACCGAGATACCTCGAGTTCACTCCCGCCCACCGGCAGAAGACAGGGATCGCCGCACGACGATCCCTGGCAAGATCCTCTCCCAAAACCTCCAGTACCTGTCCCTCCTCCCCCAACCCAAAACCGGCGCCTTTAAGATAACATCCAGGGATAACAACCTCTATCGAAGGTGGTTGGGTGGTCAGGTTCCTGCACACAGCTGATTGGCAGATCGGCATGAAAGCGGCCCATGCCGGGGAAAAAGCGAAAGTTGTCAGGCAAAAGAGGTTTGATGCCGCCAGCCGTATCGTCGAACTCGCAGAGCAAGAGGATGTGGACTTCGTGATCCTCGCCGGCGATACGTTTGAAGATCACAACGTGGATGACGTCGCCGTGAAGCGGACGGTCGACATCCTCAATCGACTCGACC
>LFRN01000241.1:19963-21156 GCA_001512375.1 Candidatus Methanoculleus thermohydrogenotrophicum | reverse complement strand
CCCCCACGTCACCCTGCTTCGAGAACAACAGGAATACCGTCACAGTGATGATGTCGCCCTCTACGCATGCCCGCTTGCTCAGAAACAGAGCAGCCTCGACCCAACCGCCTGGATCCCGAACCGCGCGGACGGAGACGGCCGGATCCGCATCGGCGTTGCACACGGAGCCCTTAACATCCTGCCGGATCGTGTCAACTTTCCCATAGCCAGGGATCGCCCGGAGCAGAGCGGACTTGATTATCTCGCACTCGGGGACTGGCATAGCCATCTGATTCTCGGGCGAGTGGCGTACCCGGGCACGATGGAGCCCACCAATTTTGGCGAAAAGAATCCCGGCAATGTACTCATCGTCGAGATCGAAGAAGCCCACGCCGAACCGAGGATCGAAGCCTACCCCGTCAACTCCCTGACATGGGTTGATATCACCCCGGAGATCTCCACGGTAGACGATGTCGAGATACTCGATAGAACCATACACGAACTGGAGCCACTGGCGTCAGTCCTCTTCAAAATCTCGCCAGATCTGGGTGGATGCACCGATAACAGAGCTCTGCAGCGTCTCGAGACGTTGCGGGAGGAACTCCACGAGAGCGCCTTCTTCCTTGAGTGGATAGATCCCGTGCATCAGCCAGTTATCAGTGAAGGGGCGGCTCAGATCCCGGACGGGATTCTCGACGAGGTGGACAGGACCCTTGCCACCATCCTTGACGGCCGCATCCCTGGAGGACCGGGGCATCAGTTCGTAGATCGGGACCCTGAGGTTGTCCGGGCCGCGCGATTGCTCCTGCACCGCTTTGCCGGGGGGCGGTCGACATGATCGTTGAAGAGATCACGATCAGGAACTGGCGCGGTTATCGCGAGCCGCACACCTTCCGGTTCGGTGAGGGTTTCAACCTTCTCGTCGGCCGCAACGAGGCCGGGAAATCAACCCTGTTTGAGGCGTTCACCCGGGTCCTCTTCGACCGGCATACCTCACGAGCTGAAGAGATCCGGCAGATTCAGCCGCTCGGGAGCTCGCTCGGCCCAGAGGCGACGGTCGTATTCAGGACAAAGACTGGCCGTTACCGGGTCTGCAAGCGGTTCATCCAGAACCCGATCTCCCGACTCTTTACCTGGCGGGAGGACCGCTGGGAGCTCGATCATGAGGGAGATGCTGCGGATAACGCAGTGCGGGAGATCCTGCGGGGAGATAC
>LFRN01000241.1:17821-19772 GCA_001512375.1 Candidatus Methanoculleus thermohydrogenotrophicum | reverse complement strand
AAACTCAGCGAAGCAGCCGTCCTGGAGGAGGAGAAGGAGCAGAAAGAAGAAATTGTGCGGCAGGCAAAAGCAGCCCGGGAGAAGATCGCGGGTGACCTTGCGGCGGTAGATGGACGTATAAAGCAGATCGATGAGAAGAAAAGGGATCTTGAAGAGAAACAGCGCGAGGTGGACGATCTCAAGACCGATGCACGCATCGAGCAGAAGACGGCTGATACTCACCACGAGACCTGGAAGAAGGTCTGTGAGCCCAAACTGCGGCAGGTGGAGAAGGATCTTGGTATCCTCCAGGCGATAGAGCGGATCCGCCAGCTCGAAGAGCGGGTGGCGAGGGTTCAGGAAGAGATCAACCTCATCGAAACCACTGAGAAGGAACTCAGAGAACAGCAGCAAGAACTCTCTACAACTCCCCTCCCCACAAAGGGAGACCTCAAAACGTACCGAGAGCAGAAACTGGAACTTGCCACTGTCAACGGTCAGATAGAACAGGCTGCCATCCGCATCGGATTCGACCTGCAGGGGGAGAACCTATCAATCACCGCAGACCCGGATGTGGAACGTCTCACTGAGGATGGCGAGTACCTCGTTCTCAGGCCGACAACGTTTGTGATCGGCGATCTCGGAACGATCAGCGTCCGGGGCGGCGGTTCATCGCTTGAAGAACTGCAGGTGAAGGCAGAATCTCTCTCTTCTGAGATCGTGTCAATCCTTGAACGTTTTGGAGCGACGGACGAGCAGGAACTCTCTGACCTCCAGCAGAGCCGCCAGAACCTTGAGCAGGAGATCAAGCGCCTCAAGAAGACCCTCGAGGACCTCACCTCCAAAAAAGGACTTGACCAGCTTAAAGAAGACATTGCCCGGACCCGGCAGAAGATTACAGACGAGAGAAGCAGACTCAGTGCAGCCCCTCCCGGGTGGCAGGACCTCTCAGGCGATGCTATCAGGGAGATGTCTGCAGAACTCAGCAGGAAGAAAGAGGAACTCAATAAAAAAAGTGAGCATGAGCAGGAAAGAGAGGCTGAAGCCCGAACTGCCCTCACCGAGGCATTCCGGAAGGCACAAGAAGCATCAAGCCGCCTGATCGAGCTTGAAACAGAGGTGAGAGGGCTTGAGCGGGCGAATGGTGAAACGTTGAGAATGTATGGTACATACGAGAACCTGCAGGCGGCGCTCGCGAAAAAGACTGCAGCACTCAGGCAGGCAGAAGATGATCTTGCAGATCTCCTTGTTGAGTACAGGATCCGGGTCGAAGAACCGAGAGCGCAATATGGTAAGGCCCAGGATACTCTCAGGGGTCTTGAAGAGCAGATACAATCCGTCCAGAAGGAGATCGTAGATAGAAATGCCCGGATCGAGGAGGCCGTATCCGAGGACTTCTACTCCGGGATCGGGGATCTGGAAGCGTTGCTCGATGTCAAGAAACGCAAACTCGATCAGGTCACCAGGCAGGCCGAAGCCGTAAAACTTCTGCATGATATGGTGCAGGCATTCAAAAAAGAGCAGTCCACGGCACTCTCTGGCCCGGTGGCTGACCTGATGAACCGCTGGCTTGTGATGCTCACCAGCGGGTCGTATGATTCGGTCCAGATGGATGAGAACCTCTTCCCGGTAGGAATTTTAAATCCAAAGTATGACGAGGCGTTACCCCTGAAATGCCTGAGTTACGGAACCCGCGAACAGGTCATCGTTCTCCTGCGTCTCGCTATGGGTGTCCTCTTAAGCAACGACGAGCGCAACCTTGTTGTCATCGATGATCGACTGGTGAATGCCGACCCCGTCCGGATGCGCCGTCTCTGCCAGATCCTGGAGGAGGTTGCGACAAATCATTGTCAGGTCGTCGTCGCCACCTGTAACGACACGCCGTATGCCGGGATTCGGGGAGAGGTAATTTGGGTGCCGGAGGATGGGAAGATGCGGGGTGAAAGAGGGTGATTTGAAAGACGACCCTCCT
>LFRN01000241.1:11607-17782 GCA_001512375.1 Candidatus Methanoculleus thermohydrogenotrophicum | reverse complement strand
GGGATATGATGGCCCCGTGGGGCCACAGGCATGCAGATGAAAATAACCGGGGGTCATATCATCATACTAAGGAGTGAAGATGGGGAAACCGGAGTGAATCCCATACCCGTTGTGAGCGGGTCTGCTGCAATCTGACGCGGCTTCCGGGCAGTTCCAGCCTTCAGGTGGAGAGTGCTGCCTTCACGATCTTGAGGAATGAGAAACCATCCTGTTTCAGGTTCTGGAGTATGTATAGCGGTCTTAAGTAGAACTCCCTGAACGCTTTCTTCTGGAGGCTCTTGATCTCCTCTAACGTGAGGCTCATGGTCTCAACGATTGGTGAGAGGAGGTCGTACTGTGACCAGTCAGCCTGTAACTTACCTGCCTCGCGTGTTTTGTTGTAGAACTCGGTTCCCGGGTATGGTGTTGCGACCGAGAATAACGCAAAGCTGGGTTTCAGGTCTTTAACGAATTTTATGGTCTTATTTGCCGTCTCTTTGGTCTCTCCGGGCAGTCCGATCGCCACTGAGGCGATTGTCCGCATACCAAGATCATGTGCGGTACCAAACACATTCTTGATTTGATCGATACGTGTCCCCTTCTTGATCCTATCCAGGATATTCTGGTCCCCGGATTCCACACCTATAAAGAGCGTGTGGCATCCTGCTTCTTTCATCAGTTCCATCAGGTCCCTATCGATTCTGTCGACTCTCGCGGTACATCCCCACTCGATAGCCATCTCCCGGTCGATGACCTCGCTGCAGAACGCTTCAACCCATCGGGGGAATAATGTGAATGTGTCGTCCATGAATCCGATTGCCGAGATACCGAGGCTCTCCTGAATGTGCTGGATCTCCTCTATCACGTCTCCCGGAGATCGCCTCCGGACCCTTTTTCCGTGGAGTGCGGATGACGCACAGAAAGAGCATTGCATTGGACAGCCCCTGCTGCAGATCATGGTTGCAACCGGCATGTTGTCATCGAAGATCCGGTAGGTGTCGCGTGGGAGCAGGTGTCTGGCCGGGTATGGCAATGAGTCCAGGTCCTCTACCAGAGGTCTGTCTTTGTTCTCAATGATCCTGTCCTCCCGCCGGTAGACGAGACCCTCCACTGTACCTAGGTCGCCGTCTGTTCTGAGGGTTTGATAGAGGTCTAAAACGGTGTATTCACCCTCACCCTTCACGATGAAGTCTATGGAGGCGTTCTCCCGGAGTATCTCGTTGTGCATAAACGTGGCGTGCGGCCCGCCCAGTACGGTGTATGCATCAGATACCTTTTTAACCGCCTCGGCAGAACGCAGCGCCTCGGAGATCAGGGGCGTGGTGGAAGTGATGCCGACAAGGAACGGGTCGGTCTTTTCCACACGCTCCTCGATCCCGGTATAGTCGATGTCTCCTGCGGCACAGTCCATTATCTCGACATTCACCCTGTTTTCTTCAAGGACTGCAGCGATGTAGAGGATACCCAGGGGTGGAATCCTGATGTTGAAGTATTTTTTGTACTTAGACTTTGTATCCGGCGGGTTGATCAGGAGTACATCCACAGTCATCACTCTTGTATAGTATATCTTCCGTTATAGAAGTGACTGTTTCCCCCGTCGGGAGCATCCCGGGAGGTTATATCTTGAGATTGCAGCCCCGATCCCGGTGTATTGACCCGAAACCATTTTTTCACTCAGGGAACGGTTCTACCTGCAAGTCTACCCTCGGGTTCCCGTATCTTCTTCGGCACCCCGTAATCTGCGTGAACTACCCCGCCCTGAAGGGGGCGGGGCTTCCCGGCTATCATGGCAATACGTGCATCACAGAGATGTGATGCAGCGGTATCATCTCCACAGGTTCGAAGGGCTGTTCCACCCCCGGACCTCGCGATCGGGGACTTCCCCCCGCTCCGCCTCGCACATCCCCCGCAAGTTCACAACCGTTCGTTGTGAGATATTTGAGTCGTTGCCCGCGCCCTGTGCCCATAAGGTATTTATACCAGAATTGGGTAGATAGCCTTCCCATGAACGGTGGATTCAGGCGAATGGGGAAGCCTGCATCGCCAGCAGCAGAACCAGGAGCCGGTCTCTGCAAAGACCACAGATACCGGGAGGGAGGATTTTGAGGCCCCCTCTCCTCACATACGCGATAGCGGTGCTCTGTATCGGCATGCTCGCCCTCCTCGCCCTCCCGGGTGCGGTGGGCACCGCCCCGCAGGAAGCGCCGACGACCGTATCGATGAATGACGGCGGCGATCCCGCACCGGTCAGGATGGTGACTCCACCCCCTATCTCAGGGGAGACCGGTCTCTCGAACCCGGATCTCATCGGGTTCGAGGCCGCGCCTGATGTTCCAGCCGGTGAAGAGAAACCGGTCACCCCGAAGGTGCCGGTGACCCTCACCGCGCCGCAGAGTACGGACAAACCCGAAGAGACCCCCGCGTCCGGTGCATCAAAAGAGAAGGCTGTAAACGAGAGTGCTCCCCCCCTGGTGGTGGATGGGGGCGTGGCTGAGACCACGACGCTTCCGGTGAAATCAACGACCACGTCCGAAAAGAGCGGCACGGCGGACTCCTCCACCTCTCCTGAAGTTGTCACATGGACAGCTACAACCACCGACAATGCTAACGAAACTCCGGGAGCGACACCGACCCGGAATCTTACGGTCTCTCCGCGGGTTGTTGCATGGACAGCTGCAGCCGCTGAAGATGATAACGAGACCGAAGAAGAGAGTGACGACGAGACCGAAGAAGAAGAGGAGATCAACGCGGAGCCGACCCTGGAGCGGGAAGCTCCGCCCCGGCCGAGTGCAACAATGGCAAAGTCGCACAAGAGCCACCACCGCCCGCTGGTCCTGGGCGACCACCCGGTCGTCAATCCTGGATCGCCCACCATCTCCAGTGAGGAGCAGACCCGGGTGCTGCCTGCGGCCACCGAGTCGAGCGACGGCCTGGTCGTCAGCGGCGTTGGGATACTCCTCGCCCGGGGTCCGGAGGAAGTCCCCCTCACCCGGAACGGGGTGGAGATAGCAAACCTGGACTGGCTCCTCGACCCCGCCATGCGCCTCGGCGGCCGACACCCGCGGGTAGCACATGAAGGGGAGACGTTCACCATCACCGTGACGGTCGAGGCCAGGAATGTGACGCTCACGAAAGGGGACCCGGCCTACGTTGTCCTGCTGCCACCTCCCGGTGAGACCGGGGTCTACGAGATCACGCGGACCAGCGAACCCGCGGAACTCCGCGACGGAGAGCGGGCTGTCTGGGAGTTCTCGGTCTTCACCCGCACCGGGAGGTTGATGCTTGAAGACCTCACCCTTTCTGAGGAGAGGCAGGTCACCAGCCTGACATCGACCCCGGATATCTTCGCCTTCAGTGCATACGCCTTCACCGCCGACCAGGAGCACCCCTCGGTGAGGCTCTCCGACCCGGTGATCACCATCCGGCCTGCCGGGGAAGCGGACATAGCAAAGGAGTCGTCCCTCCCCGCGCTCTACACGCTCGCGGGCATCCAGAACTCGACGCTCCTCCCGTCAGAGACGATAACCGCGGCATGGGCACGGGGCGTCAGCCATGAGACCATAACTGCCGAAGCGGCCGGGCACCTTGATGCCCTGGCAAACCTGGAGCGGAACAGAGTAATAACCATCTATGCCGAAGAGAACGGGACCGGGGGCGATATCGGGGCGGACGTGTCGGCCGCGGGGTCATCACCGCTCGACCTGATCGTGGGGCTCCTTCGCGGCCTGGTTGGATGGTTCGGAGGGTGACGAGTACCTTGGAGGCGAGATGAAAGTGGAGCACCCCCCTCTTTGCCAGACCCGACCCGACTTTTCTTCACAGCTCGCCGCCGCAGCGGGGGACTACGGCGGCTACCACCGTGCGTGCGCGCTCCAGGACGCATGATAGGGTGGAGCCGGGAACTCCTCGTTGTCCGGATCGGAGATCCCGGATGCAGGTATACCGGATCCGGCTCTCCCGGTCCCTCAGCCCTCCCGAAACTGCTTCCAGAGGTACATAAGCCCGAAGCACCCCGAGAGCATCGTGTCCCCGAAGGGTGCTGCCTGGTAGGCCTCCGGCATCAACCTGAGCCGGTTTGGACCCGTGACGACCACAGCATCAGTGGCGAGCGGTCTCCTGACCGCTGCCCCATGGCCACCGTCGTCAAAGATCTCTTCTGATGTCAGCGTACCGTTGGCAAGTTTCTGGATATAGTGCTGCAGTCTTTTTTTGTCGAGCAAGCCGGTATGATGCTCGAAGAGCCCGTAGATCTCCCGGCCCTTCAGAGTGAAGCAGAGAGTGTGGCCGTTCCCGGCGTTGACGAGGATGATCCCCTCTTTCGCTCGCTGCCGCACCCTCGGGTCACAGAGCGCCCCGATGAGTGCTACAGGGCCGGTATCGGTGACGAGCGCTCCCGGTGCTGCCTGCCGTCTCGCCGCCTGCATCCTTGTCATATCAGCAAGCGGCGGGTCAGCGACGAGCGAGAGGAGATCCCAGTCCCCGGCATCCATCTGTTCCCGCATCAGTTCGAACCGATGGATACGGTTGCTACGGTGCGGCGAGTAGCCATGATCCTGGACCGCGATCGCGACGTTCTCGGGGTACTTCACATCAAAGAGGGAGAACGCCATGCGCAGCTCCGGCTCCATGTAGTCGGTGGTACGGACAGTCATCGCGTCCTCTGGAGGATCGGCCCGGATCTCGACGCCCATTGAACGGACGCGCTCGGGGTCGTCATGGAGGGTCGCGGCGGCCTCGGGCGTGGCGTAGACCGGGAGACCCCTTGCCAGGTGTTCCCGTATCGCGCCGGTATTCGCCCCGCCCCCCATCAGAAACCCGTCCAGGAAGATCGGGAGCCCGGCCCTGGTTGCCTGCCGGATCCTCTCTGCCACCACCACGGTCGGGGAGGGGAGGACCAGTTTGATACTGTTCTCGAGTGCCCGGCCTGGCTCGTAGACCAGGATATCCTGGGTGCCCCTGCCGACATCGATCGCCAGGAGCGGAGTCGTCAGTTCGATCATTGAATAACCTCGCACACCGCCGTCCTCACGACAGCTACTATCAGGATCTCCCCGCAGGGCCAAAAAAGGTGCGATCCCGGTCAGGCGTCCGCCCGGTCCGCTGCCGGCAAGATTCCGGCCGCCTTCCCGGGTTCCTCGTGCCTCGGCCTGAGCTCCCGGAACTCCTTGAGGGAGACCGTCAGGTCCCGGGTGAAGGCGAAGTAGCCGATCTGGGTCGTCCGGCAGAGATTCATCGCCATCTCCATCAGCCCCCTGGGGTCCGGGCGCGCCTCTCCGAGCCAGATGTGGAAGATGTTTCCGCCGTCCACGATCGGGAAGAAGACGTGCTCGATCTCGATCCGCTTCGTGAGCGGGACCGGGGCTGACGGGGTGACGTGGGTCCCGTTGGTGTAGTAGATGGGGAGGTCGAGCGTCGTGCCGAGCATATCGAGCGCCCGCTCGGCGTCGCCCTTGACGACCTTGAGCGCGTGGTCCCGGAACCGCTCGTCGAGGAGATCGGCGACCGCGAACCGCTGGCCGGTCGTCTCAGCCGGAGTGCGGGCGAGGGCGATCGTCATGTTGTGCCTCTCCGAGAGTTCGCGGGCGTACATCTCCAGTTCAGTCATGGCTCTGACGGCGAGACGGAACGCATCCTTCGACTCGTGGAGCTGGTGGCCGGTGAAGTGCTGGACCATCTCATTGACTCCGACCACGCCGATGGTGTAGACGAGCCCCTCAAGGTCCACGGCGACCGCCCCGCGCTCGCCGGTGTTCGGATCCTTCGGGCGCTGCATCGCAAACGGCATCCGCCCGCTCGCCCGGATCAGCGACATCCAGCGGCGCTTGATCCGGAAGAGTTCCACAGCGGTGTCCATGAGCGCCTTCAACTCGGCAAAGAGCCGTTCCTGGTCGCCCTCTGCCTTATACGCCGCCCGCGGACAGTTGATGGACATCACCTGCCAGGAGCCCATCGAGAAGTGCTTCCCCTCCCGGAAGTAGAGTTTGTCCTCAAACTCGTCGTCCTCATCTGCAAGCGACGAGAACTGGTAGGCACAACAGTTCCCGGTCACGATGCCGAGAGCGTTTGCGAAGGTGTGGGTACCGGCGACATCGACGAGATCGTAGACGTATCCGTCGCACGCTACCGGCTCGATCGAGCGGATGCGGAGAGGGTGGACGTCGCCCCGGGCGAGCAGCCCGGTGATGGGCGGGAGGAA
>LFRN01000241.1:11224-11540 GCA_001512375.1 Candidatus Methanoculleus thermohydrogenotrophicum | reverse complement strand
CCCTCTCCCTCCCGAGAGGCACCTCGGCGCTGTATCCAGTCTCCGCATGGAACTGGTCGATCTGGTCCTGGGCCGTGATCCTGCAGATGTAGGTCTTCTGTGGAACGCCAGGACGCCGGATCGCCGTCTCCCGCTCGGCATAGCTCATCTGGACACCGATCTCCCCCGCCAGCCAGACCAGTCTCTGGACGGCGTCCCGGGAGGCCGCTTTCAGCCTGATGCTCCGGGCACGGTGTCCTGAGGCGTCCTCTCTCCCGGTGACGCGGAATGCCGCGCCGAGGTAGTCGCCGATCAGGGGGCGGTCGAGGTTGAAGAG
>LFRN01000241.1:10271-11068 GCA_001512375.1 Candidatus Methanoculleus thermohydrogenotrophicum | reverse complement strand
GCAACGTCGATCTCGGTGACCGGCCACTCGCAGAACCCGCCCGCGGTGAGCACCGGCAGGCAGTCGCCGGCCTCGAGATCGCATGCCGCCACCCGGACAAACCTCCCGCCGTCAAGGACGTACACCGGGTGGTCGGGCGTAACGGTGATCCGCCGCCCTGATTCAAGGGTGATCCTGAGGAGGTCCCCCGTATACCGCTGTCGCATCACGCCACGGAACGGGCACAATGACGCCTCCAGGGTCGTAAAGTCGACGCTCGGAGCCTTACCATCATAGTAGGCGAGCTCCGTGCCGAAGGAGTCGATCCGTCTCCCGTTCTTCGCCGCGGCATCGAAGAGATCGCTGATCGCCCTGACAGCGATCCTCCCGTCCCTGTCGGCCACCGGGATCAGTTCGTCGCCCGCGAGGCATTGGTAACAGGAGATCCCCTTCCCGGCACCCCGGTAAGAGGGGATCTGGTTATCGTAGTAGGGGGTGCCATACTTGGATGCCAGCTCAAACGTCATCAGGTAGAGGTCGCGGTAGGTCGGGAGGTCGGGGTGTTCCTGGTTGAACTCCTCGTCCTCGGTGAGGAAGTCAGGCTCGATGCTGATCTCGGGTTTTGGGAAGGAGAAGGGTTTGCCCCAGTAGTCTCCCTCGAGCATCACCTCCATCAGCGCCTTAAAGAGGAGCCGAACCTCCCGCTCAAACTCACCGTAGGTCCTGAGCGGTGCCTGCTTCCCGTCCCAGACCTTGCCGCGGTAGACGCAGGGCTTGTCCTTCCAGAGGGTGGGGACGCCCGGGGAGAGCTGGACCGA
>LFRN01000241.1:5157-10131 GCA_001512375.1 Candidatus Methanoculleus thermohydrogenotrophicum | reverse complement strand
TCAGGCATCAGGCCGTAATAGAAGAAGTATCGAAGGTCCCAGTCCTGGCAGTTGTGGATGAGCAGGCCGTCTGATGCGAAGAACGTGTGGCTCTCCCCGGTCCCATCGCCGGCGAGGAAGAGGTCGTAGACGTAGGCGCCGGTGGGCTCTGCGGGGGCGGTCTCGACGACTCTCTCTCCCCGCTCTCTGACCCGGTCTTCCTTCACCGCAGAGAGGAAACCGTCGATATGGTCCTGCCTTTCGTCAAGGAACGTGGTATACCGGGCAAACGTCTCGATATTATTCCGCCCGGCAAGCTGAAGCCGGTAGATCGTCAGCTGTTCTTCTTCGCCGTAGAGTTCGACGATCCGGGGCGACATTCCAAGCGCGGTGAGCAGGAGGGAGAGTTCCTGCCTGAGCGCTGCGGAGGTGGTGGTGTAGTTGACGATACAGTCCGACTCCCCGGGATGGTAGTTCGCAGAACCGTCCCGCGTGAAGAGGGCGGAGAGGAACTCGTGGAGGAGCAGATCGTCAAGGTGGTAGACAATCCAGGGAAGGCGTTTTTCCGCCGCCACTTCCTGGATGCCGAAGACGTAACGGAAGAGCAGGTAGCCCATTTCCCCACCGAAGCAGACCTGCGAGGCGCGGTTATGTTCCGCCAAAGCGCCGTAGATGGTCGTCGTGTCAGGGGTGCAGCCGGCGAGGATTGTGTGAGCGTTCAGCGTGGAGCGTGCCGCAGCCTGGATGGCGGCAGGGGCCTGGGCGTTCCCGGTGATCATCGGGTTGTACTGCCCGGCTGATATCGATGCGTTGTAGTTGCCTTCGGCAACGAGGAATCCGAGCAGGCGGATGAGTTCAGGTGTGAGCGTGAGGATCGCAGGCAGTTCGTGCTCGCTCCCGGTGACGCTGATGGTGACCTGATCGTAGTCCCTGATGCCGTAACGGCTGCAGAAGGCGCTGAAGTGAGCAACCGGCATGACCCCCTGGATATACCATTGTTTCCGGTGCTCGATGCCAAGCGCCCGGGAGATATCAGCATACGAGGCAGCCTGCCCGCTCCGCACCACATCAGCAAAGATCTCACCGGCACCGCGGACGTAGACGTTCTCAAGGAGGTCTTCCGGCACTGATGCTGGCAATTCCCGGACGAGGTCGATTGCCTCTATCTCCTCCCCGCGGATGGCGTCGGTCCCCGGGATCCTGTAGAGGACGTCCCCGGCGCGTATCTCATCGGCGCGGTGGATGGCCATACCTTCTTCGGTCCGCACCGGGATCCGGTGCTCGCCAGTGACCAGGAGCGACCGTCCGCTTGATGTCCGGATCCTGATCATCTCTCCCGGGTTCACCCGCCGGCGGGTCACCTTTAAGACCGGTCTCCAGCCCTTCGGGGTGATGACAGAGAGATCCTGCGGGTGCCATTCGTCGCCCGGGAGCGGGAGTTCGTCGAGCCTGACACTCTGAACGCGGTTCTCCATCCGCACAGGTACGACCGTGCTCCCATCGATACAGAAGGGGCGCGTACCAAAGTATTCCAGGTCGTGGATGTGGAGGTCGCCGCGGAGGTGGTGGTCCGCAAGGTCCGGGGGGAGTTGCAGGAGGTACTGTTCCTTGCTGATCTTGTCAGCTTTCTTCTTGTGCGATGTCTCGGCGTTCTCCTGGAGATTGGCGTTATCACGGGCCTCAAACCCCAGCCCGACATCGATGAGGTGCGCATCGAAGACCGGGGTTCCCACCCGGGTACAGACGTTGCGGTAGGACGTAAGCCCGCGCTCAAGGAGCGTCATGTTGACGATCTCGCGGATCAGGGGGCCAGAGAGGGACTGGAGCCCGAGCATCTGGATCTTCTTCTCGACCAGCCGGGCGATCTCCCGCGCCGTCTCCTCATCGGCCCCCTCGTAGCCGTAGAAGACCTCAACGAGGCGGCTCTCCTCCACGATCTGCCTGACGATACGGTTCCTGTCCCAGTCGAGGAGGTAGCCCCGTGAGGTCCGGACTTTCGGGAGGACCGGGACGAATTCCCCGAATAAGGTTGTCTGCGTCGATTTGCGCGCCAACCTCATGCCTCCGCGATCAGGCTGGCGACAAGGTCTTCCTGGAACGCGCCTCCCGGGAAGAGGTCACCGGATGTGTAAAAGGCGTCGCCCTTCTGCAGCACCGGCGCTTCCTGGACAAATACGCCATTCATGCGGAGTTCTGTCAGCGCCTCGGCGGACGCCATGTTGCACTCGATGAAGGGAACCCCCCTGGAGGCCAGGAACCCTTTGAGAATTTCGCAATTCGGGCAGAATTCTAATGTGTATACAATGAATTGCGCTGTATCGGAAATGACAATACCCCCTGGTTTGGTCGTTATCTTTTCGTTCTATGTTGATATATCTACTATCTTTTTCTGGCATGTGCCGTCCATCACAGGATGCACAGCACCGTGATCGTGGTACGGGCCGCGGAAAAATTACCGCCCGATCCCCATCTGCGCCGTTGTCTTCCCCGCATTCCCGGGTGCGCCCCTACCGCACAATCATCATTTTGTAGGCCGGGAACGATACTACAGTAGTATGGTCAGGACGTTCGTTGCAATCGATCTGCCCGAAGCGATCCGCGAGAGGGCTCGTGAGTCCCAGGAAATTCTGGCACAGTCTGGCGGGAGGCTTGCAATTGTCGATCCCGCCAACCTCCACATTACGGTAAAGTTCCTCGGGGAGGTTGAGCCCGGGAGGATCGAGGCAGTCATCGGAGCGCTCCGTTCTGTCAGGGCCGATCCCTTCGAACTGACGGTTGGATGTGCGGTCTGCAACCCCCCGCGGAGGCCGCGGGTGGTCTGGTGCGATGTCACCGATGCCGGGGAGAGTGCCGCCCTCGCCAGGCAGGTGGATGACATCCTCGAGCCGCTCGGGTTCCCCAGGGAGCGCCGCCCCTTCCGGCCCCATGTGACGCTCGCACGGGTGAAGGAGTTCCACTCCTCGCTCTTCTCGCAGGTGGCGTGCACACCCCGCGAACCCCTCGGGAGGTTCCGGGCGGAGACGATCAAACTCAAGAAGAGCACGCTTACGCCACGCGGATCTGTCTACGATGATCTCGTGGAGGTAGCACTTTGACCCGGTGCCCCTGCGAGGAGGAGGTGCTCAGGCGGATCCGGCCCACGCCTGAGGAGCGGGCCTACATCAGGACGATCGGAGAGCGCCTGATCGAGGCGGTGGAGCGATCGGGCGTGGCAAAAGCGATGATGGTGGGATCGGTCGCCCGCGATACCTTTGTCAGAGGCGACCGGGACCTCGATATCTTCATACTCTTTGACCCCTCCCTCCCGCGGGAAGAACTGCAGGAGAAGGGGCTTTCTCTGGCACGCCGGATCGCGGATGAGTTCGGCGCTGTCTGGCGCGAGAAGTACGCAGAACACCCCTACATCAACGCGACGATCAACTCGCTCGATATCGATCTCGTACCCTGCTACGCGGTAGCGAGCGCCACTGAGATCAAGAGCGCCGTGGACCGGACACCGTTTCACACCCTGTACATCCAGGCTCACATCGACGGTTACGTAGATGATGTCCTCCTCTTGAAGCAGTTTGCGAAGGCAGGCGGTGTTTATGGATCAGACCACATGACCGAGGGGTTCTCCGGGTACCTCTGTGAGATCCTGGTTATCTACTACGGCGGGTTCCACCCACTTCTTGAGGCAGCCGCCTACTGGAGACCGGGGGAAGTCATCGATATCGAGGAGCACGGGACGAAGCAGTTTGAGGACCCGCTCGTCGTCATTGATCCCGTCGATCCGGAGAGGAACGTGGCGGCGGCGCTCTCGCTCTCGCGGATGTTCGAGTTTGTGGAACTCGCCCGTGGCTACCTCAAGGAGCCGTCGGAGGCGTTCTTCTGCCCCCCATCCTCCCCGGTGCTCACCCGGGAGGTCTTTGCCCGCCTGCTTGCGGCGCGGGGGACGCATCTCTTCTCCATCACCTTCGCGACGCCTGACTACACGCCCGATACGGTGGTACCCCAACTTCGGAAGTCAGCCGAATCGATCAGGGGTCTCCTCGAGCGGAGCGGGTTTCCGACAAACCGGATCGATGTCTGCATGCAGAAAGACCGGTGCATGCTCCTCTTCGAACTGATGGCTGATGAGGTCCCGGTGATGCGGCGCCACATCGGACCGCCGGTCTGGTCGCAGGGAAACGCCAGGAAGTTCCTCGAAAAGTACGTCCATGACGAGGTTCTTGCTGGCCCTTACATCGAGGACGGCCGCTACGTGGTGGAACTCCCTCGCCCGTTCACCCGGGCCATCGACCTCCTGCGGTCGAAGGCGCTTCTGGATGTCGCGCTCGGCAAACACGTCCGCCGCTCGATGGAGAATGGCTGGACGGTGAATGTCGGCGCAGGGTGCTGGGATGAGGAGTTTGCCGGTTTTGTCTCGGGGTTCCTGGAGCGTTCGTCGCCGCTCGTGAGGATCAGAAGGATCATGGGAAAGTAGAGGCCGGGTTCATGCATCGCGTGGGGTTATTAGCCACTCCTGGAGCACTATCCCCGATTGGGAGGACCCCTCAACTACCACCGGTTAAAACCGATGGCCTGTCGTGGGAAGGAGTTTTGATGCGCTTACAACGTTCCGATTTAATGCGCACAAAGGCTGCTTGCAAGCAGCCTCATTCGTACCGGTCGGTTGATACGATCTCTACCGATTGTCTGTCGCGAGACAGAATCACCGGCTACTTTCGTCGGCTCGCTGCCTTCATCACGCGGTACCTGTTTGTGAGTTGTGTCAGTAGGGAGGCGCGCTCCTGCGAGCGTCAACCTCAACCATGTCTGAAAAACCTCTGGAGGACGCGTTTCTTCCCCTGGTTGAAACCGGGAGCCCCCGCGATCTAAGAAGATGAAGATCCAGGAGACCCACTCATTTGACCTGACGCCCGCCGCGGCCGTCCGCCTCCAGGAGGCGTTGCGGGCCCGGGTGCGGCTCTCCGGCGATCCCGGGCAGATCTCACTCGTGGCAGGCGCTGATGC
>LFRN01000241.1:0-5149 GCA_001512375.1 Candidatus Methanoculleus thermohydrogenotrophicum | reverse complement strand
CCATCGTCGAGCGGGTCTCTGCCCGCGCCGAGACATTGTTCCCCTATATCCCCGGACTCCTGGCCTTCCGGGAAGGGCCTGCCCTCCTTGAGGCGTTCAGGGGGTTGCAGTCCGAGCCTGATGTCATCTTCTTCGACGGCCAGGGAATCGCCCACCCCAGGGGGCTTGGCATTGCAAGCCACATGGGTGTCCTGCTGGATCGGCCCACTGTTGGGGTGGCAAAGAGTCTCCTCGTGGGCACGGCGGCGGATCCGGGGCCTGCCCGGGGTTCGACGAGCCCGGTGCGCCGTGACGGCGAGACGATCGGGATGGCGGTGCGGACAAAAGAGAGGACAAAACCGGTCTACGTCTCGGTGGGCCACCGGATATCTCTTGCGCAGGCAGTCGACCTTGTGCTCGCGACTACCCGGGGATACCGGCTCCCTGAGCCGACTAGGCAGGCCCACCTCTTCGCAAACACTGTCAGGAGAGGGGGAGGGTAGACCACACCACTTCACTGCGTGGGGCGTGGCGGTTTTGAGCGTGGATCGCCGGCCGTGCGCGGAAGAGCGCGAAGGGTGATGGCTGGGGCGGGGAGGAGCGGCACAAACCTCGCGAAGGGGCAAAACCAGGGGCGTGTGGAATTATGAGCTGCCCTTGAGCAGCAGGACGAAACCGTTATCAGTGTTCGGGCGGGATAGGCGGTCACCGCCGACCGGCATGGCAGAGACCGCCGGGGTGGCTGGAGAGTGTGAACCATGTCCCACAAACATTATAACGTGATCTACGGAGGCGGCAGAGCATGACCGCGCGTGAGATTGTACCGGGTGTCTTCGCTGTCGGAGCCATTGACTGGAACCGCCGGATCTTCGACGAACTGATCTCGCTCCCTGACGGTACCACCTACAACAGTTACCTGGTGCAGGGCAGTGAGGCGACAGCGCTGATCGACACCGTCGATCCCGTGATGACCGCGGACCTCATGGCGAACCTGGATCAACTCGGCGTCGGGGAGATCGACTACATCGTCTGCAACCATGCCGAGCAGGACCATTCGGGCTCGATACCGGCGGTGCTCGAGAGGTTTCCGGAGTCGAAGGTGGTGACGAACGAGAAGTGCCGCGATCTCCTGGTCGACCATCTCCATATTCCGAAGGATCGCTGCACTGTCATCGGCGACGGAGAGACGCTCTCCCTGGGAGAGAAGACGCTTGAGTTCATCATCGCCCCCTGGGTCCACTGGCCGGAGACGATGCTGACCTACCTTCAGGAAGACCAGGTTCTCTTCCCCTGCGACTTCTTCGGATCGCACTACGCGACGAGTTCCCTCTACGTTCCTGATGAGGGCGTCGTCTACGAATCCGCAAAACGCTACTACGCCGAGATCATGATGCCGTTTCGCGCAAGCATAAAGGGGCACCTGCAGAAACTCGAGTCGCGCGAGATCGATATAATTGCACCGAGCCACGGCCCGGTCTACGACAGGCCGGCGTTCATCATGGACGCATACCGGGACTGGGCAGGGGATGCGGTGAAGAATGTGGTGGTCCTCCCCTACGTCTCCATGCACGGGAGCACGCAGGCGATGGTCGACCACCTCGTCGATGCCCTGATGCAGAGGGGCGTCCAGGTCGAGCCGTTCAACCTGACAGTGACTGATACCGGCGACCTCGCAAAGGCGCTGGTGGACGCTGCCACGGTCGTGATCGGGGCGCCGACGCTCATCTTTGGCCCCCATCCTCAGGTGGTCTACGCCACATACCTCGCAAACCTCCTCCGCCCGAAGACCCGCTACGCGACGGTGATCGGGTCCTACGGGTGGGGCGGGAAGACTGTCGATACCCTGAAGGATATGCTCGGCCGGCTCAAGGTCGAGTTCCTCGAACCGGTCTATGTCAGGGGCTACCCGAAGGAGGAGGACTTCGCGGCGCTGGACCGGCTCGCCGATGATATCAGGAGGAGGCACGAAGAGGCAGGGATCATATCCTGAGGTCCTCTACCTCTTTCTTCCTCCCCGGCCCAGGCCCGGATCCAGATCTCCTGCCCGCAACCAAAATCTTAACAGTGCAGGATATCGATTGATCAGTTGAGCTAACTTTATGCCTTCATCAGATTTCAAGAGAGTCATTGCAGAGTCGCCCTACGTCTTCATCATCGGTGTGGCGGGAGACAGCGGGAGCGGGAAGACCACGTTTACCCGGGCTATCAGGGAGATCTTTGGAAAAGATCTCGTCTCCACGATAACCACCGACGACTACCACAGGTACGACCGCCAGGAACGAAAGAAGCTCGGGATCACCCCGCTCGTTCCCGAGGCAAACCGGTTCGACCTGCTGGAAGAGCATCTTGAGGACCTGAAGGCGGGAAAGCCGATCAAAAAACCGGTCTACAACCATAACAATGGTAAATTCGATCCCCCTGTGCTCTTCAAGCCAACAAAGATCTTGATTGTCGAGGGATTGCACCCCTTCTTCACCGAGAAGTTGCGGAACCTGATCGACTTCAAACTCTACGTGGATCCAGATCCCGGCGTCAAGCGCGCCTGGAAGATCAAGCGCGATGTAGAACAGCGCGGCTATTCTCCGGATGCGGTCATTGCAGAGATGGAGGAGCGTAAGCTCGACTACGAGCGCTACGTCGAGCCGCAACGGAGATTTGCGGATGCGATCATCAGGATCGCCTTCTCGAAGTACGGCAGGGAGGTAAGCGAGAGTCAGAACATCTACCATGTCACCCTCTACCAGAGCGAGATCGACAGGAGTATCAGGAACGTTGACCTCTCAATTGACCTCTACCCGATCCTCTCCCTCTCGCTGCATCGAAACTTCATGGTCGAGTTCACCACCGAAGACGTGGATGGGAGGGCGATGGGAGCACTCACGTTCGACGGTGAATTACACTACGCCGTGGTCAGGAAACTGGAGAGGAACATCGAGATCCAGACGCAGGTGCAGCCCATCAGCCTGGTCAAGAACGGCGCCTACCTGACGGCCAGCGGGATAGCCCAGCTCATCCTTGCCTGGCGGATCATCAACAAGCGCATCGCCATCGAGGGCGCTATGGGTGCGGCCGGCGGAGAATGAACGTCTGCGGACGGCGCCAGAGTCCCGACGACAGGACCCTGCAAAGATAGATAAGAGCGCCCGGAGAACCCGTATCGATGGACAGGATCGAGCAGTTCTCGACTATCGCTCCTGATATCGGCAACATATTCCGATATATCAGCACCGTCACAGCGGTGCCGCTTCTGGTGGCACTGATCTACCGGGAGTGGGAGATGGTCCTGCCCATGGCCTCCGTCCCGGTAACGCTCTTCCTCCTTGGGTCGCTTCTTGCCCAGGTCCCCCGGCAGGAGCGTGAGGCCCCGCTCTCAGCCGCCCTCATGGCCGTTGCCCTGATCTGGCTCGTCTGCGCGCTTGTAAGCGCTCTGCCGTTCACCTTCGGGCTCGGTGTTCCGTACCTGGACGGGGTCTTTGAGGCGATGTCCGGGTGGACCGATACCGGCATGACCATGATGCGGTCGGTCGAGGACCTGCCCCGGACGCTCCTCTTCTGGCGGTCGCTGATGCAGTGGCTCGGCGGCATCGGGGTCGTCGCCTTCACCATCGCGATGGCCTCGCGGACCGGGTTGACCCAGTACCGCCTCTACCGGTCGGAAGGGCGCTCTGAGGCGTTGATGCCGAGCGTTGTGGCGACGGGGCTTGAGATGTGGAAGATCTATCTGGCGCTGACCATCGCATCGATCGGCCTGATCCTCCTCTCCGGGATATCTCTCTGGGACTCAGTGAATATTGCGCTCTCTGCGATCTCGACCGGCGGGTTCTCGATCCACTCGGAGGGAATCCCCTTCTACAACAATCCGCTCCTGGAGGTCCTCATCGTCCCGGTCATGATCGCCGGCGCCCTGCCGTTCAAGCTCTATTATTTTCTCTACCGTCGCAAAAAGGTGCGATTCTTCGATGACCAGCAGGCACGCCTCCTCTTTATCCTCGTCGCGCTCGGGATCGTCGTAATAGCCTGGGATCTTGTCACGCTCACCGCAACCGATGTACCCACTGCCATCCGCCAGGCGCTCTTCATGTCGGCCGCCGCGGTCACCAGCACTGGATTCCAGACCGCCTCCCCGAACGAGTGGGCGAGTGTGACGGTTCTCTTCCTCTCGATGCTGATCGTGATCGGCGGGTCATCCGGGAGCACCGCGGGGGGTATCAAGCTCTCCCGGGTGGTCCTTGCTATTCAGAGCCTGCTCTGGTGGTTCCGGCGGATGTTCGTCTCAGGGAAGGTGCTTGTGCCCTTCAGGTATGAAGGCAGGGTGATCCCGAAGAACATCGCTGATCTCGAGATCTCCCGGAACATGCTGGTCATCATGCTCTATTTCCTGACGATCTTCGTCGCCACGGTGCTTGTGATGCACCTGCAGCCGACCGCCTTCGACTCGAGCAACGTGATCTTCGAGGTCGTCTCTGCCATGTGCAACAACGGTATGACCACGGGTTTTGTCTCGCCTGATATGGCTGGTTCGGCGAAGGTTCTCTTCATTGCGATCATGTGGATCGGGCGTCTCGAGATCATCCCGGTTATCATGCTCTTCATGGGTATCTTCAAAGGGCCGGCGTGATCGACAGACCGGGCTGGTGCCAGGGCAGCCATGATCATCCCACGCACTCCCGGGTTCGCTCTTTGCGAAGGTCAGATCCCTGTTCTGGTTCTGGTGCTCGTCCGCCGGCAGTGGAGCGTGGTGACACCCCGGGAAAAAACCCTGCCAAGACCCGCGGGTATCAATCTTGTCAGAGAACCGATTCAGCACTCCCTCGCCTTTACGAAGAAAACAGGCAGAAGGCCCCCTACTTTAGTGGGGGGATGAATGCCGTCCATCGATAACATTATTATGCGTCGCGACGTATAATACCGTAATGCGTAAGACATATCGGTATCGACTCTATCCCTCAAAGTCTCAAGTAACTCTGCTTGAGCAGACGCTTGAGATCTGTCGGTGGGTCTATAACGATACTCTTGCATTGCGAAAGAATGCCTGGGAACAGGAACAGCATTCCATCTCTCTCTACGAGACCAACAAGATCCTGGCCCAATGGAAGAAGGAACGGCCCGAACTGAATAGAGTTTATTCTCAGGTTCTCCAGAACGTTCAAATGCGCGTAGACCTTGCGTT
>LFRN01000069.1 GCA_001512375.1 Candidatus Methanoculleus thermohydrogenotrophicum | reverse complement strand
CCGTTGCTATGGAAGCTGGTATTCGCTCTTGCAGTAGTGTGGACCATTTCAGCTAAAATTTCCCATGAAAACCGCCCCGGTTTGGCGGGTGGGGGAATCATGGCCCTGTTCCATCGTGCCCCGGGCATGGCTTCCTTGTGGGGGGGAGGGGCGAGCCCCATATACGCTAACTTTAGCTACAAGGATCCGAGAGGATAATGCCCTATTCGGTGAAATGTGGCTGATATGATGGAATATTAGCCATACGATTCCAGTGGTGTGCGGCAATAGTCCTCCTCCTCTGAAAACGATAGTGACCATGGAAATCTCATGGGAAAAGGACAGCCTTAGGGCATAGATGAGAACTCGCCGATTGCCTGGTACTTGCCGGTATCACCGAGAATGCATTACACCCATCGGGTAAGTTAACGCCTATGGGGGCGAGCCCCCTCCCCTGCCCCCACTCCCCAGGGTGATGCCCACCACGGTCCATTGCCCGGGGAGCCCGGGGAGCAGGCTGTTTTCATGCGTGCAGCCCGGAGAGCGTAGCCTGATGGTTGTTTCATGGGCACCATCGCCTCACGCGAGCCGGTTGGTGATCCGCGCCAGAACCCGCAAAATAAGATGAAATGGTCTACTATTACGAGTATA
>LFRN01000253.1:6545-6832 GCA_001512375.1 Candidatus Methanoculleus thermohydrogenotrophicum | reverse complement strand
CGTGGCACCCTGCCGGGGCGTCCGGCACGACAGCCCCGGTGCGACTCCGTTCCATCCTGGTGGTGGGGTCTCGCGGGTGCCTTCGAGGTTTTACCTTGGTGAAAGGGTCTTTCGAGGAATCTCCAACCGGGAGATGCCGGGTCGGTTATCTTCTATCTATTTTGTAATGCACCACTGTCCGAGTGGCACCACATACTTAATTCAACTATAAACATTTAACTTTTACCGATCATGGAGTATTTTCAATTTACCTGCGGCGCCGGGAGGATTTCGTCTCCATCTGGTCC
>LFRN01000253.1:0-6511 GCA_001512375.1 Candidatus Methanoculleus thermohydrogenotrophicum | reverse complement strand
CCCGGAGTGGGCCACCGGAAGTGATTTCTCCCGGCGGCCCATCGGGAGTGTGGATCCCACGAAGGATAGTAATGGTAAGGGGCGGGTTCGGGAGGTCGTTCCCGCCCCATCTCTGGTCCGGCACCCCTCCGGACATCTGGGATGATATCCATCCGGTGCGTTTCTTCCTTTCCTTCTTCTCAGATGCCCGAGGCTTCACGTTGATGTAAGAGAGGGTTTCAGGGCTTGATTGCAACCCGCATAGTTCATGACATCGACAGCAGGGGATACCACTCTGGTGCTCCAGCTGACTGCTCCAGTTCTGTCTAACTCATGATGCACCGCTATCGCGGTGACACCATGTATACACTATAAACTATGACTATTTAACTTTACTCATTTGTTGATCGAATTTGGTTTACCGACCTGGAGGGAGTGCACCGGCAGGCCTTCTCCATGCTCCCTCCAGAGGTCACACCTCACCAGGATGCACTACGAAGCCCGCAGTATCCCTCTCCCTCTCACCCGGGGCTGCAGCCTCGTGTAGCCCGCAGCGCGGGACCGCGCCCCTTCCCGTATGAGATGCAGTATCTGCGACAGTACCTCCTCATCGGTCGGCAGGCCCGAGTCAAGTACCTTGCGCAGCCGGATCGGAATAGAGTCCATCCTGTAGCCTGTTCCTTCGCAGTTGATCCCCACACATGCAACCGGGATATGAACGTCTGCAAAGGCGGTGCTGAGCGAGACGAAGGGATCGATGACGACGGTAGGGATCGTCGCAAGATGCTCGTTGCACCTCCTGGGCAGGTGCGCTCCCGGATCGGCGCCGATGATGAGGCAGGCATCGACCTCCCCCCGGCTGAGCAGGTCGACCGTCGTGGTCTCACCAGGGTTGTAATACGGTGTGTCACGCGCGAAATCGACGCCGTACGGGTACCCGGTGAGGTAGGAGAATGTCTGGTTGGTGCCGTTGACGTTCCAGTGCCCCCGCATGGGCGTCAGGGTGAACTTCGTGTGCCGATTGAGTTCGTCAACGAACTGGATGGCGCTCCTGACGTTTTTGTACCTCCCGGGAGACTGCGTCAGCCCTATCCCTGTGAAAAGCGCCCCGAACTGGGCGTTCCTGCAGAGGTCAGCGAGCCAGATCAATCTTTCCCGCGGGATGCCCGCGACGCTTGCAGGAAGGATCTCCGCATGCCCTCTGAGGATCGCTCGCAGTGCTGAAAAGGCAGCATAATCCCCGCCGGGCTTGATCCGGATGAACTCGTCGGCGATCTTTGCGGTATCGGTCTTCCTGATATCCACGACGACGAGCGTCCGGTCCAGGTGTCCGTTATCCCGGTAGCGACCGTTGACGAACGTCGTGTACCGCGAGAGATGGCGGGGATGTGACTCTATCGGGTTCGAGCCCCAGTAGATCACGACGTCGGCGCGGTTCTTCACGACGCCAAGCGAGCACCCCGGGTGCCCGGCCTCCTGGATGCCCATGAGCGTGGGGCCATGACAGATCGATGAACAGTTATCAATCACGCCACGGACCTCCTCAGCGATATGGATGCCGATACACTGTGCCTCCGCGGAAGTGCCGCTCCACCCGAAGAGGAGTGGCCGCTCGGCGTTGCCGAGCACTTCTGCGGTATACCGGATCGCCTCTAAAAATCCGATCGGCTCCCACGATCCCCCGTTCCTCGAGATAGGGGAAGTGATACGGCTCCTTGAGAGGAACTTCTCTGAGCCCAGCACACAGGCGTTATCGACCGATGTGACGAAGTTGCCCTCGACCCGCACGACAAGGTCGTCGCAGAGGCACCCGCAGAGCGGACAGACAACATCGCGGATCGTGACGCTGCCGCCGTCTTCCTCCTCGCCGGGATCCGGCACTGGAGGGCGTGCGACGCCGCCTTGCTCTGCGAGGATCTCCCAGCCTGACCGCGGGGGCGCATCAGTCTGTGTCACCGACCCTTCCAGCCACTTGTAGTCCGGGGCGCCGGTCCCGCGCGTGTCTGCGTGCAGGATCGCGTTTGCATGCGGTCCGCAGGGGATGAAAACGGTCCCGGGAACGAGATCTTCGGAAGGTGTTGCAGAAAAAACCTCCTCCCCCGCAACGGTCGAGAGAAGGAGGGAGCCCCCTTCCTCTGCACCCAGTTCCAGGAGGTCGAAGGGGTGGATGAAACAGCGACCTGTTTCACGGGAATATGCGGGTGTATCTTTGGAGTAGAGCTCTCTGCCCTGAGCGATCGTCCTTCCGCTTGTGATAAAAACCCTCATTGAAGGATGTTCCGGCTCCGGCGATGATAACGATTTCGGAAGTTAGTTGACAACTGGCCGTTGTCAACCGGATCATCTCACCCGAAATTCTCCATGAAAACGCCGCTGATTCGAAGAATGGGATGTCTCCTGCTCTTTTCTGCCCGCCCCCTCCTGACCCAACCTCTGGTGTGGGCCCGCCCAAAAAACGGTCTTCTGTATCTTCCCACTCCACCTGCAATATGGGCTGGGTGGCTTGATGCAGACCACTATATTTTACAAGTCTACTATATATTTATAGAATTCTCATCGAAAACCTATATATTATCTCGCCTCCTCACCGGTTATACATGACAGAGAAACGTTCTGCCCGATATAAGAGTGTGCTCATCGTTGCACTCCTGGTCATCCTGGTTGCCGTCATCCTCTGTGCCGGCTGTACGGGAGAGAACGGGACTTCCGCTCATGCCAGAACTCTCCAGGTGTCTGGTTCGACGACCGTCCTCCCGATTGCCCAGCTCACCGGCGAGGCCTTTATGGCCGAAAACCCGGGCGTCGATATCCAGGTCAACGGCGGCGGGTCCAGCGTCGGTATCCAGGCCGTGGGCGGGGGCACCGTAGATATCGGTATGGCCTCCCGCGACCTGAAAGATTCTGAGAAAGAGGCGTATCCCGACCTCGTGAAGCATGTGGTCGCCCTCGACGGCATCGTGATCATCGTAAACCCGGAAAACAGTCTTGGGGGCCTCACGCTTGATGAGGTGCGGGGCATCTACAACGGCACCTACCGGAATTGGAACGACCTCGGCGGTCCCGACCTGGAGATCGTCGTCACCGGCCGGGACAGCGCCTCCGGAACACGCGAGTTCTTTCACGAGGTCGTGATGAAGAAAGAGGACTTTGTCGAGACCCAGCTCGAGAAGAACTCAAACGGCGCGGTGAAGCAGACAGTCGCCCAGACCCCCGGCGCCATCGGCTACGTGGGGCTCGGCTACATCGATGCATCGGTGAAGGCGTTCCCCATCGATGCCGGCAGCGGTCCGGTTGAGCCCACGATAGAGAATATCGAGGACGGCACCTACCCGATCGCCCGCGAACTCTTCATGTTCACCCACGGTGAACCCACCGGGCTTGCGGCAGAGTACCTCTCCTTCATCTCCAGCCCGGAAGGGCAGCAGATCATCCGGGACGAAGGGTTCGTACCCGCCTAACCCCCCCTTCTCTCTCCGGGCCGGTAGCGCTCGACCGGGCCGGCCGCCTCCAGTTTTCCATCTGAGAGGACGGAGATAGCGCCGTGGCCGCATGCGACCAGACACCGCCGGCCTGCCGGGGCGAGTTCCTTATCCAGGTCTGCGATCATCTCGAGCAGCGCTTTGCGTTCTGTGCGTGCACACTCGCTGTCAACGTTGACCGAGGTCACCAGGAAGTCAGCCAGCGAGTTGTAGCGTCTCCGGTCCTCATCGAGGCTCCCGAAGTTGATCAGCGTATCGCCGGTGAAGATGATCCCATGATCCGGGCAGAAGAAGTAGACCTGGCCGTGCAGGTGCCCGCCCAGGGACTCGAGGACCTCGAACTCAAGGTCGTGGACCCTGAACCGGGCAAGGATGGGGAAGATCGACCGCATACCGTTCTTCTCTTCCGGAAAGAGTTTCGGGCTCTCCGGCGGGGCGAAGTGCGAGAAGAGGTTGATGATGGTCGTATAGACCTCCTCGAGGATCGAGGACTCGCTGCGTGAACCGTAGGCCCGGTTCGCCTGGTGGATGATCTCAAGTGATCCAGTGTGCATATACGCCTCTGCATTAAAGAGACCGCCCGCCCCGCAGTGGTCGGCGTCGGCATGGGTAATGTAGATCCTCTTGATCCTTCGAAGATCCCCAAGACCGTAATGCTGGAACATCCGCACCACGTCCTGGTGGTAGATACCGTAGCCGGTATCGATCATGACGGTCTCGCCAGGAGCGCAGAGCAGGAAGATGTTCCCGCCGCCCGGCATCTGGAAACAGAAGACCTCGACGGCGTCGCTGACCCGGATGCGCTGGACGTCCGCGTAAAACCCCTCCCTGGTGGTATCGCGGAGCGTCCTCCCGGTGAGCAGGACGCATTCAAAGACCTCTCTTGGGTCCTGACCGAGGTTGTTGAGTTCCTGGACAATATGGTTGACGTCGTGCAGGAGGTCTAGCAGGAATCCGTCCTCTGCCGTCCCGATCAGTCCCCGCACTTCCTGGGCAAACCTGACGTAGAAGACCGTGTCGTCGAGTTTCTCGCCGGTCGTGTCGTACTCAAGGATCTCAAGACGGTAGCGCGATTTCAGCCGGTCGAGCAGGCTCTCCACGATCGCGGACTCTTCGAGGTTCAGGCTGATGGTGACCCGGCCCGGGTCGCACCGCCGGTCGTCGAAGTCGATGTAGGCGATGTTTGCCCCTGCCCCGGTGATGTAGGTAAGGAGTTCAAAGAGGGCTCCGGGCTGGTGAGGAAGGTATATGGAGAACTTGAGGAACGCAGGCGTGGGCAGCGATTCCTGAAGGTAGCCGATCGCGTGGAGGTCTTCCTTCATCCTGCGGTAGGTCTCCGGCTCGGCGGTTACCTCGAAGAAGACCGTGGCGGGGTCGATCCTGCGGTCGTACTGGATGCGGTTGATGTTGCCTGAGTAGGACTTGATGATCTCGGCAGCGCGGTGGAGCGCGCCCGGTTCGTCAGGCATTCTTGCGACAAAGGAGTATTTGTTCACCGGGTTCACCTGATAGTTGCAGATAGGTGAGTGACCGTTCTATATCCATTTTATCCAGTTGCCCAGAAAGGGCAGGGGACTCGCCCCCCAGCCCGCGCCGGGAGGATTGCGTGGTGATTTTCCCCAGGGAAATCTCTCTCCGGGACGACACACCTCCAGGAGCGAACCAGTCGGGCTCTCACAAAGTATGACAACCGGTCACGCCCGGACAATCTTCGGGTGCAGGGCCTGTGCCCAGGCCCGGACGGCACCCCAGTCCCGGAAGTCTCCCGTCTTTGCCCTGACGAGTTTGATGATCGCCCGGTCTGCCGCGGAGAGGCGGCTGCTCTCCAGTCTTCCCGGGAAGATTCCGATATCCACGGGGTTTACGAGCATCCTGACCTGACTCATCGACGCCTCTGCCTTCCTGATGGCATCGGGAGTCCTGCCCGTAGCCACAAGCCCCACGGCAAAGTAAGCGACCGGTATGCCGCGCAGGTACTGCTGGTGCCGCTCGACGAAGACCTGCGCTTCCGGGAGCCATTTCCCCATGTAGATCGGGCTCCCGATGACTGCTGCCCGGTACTGGGAGAGGTCACGGAGTTCGCTGATCGGCCGCACTTCAACTTCATTGCCGGCCTTCCGGAGCTCGTCGCCGATCGCCTCAGCCACGTCGGCAGTCGAGCCGTAGCGGGTGGCGTAAGCAACAAGAATCGTATCTTTCATAATACACTTACCCTCTCGCTCGATTTGTTTTATCCGTTGTGGGAGGCCAGGGGTTAGGTTCTTATGTGATGGTCTCCCCCATAATAACTTTGATGGCGATCAGACAAGAGAACGCCGGGGCGTGGTACCACAGGGGGCAGGTTTTCTGCACCACGAGGAAATTTGATGAGGCGATCGCCTGCTACGACAAGGCCCTTGAACTCTCTCCTGGCAACCCTGTTATATGGAGACGGAAAGGCTTTGCTCTCCTCAAATCCGGGCGTTACGACGAGGCGGCCGCCTGTTTCGATCAGGCGCTTGCCATCGATCCGGAGGATCCAACTGCCTGGCAACGGAAGGGTTACGCTCTTGCCTGTCTCGGGGAACACGAAGACGCTGTCGCCTGCTGTGATATGGCGCTCACGCTGGACCCGAGTTACATCCTCGCTTGGCAGAGCCGGGGGTGGCTGCTCGGGGTCATGTGCAGGTACGATGAGGCGGCTGACTGCTATGAGGCAGTCCTTGCGATCGACCCCGACCGCAGGTCTGCGGCATGGCACCAGGAGCGGATGCGGGAAAGAGGGAGTCTCGCAGCGCTTGCGTCTGAGATCCAGGAGGCCGAGCGGATCATCGAGGTTCCAGCCTGCATCCGTGAAGTGGTCACAGAGCGGGACTATGGGAATGTCGAGATCGCGCGGGCGGTGCTCCGGGAACTGGTCGGGCGGGCGGAAGCGGTAGCGATCCGCCGTTCATGAGTGGGGCAGGCTGTTGCTGGATATGAATTCTGCGCAACTTCGCGCCCTCGTTCGGCCCGCCGTAGCACCTCGATCCGGGTCGAGTTTCGATCTCCGCCATGCCGTGCATGAGATAGTA
>LFRN01000143.1:4182-6637 GCA_001512375.1 Candidatus Methanoculleus thermohydrogenotrophicum | reverse complement strand
CCCTCACCCGTTCCCGGAGGCCGTCAAGGACACTGCCCGTCGCAAGCAGCCGCCGTGATAGCTCCTGCCTGACCCAGTCTACAGCCTCAGGTCGCTTCCCGCTCCATGCCATGATGATGGCGTCGCTCTTGAGCGCGTTGCTCTGCTCATACCAGAAGAGGTCGCCCGGGTTGAGGTGATACGCAAACCGCGATGAGGGGATGGCCGCCAGGACCTCAGGCAGCCGGAGAGCGAAGGGGACGGGGAGCGCCAGCAGTCGTCTGATCTCCCGGGTGATGACGACGAGCGGGAACGAGACCGTGGTGCCCGGGTGGCTGGATCCCAGGGTGATCCCGGGGTCCTGGTAGTAGAACCGCAGCCGCATACCCTCCTCCGCCGTTGCGGGGTCGTTGATCGCCTCCTCAAGCACCCTGGTGAGGAGTTCCTCTTCGTAGGTCTCGTAGACGTAGGTCTGGACCGATCTCTGGTCTGTCCAGTTCCTGCCCTGGTTATAGTCGTGGACGGCTGCAAGCTCGGCGGTGAGCGCCCTGACAAACTCCTGCCGCACCCGGGCGCAGTCACCAGGGTCCTGGGCGACGAAGATGGCTTCGTGTGAGGGGGTTCCATAGACCTCTGTACCTTTGAACCGGCGCAGCCCCAGGGCGTATATCCGGTCAGAGACCGGGTCTTTCTGGAGCGTCAGGATGATCCCGATATCTTCGTAGATGGGGAGGGCAAGCGATCGCCCGGGCTTGCGGATGACCTCACCGGTCTGCAGCGCCCTGACGGTCGCCCGCAGCCGGTCGCCCTGACCGGCAAGCGACCCGCAGTCATCCAGGTGACGGTCACTTCCTGAGGATTCAAGGAACCTCGCAAGGTCGGGGAGGGTGTTGATGGACTCTTCAGGGTTCCACGGGGCTTCCCTGAGGTAGCGCCGCGCGATGGATGAGAGCCCGGGGATCTGCGAGACCGAGGCGCAGGCTTCCGCCTCCTCGCGGCAATGATGGTAGAACTCGCAGGACTCACATCGCGGCGTTATATGCCAGGCCAGATCCTCAGGCGGGCCTGCAAGGATCCCGCGGAGGCGGTACCTGAAGAAATCCTCGAGCACCCGAATATTGAGGTGCAGGCTGAAGGGCTCGGGTCTATCTTCCCCGTAGAGCCAGATCCCTGCCCGGTCCATATCGACCGGACGGTCGATCCCGAGCAGGTCCAGGGCGTGGTCGAGGATCATGGCATAGAGGGTTGCCTGGATACGATGACTGACGCTGAGGTCTTCGCTGGCCTTGATATCGATGACCTGCAGGATTGCCTCCCCGTCACTCCCCTCACCGAGCCAGACTAGGTCAGGGCGACAGGGGGAGAACCGGTGTACCTCAGGGTCAAGGCCGTAGTTGCGCAGGAAGTGGATCGATACCGGGATGGTCGCCTGGTAGACCGCCTCCCCGGGGGCGAGCCGGGCGAGGAGGTTGAAACTCTCCTCGATGGAGAACGACCGGTCGGTGATGGGCCCGGCCCCCTCGGGGAGCCGCACCCTCCCGGCCAGTTTTCTGCGGACCACCTCTTCCTCCCACCTGATGCCCGCGTCCAGGAGGGCCCGGGTGGTTGGGCTCTGGTCAGCCGCGACCACCGGGATGCCGGCTCTCTCGCGTTCCTGCTCCGGGGTCGCGTGGTAGCGGAGGTAGCGTTCGCAGTCGTGGTAGAAGAACCAGCCGATGCGTGATGGACTGAGGTTGAAGCGGGGCATGGATGATCGTGGGGGTCCTGGTTGTGACTCATTGTTTGTGCGGTTGGGGGAAAACAGTTGTTATTCAGGGTCTTTCGAAGTCAGGAGTGGATGGTCCCTTCAGCGGAGGAGCGCGCTAATGTACCAGGGACCGACTATCCTGAGGTCCTGTCCGGTCGTTGTGGAGGTTCAACTACCTCGGTTAAAACCAGGGGGCCTGCTGGCTGCAGTCACGATAAAGTATACGTTTACCGTGTCGGCAAGGCTGGCTGTGGTCCGCTCCTTCAGCCGTCGGTCTCGTTGATCACCGGCAGGGTGATGTCAGGCGGGATCAGGACAGTATCGATAGCGTAGATAACACCGTTCGCTGCCGGGATATCGGCCTGAATCACCCTTGCACCGTTCACAGTCATGCCCTCGCCAGTGGTGTCGACGATGATGGGACTGCCCTGGACGGTCACGATGGTGCCACCTCCGGATACCGGGTCCTCACCCGGAGGAACCACGTGGTAGAGCAGAATCTCGGCCAAGTTGCCCTTTGGGTCCATCATGAGTTCGTCCAGCGTTCCGGGCTGGAGCCGGTCAAACGCTTCGTCAGTGGGCGCAAAGACCGTGTATGGCCCCTGACCTGCGAGTAGCCCCTCAAGCCTGGAGGCGCCAAGCGCCTGGACAAAGGTTGAGAAGTTGCCATCCTGGACCAGGATTTCATCGACCGGCATCAGGTCCTCGTCGACCGGCATTCCGGCAGCC
>LFRN01000143.1:3304-4087 GCA_001512375.1 Candidatus Methanoculleus thermohydrogenotrophicum | reverse complement strand
TCTATTTCCAGAGCTCAGGTCGGGACCACGACCACGTTGGCGGCCCCGTCATCACGCCGGCGGTCCTGCGTGCTTCACCTCTGGTGCGGCGAGCATCTCTTCGCAGAAGGCGATCGCTTCTGCAACCCTGCTCTTCTGGTAGACTAGAGGTTTGATGCATGGCCTCTCCGGAAGCCCCCTGATCACTGAGAATACCTCTGACCAGGGCACCTCGTCGGTTATCGACGGCGGCCTGAGGTTGCTGTGGATATGGAAGGCCTTCAGGGCTTCGGGCGGGATCTTCCGGAGCGATCGCGCAAAATCCTCCTTCGCGACCGCATGGAGGTGTCCGGGGTCGAGCGCTATCCCGGTAAGCCCGGCGATCCCGGGATGGAGGTCGGTGAGTGTCTCCCAGAACGCCTGCATCTGGCTCCCTGTAGATATGCTCTGGTCCTTGTGGTTCTCGAGCAGTACCAGCGGTTCTACCCCGAAGGCTTCCCGGTGGGCGGTGATCAGTGTATGCATCCCAGCAGCGATATCAGCATGATCGTTCTTCCAGTCGCCGGGGTGAATCTCAATGACATCCGGGGGGATGCCTAGAAAATCCTCGATCTCAAGGAGCATATTCCCAAGAGCGATCACCCATTCCGGGTCGCGCCACCGCAACTCTGCCTTCACCTGCCGGCCATGATGGTCTCTCCGCGGTAGGGCCGGTTCTGTGTGCAGGACGTACCTGAGTGAGTAGGGGAGGTCAGTCTCCTGCTGGTAGAGCTGCTCGATGGACAACCGGGTAAGCATGGAGCC
>LFRN01000143.1:0-3196 GCA_001512375.1 Candidatus Methanoculleus thermohydrogenotrophicum | reverse complement strand
GAATATACCAGGATATCTGCCAGGATACCCCGGTTCAGACGTATCTCCGCCGGTCATCGAGAAATATCGATGGATACCCGGGTATAGGTGCAGGAGGCACACCTCCCGCTGCGATCATTCCCGTCTTGCGTTTTGTCAACCAGCGTGCTACAGATTTGTCTATTGAGCGCCCCTCCCTATCTGCGGTTTCTCGATTGAGCACTCCCAAAAATGGGATGTCGGTGCTTCTATCCGGGTAACGTCTTCAGCGTATTTTCTCTGGTATGAAGGCTCGGAAGGAAAATCCAGCATATCTTCTTCGATACAGCAATTTTGGAATAAGATTATTATAAGAGTGATGATACTGCAGTGCAGAGCCCTGTGCTACTGCTGCAGGTACCCCACGCTTCGCAGGAGCCCCGATCATCGACCACAAACCCGCAATATGCATAGTGATTACCCTGCCCCCAGAAGATGGGGGTGATACCGTGAATGCCGGTATGGATTTGCAGCACGTCTGCCGGGGCAGAGACGATTCAGAGGTAAGTCTATGCAACACGGTATGTATTATTGGGCCTTTCTCCTGGTGGCACTCGCACTCATAGCGATTGCGGGCACGGCGACGGGAGAACTTCCAGTCACCTGGAACCAGACGTACGGAGGACCTGTAGCCGGTGAGGCAGCATATGCAATCGTCGCGGACCCCGGTGGGGCTGGATTTTTCCTTGTAGGTGAGACTGCATCGTTTGGGAGGGGGAAGTCGGACGCCTGGGTGGTCAGGTTGACGCCGGAAGGCAACGAAGAGTGGAACATTACCTACGGCGGGGAGGAGGCCGACACCGCCCGATCCGTCATCGAGACCGGTGATGGCAACCTCCTCATTGCGGGCAATCTCACCTTTGCCACCAACGAGACGCGGCTGGATACTGACGCCTGGATTGTGAAGATTGACCCGTCAGGCAACGAGATCTGGAACCGGACCTACGGTGGGCCGGACGTCAACGCGTCGGCAAACGCAGTGATCGCGACCGATGACGGCGGCTACATCTTCGTAGGCTCCATCGCGCCCTGGGGAGGGAACGAGTCCGACGCCTGGGTGGTCAGGCTGAACGAATCGGGTGATAAGGTCTGGGAGAGGAGATGGGGCGGGGCTGGAAACGACACGGCAAACGCCGTCACCCGGATTCCTGATGGCGATTTTGTCTTTGCCGGCAGGACCGCGTCGTCGGGGGCTGGCATGGCCGACGCCTGGGTGGTCAGGCTGAATGCATCAGGTGACGAGGTCTGGAACAGGACGTTCGGGGGCCCTGATGACGACGATGCCCGGGCGGTGATCAACACCACAGACGGCAACCTGCTCATCGCCGGCACGTTTACAGAGAGGCCCGATAACGAAACTGTCGACACTGATGCCCTTCTCATTAAACTCACGCCCGCCGGGGATATCATCTGGAACTGGATCTACGGGGACGTGGGCGTTGATGAGTCGGCCAGTGTAGTCATCGAGACCGCCGACGGCGGCTATGTATTCGCCGGGGAGACCGGGTTTCCCGGTGTGGATGACACCGATGCCTGGCTCGTCGGAACCGACGCTGAAGGATCGGTGGCGTGGAGCAGGACTTTTGGCGGCATAAATCCCGGCGATCGGGCCACCTCGGTCCTGCAACTCGCAAAGGACGAGTACATCTTTACAGGGGCGTTCAACGCAACGGAGAGGGGAGGAGCAGTAAACGCGGACGCCTGGGCCGTGAGATTGGGAGTTGTCACTGAACCGACGCCGGCACCAACACCAACACCCACAGCGGTACCCATCAAGCCCCCGAAAGCACCGGTCGTGCACCAGAAGCCAGCGATAACGGTGGCCCCGACGGCGGCAATAACGACGCCGCCGGTCGCGACCGCAACCCCGAAGCCGATGATAACCAGAGCTCCGACGGAGGAGATCTCGGCGCCTCAGTCCTCCACCCAGACTCAAAAATCCGCAAAAAAGCCGACGGTGACAGAAACGCCGAAACCGATCCTGACAGAGAGATCAACAGAGAAACCAACAGAAGAACCAACAAAGAGACCGGACGATGGAGACAACAACGATGATCTGGACGATTCCAGGGACAGCAGCTCGTTTTCAGGGATGGTCTGGTACGACCTGAACGCAAACGGCATCCGTGACCCGGGTGAGCCAGGTATCCCCGGTATCAACGTCCGGCTGATCGGCAGGCGGACCATGATCGACCATGCGGTCACCGATTTCGACGGTTCATACCGGTTCACAATCACTCCTCCCACAGGGGGCTACGCTGGCATTGAATTCCTTATACCAGATGGTTACTCCTGCACCATCCCTGGCCTGGACAATGACGCCATCCAGACGAGCGAGACCGTAGCATTTGCGGAAGCTGGAGCCGGGGGAGACAGCCTGAACGCGGGTCTTGTCGGGAAATACCAGACCGGAACCCCGGCGGCAGCGTATGGATGGATACGCGGAACGACCTGGAGCGACGATAACCAGAACGGTGTCAGGGATGAAACCTATGGCATAACCGGCGTCGAGGTCCGGCTCCTGGACGCAGACGGCGCTGTGGTGGCGGCTCGCACGGGATACCATGACTACTACACCTCTATGTACCTCTTCGGCCCCTTTCTGCCTGGAGAGTACTCCCTCATGTTCACCCCGCCGGAGGACTACATCTTCACAGAACCCGGCAAAGACAGCCATGCTGACCCGGTGACCGGTATGACCGATCCATTCATGGTCGGCGGGGGTGACACGGTCGTCAGGGATGCCGGGCTGATCCCCTCCCCCACCACGGGATCCGGATCAGCACCTGAGCCGACCTGGACCGTGCCACCTGCAGATGCAGACGGTCCCGATGAACCAGAGGGTGAAACCATAGATGGGGATAGGGAGAACAAAGACGGCGAGGAGCAGGAAGCTACGGATGATGAGACTGCTGACGATGAGAGGAAGGTCGATGCCGAGGGCGCTGACGCTGATGATGAGAAACAGAGAGGAGAGACCGTAACCGATGAGCCGCAGGACTCCGACGATGCAGGCGACAAACAGAAAAAGACGGAAACAGAGGAAAACGACAGTTAGGATATCAAAGAAGAAAACACCGGGACGATGGTAGCGGCCCGGGATGGAACAAGAAAAACTGAATGAGCAATAACACCATAGCAGGTTGCTACGGTGCGCTAGATCCTCGGTGACTGCTCC
>LFRN01000233.1 GCA_001512375.1 Candidatus Methanoculleus thermohydrogenotrophicum | reverse complement strand
GGGGGCGAGGGGGTGCGAGAAAAGTGGCGGGTCAGGCGCGGCTGGATCACGGTGCATGGCACAATCAACGTCGAAACCAGATCCCGCCCGGAGGTCGATGATCCGATGTACCGGGCGGTCAGATGTCCTGGCAGCACTGCGGCGAGGAGCACCCTGTGCATCGGGTGTCGGGTGACGGAGACTCGCGACCGCAACGACCTCTTCAACACCCTCGAAGAACGAGGGATCCTCGCCGGGACCGATGCTGCAACGCGTTCGACCGGATCGCGCCCAACCGGGCCGAATGCGTGCGATGTGGTCGCCGGTCACCGGCTACGGCATGCGATTGGAGGGTCGAAGCGCTCTTCTCCAGCATCAAACAGATCTTCGGGAGATGGTTCGGGCGATGTCACGGGAGGCGATGCTCCGCGAGGTAAGGATGGAATTGAACGGCTATAATATGCTGGTGACCGGGTGGCCTCCTGAACGGGGGCACAGCAGGAATACCGGTGAGTGGCCACCGAAAGGAATTGTGCAACACAGCAGTTTGAGGTGCTGTGCTGCATAAATATTTAAAATCGCTGTTGCTTCCTCTGGTTGCCTATCCGGAACCTCTGATCCCGTATTGCAGGATCCGCTAAAGTAGCAAGCAGTGTGCTTCTCCGGGGGATGCTCTACTGTCCGTTTACACCGTCATCTCGTATGAGTTATGCAACACAGTGAGGAATCCAAGACCCGGACGGATGCCGCGACCCACCCTATCGTGCCGGGTGCGTCAGAGATCGCATCAGATGGGGCGGATATCAGATGTGATCGCTGGTGACCACCTGCGGGATGCGATGGAAAGTCGAAGGACTCTTCTCCAGCATCAAACGGATCTTCGGGGAAGAAGTGTGGGCGACGTCACGGGAGGGGATGGAATTGAACTGCTATAAGATGCTGGTGACCATGGTGGCCTGACCGGAGGCACAGCAGGAATACCGGAAGGTGGCCACCGAGAGGAATTGTGCAACACAGCAGCTTGAGGGCAACAAATAAATATCTTTCTCGCACCCCTGTTCCTATTCAGGAGGTCATCAGAATGGCAGCGTTGAGAGTCGCACCCTATGTCTGTGTTTACTCGGATGAGAATGACGAGAATCTCCACATCGAGATCGAACTGCCGGGCGTCGATAAGAAGGATATCACCTTTAAGATGCAGGAGACCAGCTTCTCCATCGATGCAACTCGCGGTGATATCCGATACGTCGGTACGTACGCGATCGGCAGTCCCGTCGATCCAGACCGGGCGAAGGCGACCTTCAGGAACGGCCTGT
>LFRN01000208.1 GCA_001512375.1 Candidatus Methanoculleus thermohydrogenotrophicum | reverse complement strand
CAAACAGCCTGCCAGCAATCTTATCGATCTTCTCATTTGCTCGACCTCGGGCAGGCTATGGGTATTCGGGGTATATCAGGTTTTTTAGATCCGAGGGATTTGTCACCGGCCTTTGATCCGGTCCTTCGTCTCGCCGCCAGGATGAATCTCGAATTCAACGACGAATGGGCGTAGAGCATCTCCTACACTGGAGTCTTGTCGGCAGGGGCTTATTCATGAGGTTGTCCCGGGACTCTTCTGCCGGGAGGGGGACATCCCGTTGGCGCTAACTTACCATAGGTGCAATGCATTCCTGTTGATGCCGGTGAGGTTCAACCTACCCGGGTCCGGGTTTCTCCGGCGAGCCCCTCCCCGCAGAGGGTGATACCTGAAACCCCCACCCCGCCCCCGGGGTCAGTGCGTGGCGAAGAGCCCCCATGATGAATTCCCGGCCCCGGGCTCACGAAGCAGCCCAGGGATACGGCAGGTGCTCAGGGAGAGCCGCTCCTCCCTGGTTTGTCATACATCACAGGGCTTGAAATTGCCGCTGCATACAACGTAGGAGTTCCCATCGCTTCCTCTGGTCAACCGGTAGTACGTGGTCTTGTAGTAGAGATTCGTCTCGACCGGATTCACATAGACGTACTCCACCCATCCGGTGCCGTTCTCCTGCGCACCGGCAACAATTTCGTCACGGAACGGTTTACCGGTGACGTCCGTCTTGCCCTTGAAGTTCATGCTGACGAGCTGAATGTTGTCCGCATGAGCAACCATGGTCACGTTTGTGTCATAGACAAAGACGTAGAGTGCCGGGTTCTTGGGGTCGCGATACGGTGCTTCGCCTGCGTTGATGCGCCGGAAGGTATCCGGGGCGTTCTTCTCGATTGCTGCGGCGGTCGTATTCACAAGCGCGATCACCGCTTCATCGGTAAATGTCTGCCGGACGCAACCGACTCCGAGATACCGGTAGATGATCCGCTCATACTCGCTGACTCCCTGCTCATCCTTCTGGTTCCGCACCAGGTTGAGGGCCTGCTGGAAAGTGTTGACCAGCGTGTCCGGGACATCTTTGCTGAAGATATAGTAGAAATCGTTCTCGCTCAGGGTGTAGACGACCTCGTAGGCATCGGGATCCACTCCAGACCGTAGCATCTGATGCCGCCCGGCGAGATCCCCGGTTGCCCACAGGTCGATCCGCCCCTCCTCCAGCATCCGGAGGAGGTCTTCGGGGGTCTGTCCGGGGACGAGACGGGAGGCATTCACGCCAAGACCGGTGAGGAGGTCGTTCTCGATGGAATCGTTAACTGCACCGATCCGGTACCGGTTCAGGTCCTCCGGGGAGGCGATGGCGATATTCCTGCTCATCGGCGCAAAGAGGACGAACCTGGCTCTGGTGAACGGCCCGGCCCACTTGTAGAGGGGCTCACGTTCGGGTTTGCGAACGATTGCGAAGAGCACGGTACTGGTGTTCTTCTGCGCTGCCTGGAATCCTTCCGCCAGGGGAACAATGCGGACATCCGCCCGTGTGCGGTTCACGCCGACCTTCTCAAAGACCACCTCGAGGATATCGACGGAGATGCCGGTGACGTTCCCACCCTCCTGATAGTTGAAAGGAGCCCACTCTTCGGTCAGGTAGTTGAGTTGGGCAAGGCCGATCGATGGGATGTACCGCCCGACGATCCGCTCGTAGGTGCTGACGCCCGCCGTGTCTTCTTCGCATTTGAGGGCGTCAAGGGCCTGCTGGAAGGACCGAACTCTCGAGTCCGGGATATCCTTGCTGAATGCATAGTAGATGCTGGTCTCCTGGAGCGTGTAGGCGACCCTGTAGGTGTATGCGTTGCCCATTTCCTGCTCTGCGAGATACCTGCCGGCGGTCTCAGGGTAGCACCAGAGGTCAATCTCGTCACCCTCAAGTCCGGTGATGATCGCTGATGCATTGGTCTCCTCTACGACCTGGCTCCGGTTCACCCCGAGAGCAAGCAGCTGCTGGATGGCACTATCGTTGGCAACTACCCCGATCCGGTACTGGTTCAGGTCGTCGGGGCCGGTGACGGTGATTGCCCGGTCACGCCCGGCAAACAGGACGTATCTGTCTGAATAGATGGGCCCGACCCACTTGAAGGAGTGCTCCCGCTCAGGAGTTCTTGCCGTAGGGAAGAGCACCGTCGCATTCCTGGTCAGGGCTGCCTGGTAGCCCTCGGTCCAGGAGACCAGGTTCACCTCCTCGCGGGAGACCTCGTCCCCCATCCTCCCGGTGATCGCCTCGAGTAGATCGACGGAGAGCCCCTGCAGGGTTCCGTTCTCCACGTAACTATACGGGGGAAGGTCTTCGGTGTAGTACGTCAGGTTGCCCGGCCCTGTGGTGCTGCTCATGTCTGCGGATGCAGCTTCGCTTTCCTGGGTGCATCCCGCGGCCAGAACCAGTGCTCCAATCAACACTGCAGCAAGGAATAGATACCTATGCCGTAGAGATAGCGACATGGGCGGCTATCTACGGTCAGGGTATACATAAACTGCTCCTCTGCCCCCTCATAAACGGCCCGCTGTTAGCCCAAAAGTGTGTTACCATTGAGTTCGCTCCAAATTTATCGGCCCTTTTAGATAGGGGGGTGTCCTGGAACTCTTCTGCCGGGAGGGGGCGGGTCCCATAGGCGTTAACTTACCCGATGGGTGTAATGAATTCTTGTTGATACCGGCAAGTACCCGGCAATCGGCGAGTTCTCATCTATGCCCTAAGGCTGTCCGTTTCCCATGAGATTCCCATGATCACTATCGTTTCCAGAGGAGGAGGACTATTGCCGCACACCACCGGAATCGTGTGGCTGATATCCCATCAAATCAGCCATATTTCACCGAGTAGGGCATTATCCTCTCGAATCCTCATCGCTAAAGTTAGCGCATATGGGGGTCTCCCCCTCCCCGCACGAGCCGGAGCCGGGGCACGATGGAACAGAGCCGGGGAGCTTCCCCGTCGCCAAACCGGGGCGGTTTTCATGGGGAATTTTGGCTGAAATAGCCCACTAGAAAGATGCTTGGTCCTCAGACTCAGAGGAAAATGGCAAGTGATATAATGTTTATCTGAGCATAAAATCTATATTATCGCCTCTGGTGACGCTTGATGAGTAAATGCAACCTTCCTACCCCAGATGGCCCTGATCCAGATGAGGGAGGTGCTATTTTTCTTGGATGGCTAAAGAAGCGTGGCGGCATGAGGAGGATACAGGATTGTCAGCGAAAATGCAAAGAAAACGGCTTTGAAGCGAGAGATTTTATCAATGCAATGGGACAGGAACGCATTTGTTTATACCGCGCCGGTGGAGGCGATAAAGTCATTAAACTTGAGGATCTGGTGTGGGCAGATCAATGGATGACATATTATGACCTTGAGGTGCCTCACCACCGGCACTGGACCAGACTGAAAAAATAGATCCTGAAACAGAAGTTTTTTTTACTACCATTACTACTAGTTAGTAGTGATAGCAGCACTACCAATGTAACTGCATAAGGGAGGGATGTTTATGTCCGGGAAGAAACTGCCGAAACTTCCTGAAGAACTCGAAGAATACCTGAACAAACCATATGGCGGCCTTTTTGGGAATACAGTACTCGCTCAGGTCGTTGAGGAGATCATCGCTGATCCGACGATGGATTACCGGCCCAGGTACCTTGAGGAGATGACGGGCAAGAGGCCCCCCAGCATCAGAGAGGCACTTAAGACTCTCGTCAGACTCGGACTGATCGAGAACATATCAAGCGATGTACAACACCCCGTCTATCGGGTCGTTGTTGAGTCGAAGAAGTTCGTCGCGCTCTCTCTGTTGGCGTACGCCGTCATCGACGACCGGGACGGCACGGACTGCATGGACACGGCCATCCAGGACTACTACAACAGCTCTCTCAGGGCGAAGGTAGAACCGCTTGCAATTGCGATGAACTATACCGGAAAATGGACTATTGGAGGAGAATACTCTGAACGAGACACAGATTCAGGGTATGTGACCTTCGCAGCGGGAGCGTAACCATGGAAGAGGAGAAGAAGGGGAAGGACGGAGCAACCGTTATCGATCTCAGAGAACTCTATCAATTCGAGCCCGGAGAACTGCAGCCGGACATCACGCACAGTTCCTACTCAAACCTTGCATACGTCCAGGTAACGCACAGAGATGTTTTCATCGATTTCCTGGAGATGCCCGGTATCCGCCGGGATGACAGGATGCGCGTAAACGGAACACGCGTCTATATGTCACACGCTGCCGCGCAGAAACTCGCTGAAGCGTTGAGCGGGATCCTTGATAAGGTGTACAAAGAGGAAGGCATGGAGAAGTACGTACCCGAGAGCCTGACGGGGACGGCGCTTTCAACGAAAGTTAAACGGAAGCAGGAAGATAGGACCATATAGATGCCGTACGTCATCAATTGAGCGGTAGATGCACTCAAGAATTACTTTTTTATTTTCAAACCGCACGTATTCGTGCATGTATTTATAGAGTGGAAAAAAGTGATCTCTTCATCGAGACGAGTGATACTAAGACCGTAGCAGAGACCGTCGCCGGGGTTCAGGCCGGGCTCGACCGCGAGATCTCGCCGCTCATCCTCACGCCCGGCGGGTTCCGGTCCCCGAAAACCGCTGACCCGGCTCTCTACGGGCGCATTTTGGCAGGAAAGGTTCTGATCGAGGAGTGCAGTGAAGTACCGGTTTGAGCAGTGCCTACAACGGGGAAAGACCGTCCGCATCCCGGTCGACCGCGAACAGGTTGTGAAAGAACTGCGGGAAGCGGAACAGGACCTGGCTGCTGCAGAGCATTCTTTCACAGAGGGGAACATAAAGTGGGCAATCATCCAGGGCTACTATGCACAGTTTCACGCCCTACGTGCCCCCCATCTTCTCCGGGGGATACCGGGAAAGTGGAGGCGCAGATTACGGATGCGTTTACTCTAGAGGCGATGCATGCGATGTGTTGGCATCAGCGGGTGAGGTCATAGGTCAGATCCTGGTGATGCTCGATTGAGCGAGGGGAAGGGCGGCAGATGAAACCCCTGTCGACCTGCACCATTACATCTCCGTCCAGGTTGGAACAGATAAGGCCTCTGACTTACCGTCTTTATGAGGGGCACTACCAGCAGAAAGGGGGTGCACCCTTCCCCCGCACAACCCCCGACGCGTAGCAGAACAGCGCCATCTCCACGTCAGCCGCAGCCCAGATACCCTCACTCCGGAGGCCCGCATCGACAAACCCCTCCGGGTGCGGGCAGCAGACCTCCTCCCGGTTGAGCCGGCGGGCAATCGCCTGCAGGATCTTGGTCCAGGTCCCATACTCCCCAGGCCATCCCGGCTGCGTGGCCGGGATCGCCCACCGGCCGCCGAACGGCGAGGCGGTCAGGTCCAGCAGGGGATACCGCTGCTTCTCAGGGTCGCCGCGGCCGAAGACACGCACCAACCGTGTGTCGATCGCCCCAAAGACCCGTGGAACGGCGAACCGGAGCAGTTTACTCGCATAGGTCGGCCCGAATCCCCGGATCTGCCCCTCGACGATCCGGATGGTATTCACGGGCGCGCGCATCAGCCAGTACGCCGGAGAGTCGCCGAAGTAGAGAGCGATGGAGAGCCGGTCGGCACAGTCGATCCGGTCCAGGTCCGGGATGCCGCCCCAGCAGGCGATCTTCTGCACGTGGTCGAGCCCCAACGTCTGGTCTCTGGCGGCGGCCGTCACCTCCTGCTCAAGCCTGAAGATATCAGGAAACCCCTTCTCCCAGGTGTCGTTCTTCCACGCGTACCCCCGGTAGAGGGCAGGAAAGTCGAGGTCGTTGAGCAGCCGGTCGACCTGCTCCTGCCGGTGCTTCTCCACACCCCTCACCCCGGCACCGGGCGCACACCCGGGTCAACCCTGCCGATCTTCTCCACCTGACGGGGGTACTTCAGGCGGTAGTCGACCGCCAGCGGCCGTGCCAGCCGGTCATCGATATTCTCTCCCAGATAGCCCTTGACGTACTCATCGACCCGGGCAGTGAACCGGACGGCATCGCCGCGGTGGAACTCTCCGGCAGCGTCGAACCCGGCGGTGTAGTTGATCCAGGTGTGATCGGCAAGCAGTCGGCCGGAGAGATCGCGGACGTGCCTGAGCAGGATGGTCTTTCCGCTGCACCCCCTGCCCCTGTAGGTTCCGTACTGCCAGAAGACGGCAGTCAGTGTGACCCGCCGCCCGGCAAGCCCCTGGAGATTGGTTCTCATGTTCTGATACCTCCTGATGAATAGTGTATACCAGGACCGAAACATTAACAACTTCACGTGAATTTAGTGAATAGTGTGAACACAATGAACAACCAGCCCCTCGCCGGGGGCCTGCGTGACGTCGTCCACATCATCCCCCTCGGCCACGAGATCGACCGGGCGGTGGCGCCGTTCACGAAGAACAAGGCCGACCGCGCCTACATCCTCGCCATCCCGCCGGACGCCGACCTCGACCCCGGGATGGTCAAAAAACAGCATTACTTTGTCGGCCGGGTGACCGGGAGACTGCAGGAACTCGGGATTGCCGTGACGTTCGTCCCGGTCGCGATGTTCGATATCCTGGATGTCCTCAAAGTAGTCTCGTTCCTTATCCGCACCGAGAAGGAGGCCGGCAACGCCGTCTATGTCAACATGTCCTCCTGCGGCCGGAAGACCTCGGTCGCGGTGACGCTCGCCGCGATGGTGCACGAGGTCCCGCTCTACTACGTCAGCGCCGACCGCTATGCGACGGGCGGCGGCGAGGAGGAGTGCGAGCACGGCCTCTCGATCGTTGAGAACGTCAGGACCGAGGTCTTCCAGCACTTCAGGATCATGATGCCGAAGCCTGAGAACGTCAGGCTCCTCGTCGAGCTCCTCCGGCGCAAGGAGAGCGGCGGCGACGGGATGACGAGCGAGGAGATCATCGGGTTCTTCCACAGCATCGGGGTCCATGGCTACGAGGAGGAGAAACTGCACACGGCCGAGCGTGACGCGTATCAGCGGGCCAAAAAGAAACGGGCGCTCTTAAACCGGATGAACCGCGGCTACCTCAGGGAGCTCGAGGAGCAGGGCTACGTGGAGCGGCAGTGGCAGGGCCGGAACTTCTCGGTCCAGGTCACGAAGGCGGGGGAGCATATTGCGTGCGTGAGTGGATTGATTCCTGGTTCGGGGGTGGAGTGTAAGATTTCGCGATGCCTCATAGCGTAAAAGAGATGGTGACGCGGTTACAGCAATTTGCAGGTTAATGAGAGATGATAGCTGTCATAGGCCGATGTGCGGTTTCGCCAGTGCGAGAGTGGATCTAGCGATTGTCCCGATATCTTTTCCCTTCACAGAATCTGCCTGAGAGGCCTCATACTGTCAGGGCCACCACATCAACTAATTTATTTACTGCATCTGTTGACAGGATGCTCTTTCTCTTCGTTATGTATTCGTAGAGCCGGTTGGGGGTGGTGATATCGATGTGGCGATCCAATTTCTGGCCGGGACGGCAACCCTGCACCGAGACAACGACGGTGTGGGTCTTCGGCACGTCATTTCGTGCATAGCTCCTCCGCAGGTAGAACCAGAGCGCCAGGCTGGAACGTCTCACCTGATAGACCAGTTTATCGGATTTCGTCTCAATGTCTGAGAACTTCCAGTTCTTCGTCTCCACGAGGAAGAGACCTGTCGGACCTACGACGATGTGATCGATCTGGCTCGACTTAATGTAGTCATTCATCTCTCTCCAGTGGATAGGTGGATGAAAACGCAGGTTCACGTCATTGAACAGATGGTACTCGTCGGAGAGCCGGGAAAGGGCGGCGATGACCGTTTCCTCCCCGATGGCACCGATATAAAACGACAGATTATCGGCTATAAATGCATGGTTCGCAATGATGTTGTTGCACCCTTTGTTGACAAGTTCCGGCCTCTTCCGGATCAGCATCGCTCTCTCATTTTGAACGCCGCGTAGTTCCGACTTCAGGCCGCTGAAGGGGCGGGATATGCTCCTGGGCGGTAGCGTAACGAAAGTTCTGTAAAATTGAATTGGCCCTGGATCCAACCTAGATTTGGACAAAGGAGAAACAGGGCCATGGATCCCTTAGCGTTCATCGAAGATTATCTTTCCGATCAGGAGAACGGCATGAAGACGCTCATCACCTGGTTCCTCAACCAGGTGATGCTCCAGGAAGCTCTCCAGCAGGCAGGAGCCGCCCAGTACGAACGCACCGATGCGCGGAAAGCGCATCGAAACGGTTACAAGGACCGATCCCTCAAGACCCGATACGGGGAGACGATCCTCCGGAAACCTCAGTTTCGGGAGTTCCCGTTCGAGACACAGGTCTTTGGACGGTATGCCCGGGTGGAGAAGGC
>LFRN01000195.1:4545-7039 GCA_001512375.1 Candidatus Methanoculleus thermohydrogenotrophicum | reverse complement strand
GTAGAGTCTGTTAATTTGGAATCGATGTACTACTTTTTCACGCCGCGTGACTGCGCCCCCACAGAAGTGGAGGGAGCGGTCACATGACACGCTGCACTCTACTGGCGGCTGAATCCGGGCGCGGTCCATGAGGTGCTTGCTGAACGATCCCGCGCCCGTCCCCCCTCAAACCAGATCTTCGCCGGTCTCCTGGCAGTTGAGACGACGTTGCCGTTGCCGCATCACCCCGGTCCACACCGCTGCTCCCGAGGCGGCAAACGCCACGCCGGAAGGGTTCTTTCAGCGTGCCGATCACCGTATATCCATCCGCATGAACTTGATGTATGCCGCGGCAAAAAAGACCGAGGGGAAGACAACGAGCGCTGCGATATTCATCCAGACCTGGCCGAGGGCATCGGCAAGACCGGGGGTCTCCTCCGGTATCGGGTCAAAGGGTGAGTGGACGAGTGCGGCGTACCTGGGGTTCGTGACCGCCATCGCGACTTTCCGGTAGTTCGACTGCGGCGAGAGGAGGTTTGTGACGTCGTTTACAAGCGTCCATCTCTTGAAATATGCCTCCATACCCTCTTCGTACTGTCTCCACTCCGGATCCTGGGTCCCGACATACGCCGCTGACTGCGTGACACTGATACCCTCGCCAGGCACGGGAGTCGGCTGGGGCCTCATCGGGGGTGGCTCCGGCATCTCGCCGGCAAAGACGTCGCCGGCTATCATCCCGAGCATCGGGAGGAACGTGGAGACAGCAAAGAAGATCACCAGGGTGTAGATCAGGGCGCCCCCGCTCTCGCGGGCGAACGTCGACATCGCAAGCGCGATGGCAAAGTAGGCAAGCAGGAATCCAAGCGAGACCACCCCGAAGATCAGGATAGCGGCAGACTCCTCAAGGGTCGGGATGATCGAGAAGAGGAGGAGCATCGCAAGCGATATGGCAAACGCAAGCACCAGGGCAAACCCGAGCGCGGCGATACCTCCGAGCGCCTTGCCGTTGATGATCTCGTCGCGGAAGACCGGGTGTGAGAGGAGCGACTTTAACGATCGTGTCTCTTTTTCCTTCGATACCAGGTCAAACCCGATGGCGATGGCGAGGACGGCGCCGAACGTTGTCATGTAGCCCATCATGGCGTTGAAGATGAGCATGATCGAGGGTTTCTCGGGCATCCTGCTGCGGTAGATGTCGCCGCTGGCGGTCTCGATCTCCTGCGTATGCTGGAGCTGCTGGTTATAGATCTCCAGCCTCTCATTGTAGTTCCCGATACCGGTGTGCATCCCGAGCGCTGATATCACGAGGAAGAGCGCGAGGATGATGATGAACCGTCTGCTGGTGATGTGATCGGAGAACTCTTTGCGTGCTACGTTGAGCAATCTCTCGAGCGCCATCACCTCACCTCCAGTAGACTGTCATGAAGAATCTGGCGGAGGTGCTGCCCTTGCCCGAGGAGGGTTGCCGCAAGGCCGGTCCTTGCCCGGGCAACCGCTTCCGGGAGACAGCCTGCGGTCTCCCCACCTCCCACGATCGCCGACGACGCAACCGGCTGCCGGGTGGGTATCAGGATCGTCATACTCTTCCCCCGTTTTGTTCGGGTCAGGAAAGCCAGAGACGAAGATCTCGCCTCCTTCGACCCCGCCGGGTCCAGGCCGTCGACGACGGCGTCTCCGCTGTATACTCTGGTGACGTTCTTATCCTGTATCATGTCGTAACTCCGCGGGCCAAGGTGTTGGCGGCGCTTACTGCAGACTTTGCTATCCCGGTATTAACGTTTTCTGTGTCGCGCCTCTACAGATCAACGAAGGATCGGTATTTCATGGGCCGTGGCCCTGCGGGTTTTGCAACGTTGCCCGGGTATCTGCCTGAGACTTTAGGTGGTTGCCCCGTATACGGGCTCCCGCGCGGCTGAGAGCCAGGCGCCCCTGTTCACTCCTTTCTCTGAAGCCGCGAAGATCACGAAAGAGCGACAGACAGCTGTGCCAGCACACCCCTTCGCGTCTCTACATGATTCGTGACTGCTCCCCCTTCTCTCGTCGTGGGCATCCCGGGATACTTACCACACCTTTGAGATTGCAGTCCCAATCTCATAATGTTGAACGCCCGCGTTCTGGTCGCGATCCATCACTAACCCGGTGTGGACAGGAGTGAACCCGATCAGAAAGCGTCTTTTTGACGGTCGTGCCACATCTGAAACATTGCTGAGACGTGATTCACCAGGATCACGCGAGAACCAGCCTCTTCCGCTCTGCTCTCTGTGATCGTGATGAACTGATTCCAGGAGACATCTGCAATGCTTTTTGCCAGATGATGGTTTTTCTGCATGTTTTTGATGTTCAGGTCCTCAAAACACCAGCATCCGGGAGGGAGGGCTGTTGAGCAAAATTATGGCGTCTGCTGGAGATCCGTTCGTGGATGCGTGCGACAACCTTTCTGGCTTTCTTCCGTTCAGGAGTTCCACTCTCCGTTTTTGAAGGTTTCCTTTGCGCCTTCGCAAGGGCTTTCTCGTCG
>LFRN01000195.1:0-4386 GCA_001512375.1 Candidatus Methanoculleus thermohydrogenotrophicum | reverse complement strand
CCTCGATCGCTCGTGCATCCCCGATCTCAGCCAGGATATCAGCCGCACGTTTCCTGACATCATCATCCTCGTCGTCCAGTACGGCTATGATCGGATCTATGGCTGGGGCACCTATGGTGACGAGCGCCGCCGCGGCCTCTCGCCGTATGCTGTAGAAATCGTCGTGGAGGAGATCCATGAGGGGCAGGACCGCACGCGGGTCTCGCAGTTCGCCGAGAATCTTTGCTGCCCGCCTCCGTACGCTGTCGTCGCGGTCCTTGAGCGCCTGCACCAGAGGCCCGACCGCGATCGCGCCCAGTGGAAGTAGATCGCTCCACTGTTCCTTTGCAATCAGGTAGTGGACTGTCTCCTCCCCTGGCTCCGGGGACCAGCCCAGCCGGTCGAGGGCGTCCGCAGCTCCGGCACGGACACGGAAATGCCAGTCAGTGAGCGCATCGGGGAGTAGCCTTGCTGCAGGCTCGCCGATCAACACAAGAGCTGCCACAGCACCCTTACGGGCCACATCTCCTCCCTCTCTGATGACCCGGAGGAGCGGTTTTACCGCTGGCTCTCCCAGCATACCGAGTGCCCGCACCACGACACGCCCCACGCGCCAGTCCTCTTGCAGGAGCGTATCGGTAAGCGGTTCGATGGCGGCCCGGTTCCCGATCTTGCCGAGCGTTGCAGCCACGCCCATCTGGACTGCCGGAGGGCCGCTGCGGAGAGCCCGGATCAGTGGCTCAACCGCTGGCTCCCCGATAGCGACGAGCGCCCGTGATGCACCCAGGCGGATATGCCAGTCGTGGTCCTGGAGGGCATCGATGAGCGGTCCGACAGCCGGTTCTCCGACCAGTTTGAGCGCCTCGACAGCCTTCCTCTGCCCGCCATCCCGCTCATCACGGAGCGCGCTGATCAGTTCAGCGACCGCCGGTTCCCCGATCAGGCCGAGCGCCCGTGCCGCACCCATCTGGATCGCGGTATCCGGGTCGTCGAGGGCACGGATCAGTGGCCTGACTGCACCAGGACCGAGCTCTGCAACAGACGCCCACTGTTCCTTCGCGATCAGGTAACTGACCGTCTCTTCTTCGGTCTCTGGCAGCCACCCTATCCTCCCGAGAACCTCAGCCGCTCCCAGCCGTATGCGGTAGTCCTCATCCAGGAGCGCCTCTGTAAGAGCGGGGATGGCCGGTCTGCCGGTCCGCGTGAGGGTCTCGATCACCCCGAGCCTCAGGGCATCGTCCGGCCGGCCGAGTGCCACGATGAGCGAATCCGTTGCTATATCTCCGAGACTGATGAGCAGATCCCCAGCTCTCTGCCTGATCCGGGCGTCATCGCTCCCGAGCGCCCCGACGAGCGGCTCGATGGAAGCCTCCCCCATCGCTGCCAGAACCTCTGCCACAACCTCTCTGGAATCGTCGCGCCCGAGCACCGGGATGAGCGCAATGGCGGCAGGCCTTCCAAGCCTTTCCAGCACCCCGGCTGCCGCCTGGCAGAGCCCTTCCTCATCCAGCGCAGAGACCAGGTGTTCGACGGCTGCCTCCCCCATCTGCACCAGTATATCCCCCGCGGGTCCGCGGAGGTCCTCTTCACCAAGCAGGCGGATCAGTGAAGGGACCGCAGGTGGTCCAATCCTGACAAGCGCCTCTGCTGCTCCTGCCTGCACGTTAGCATCCATATCACCGAGTCGTGCAGCCAGGATACCGGCGGCGGGGACCCCGAGGTCCACGACATCAGGCCAGCGCTGCAGTGCGACCAGGTATGCGGCCTGTTCCTCCACCCCCGCGGGCACCCAACCGAGCCTCTCGAGGACCATAGCGGCTCCCACGCGGATCCGGGCGTCATCGCTCCCGAGCGCCTCAACGAGTGGTTCCCGCGCATCATCCCCGATCCTGGTGAGCGCGGCCACCGCGCCCGCGTGTCCGTCGCCGTCCTCGCCGAGGAGGGAGATGAGCGGTCCGATCGCAGGCGCCCCGATACCGATGAGGGCGTCGACGGCCTTCCGGTGAAGACGGTCCCCTCCCCTCCTGACCAGGTCAACGATGGCCGGGATCGCCTCCTGCGCCCCGAGCCTTCCCAGAACCTCGACGGCGTTCTCCTGTGCGGCTCCAGTCTCTTCTTCAAGCAGCCTGAGGACCGGTGCTATAGCAGCCTTCCCGATGGCGACAAGTGCATCCGCCGCCGCCGGGGCAACATTCTCATCTGCGAGGGCGTCCACGAGCGGCCCTACAGCCGCCGCGTCGCCGATCTCACCGAGCGTCCCGGCAGCCTCGCTCCGTATGCGGTCATCGTCGCTGTTGAGTGCCCTGATCAACGGTCCGACGGCTGCCCTCCCCATCGGGGCAAGTTCCATCCACTGTTCCCGGGCAATCAGGTACCATGCCCGTTCGGTAGCGCTCCAGGGTTCCCATCCCATCCCATCAAGGATTTCAGCAGCATGAGTCCGGATCCCGGACCTGTCGGCCGTCAGCGCCTGGATCAGAGGCGGGATCGCCGGTTCTCCGATCGCAGTCAGGACCTCTCTGAGCGTTTCCTGTGTATCCCTGTCCGCGCGATCAAGGGCCTGGACACACCTCTCTGCCGCAGGTCTCCCCATCCTTACCAGGGCTCCCGCCGCATTACCCCGGATGGATGGGTCGGAGAGCAGCCTGATGAGGGGGTTGACCGCAGGAGATCCGATCTCCGCAAGCGCCATGGCTGCCAGTGAACTGATCTCCCCGTCTGCCTCGTGCAGCAGGTCGATCAGGGGGACGACTGCAGTCTCGCCGATCTCCCCGAGGGTCCGGGCAGCGTTCCACCGGGTCTCTCCGTCTGGAGATCTCAGGATATGGATGAGGGGTTCGATCGCGGCCGAGCCGTACTCCGCCACGTCCAGCCATGCCTCGGCAGCGATGAGGTACTGGATCGCGCTGGCATCATCGGGCGGGTTCCACCCGATGTTCCCGAGAACTTCTGCGGCAGTTCTCCGGGTGTTCCTGTCAGGTCTGTCAAGGGCCGCGACAAGGAAAGGGATCGACTCGTCGCCGATCTCCTGGAGCACGTAGCGGGCACCGAATTGCACCTCATCGTCATCATCGGCAAGCACCGCAATGAGCGGTGGCACGGCGGATCCGCCGATACGCACGAGCGTTGCAGCTGCCCCGGCCTGTACCGCATCATCCCCGAGCGCGGCAATAAGTGCCGGGATCGCTTCTTCGCCTATCGCGGCGAGGGCTTCGGCAACACACCACCGCTTCCGGTCGTCTGCAAGAGAGAGGGCCTCTATCAGGGGAGCCACGGCTCCCGATCCGCGCCTTGCAATGGCATACACGGCACGTTCTCTGACCCCGGCATCATCACTGCCCAGGTCGTCAATGAGTAACTCAACCGGGCGGTCGTCGACTGCAATCGCCGATTCGTCGGGGGGACCGGATTCGTCTTCCGGGAGGCTGGCACTGTTCTTGATGACCAGGGGAGACGGCCCTTCACCCTGGAGTTCAAACGACCTCGTGGGTTCCTCATCGGTCAGGGACCCGGGTTGCGGGGCAGACTGATCCTCTGCAAGAGGTTCGGCGAGTTCATCCGGTTCTTCGGTTACGCCGTCACTCAGGCCGTCCAGGAGAGAATGGCCCGGAATTATCACTTCCGATGGGTCGGAGGCAACAGGGTGGTCTGTACTTCCGCCGTCCCCGAAGACGGGGTCGTCAAACCACACGAAGGGCTCGGGAAGTCTCTCAATTGGCTCGGAGACGTTTGTCCCGTCCTCGTCGCGGGCATACACTCGTGGCGACGGCTCTCCGGGCGCCTCTTCTGCACCCGCGCGGGAGGGGGCGCGGTCCCGGGGACCCTCATCCTTATCGCTCTCTCTGGTGCCCCTCCTCGTCCTGCGCCTGAAGAATGTGAACCTGTCCGGTCCGAAGAGCCCGGCAAGGCCGATGATGGGGCAGAGGTTTTCAGGTATCTGGGTTGCCTGCATGCCCGCCGATCCCGCGCAGAGAAGGAGGAGAAGAAAGCATGCAACTCCGATGGCTGCGCACGCCGGGGTGCGTAACGTCGCGGCAGGCGCACGACAGCTCTCAGGTCCTGGTGTGTGCTTATCTGCAGGTCCCCCTCGTTTGGCAATCATATCGTTGATACCAGCTGTGGGGCCAGCGAAAGAACCGCTCCGGAACTCTCGTGGGCCCAAATACACATAATGAAACACGCACGCGTGACTGCCTCCCCGACTTCAGTGGCATGAGATGCTATCCCGGAGATTGCAGTCCCAATCTTGGTATTGATCCATATTGTGATCACCACATTCTGATCCCGGTCCGGCATGAGCCCGCAATGCGGGCAGGCAAGTGTGGGTCCGATCGGAGAGGGTTTTTTTGACAATCATTCCACATCGGGAGCACTGCTGTGATGTGTTTCGGGGATTCACCAGGGCCA
>LFRN01000059.1 GCA_001512375.1 Candidatus Methanoculleus thermohydrogenotrophicum | reverse complement strand
GCATCGATCACGCTCCTGGCCCTCACCGGTATACTTCTTGCCAGCATGGCCTGTGCAGTCACCCTCGGACCGGCCAGCATGTCCCTCGGATCTCTGTTTACCCTGCCCAACGCATGGAAGATTTTCTGGGATGTCAGGCTGCCGCGAGTGATTGCCGCGGTGCTGGTCGGATGCGCGCTCGCCGTAGCGGGCACAGCCATGCAGGGGCTGTTTAGGAACTCCATGGCCGATCCCTATATCATCGGCACATCGTCCGGCGGGGCGCTCGGGGCCACACTCTCAATCATCCTCTTTGCGGGCACAGGGCGACCGGTATTCGCATTCATAGGGGCGACGATCACCACCTTTACTGTCTACACCATCGCCCGTCAGGGCGGGAAGGTCCCGGTCGAGACGCTCCTCCTCTCCGGTGTCGCCCTCTCCATGCTGCTCTCAGCGTTTCTCTCGTTTCTCATGTACACCGCCGGACAGAGCCTCCACCAGATCATGTTCTGGCTGATGGGCGGGTTCTGGAACGTCTCGTGGGATGACGTCCGCATCGCCACCCTCATCCCCGTCGGGTGCCTGGCTATCTACCTCTACGCGCGCGACATCAACATAATATCACTCGGCGACGAGGAAGCGATCCACCTCGGCGTGAACGTTGAGCGGTTGAAACAGGTCCTGCTCTTTGCGAGCGCCTTCCTGACAGGAATAGCAGTCTCGATCGCAGGGGCAATCGGGTTCATCGGCCTGATCACCCCTCACGTGATGCGCCTGATCGTAGGCCCCGACCATCGCATCCTCCTTCCCGCGGCCGCACTTGCGGGCGGGATCCTCCTCCTCTGGTCTGATACGCTCACAAGAACGTTTGCCGGCGACATGCCGGTCGGGATCATCACCGCCTGTTTTGGCGCACCGTTCTTCATATACCTCCTACGGAGCAGGATGAAAGCATGAAACCAGTCGAGGTCATTGGTATTGACGTCTCCTACGGTGCAAAGAAGGTCCTTGAGGCGATCTCGCTGCATGCGGAGAAGGGCGAGATCCTCGGGATCATCGGGCCGAACGGGGCAGGGAAGACAACGCTCATCAATGCGATGAGCCGGATAGTCACACCTGAGAACGGAGAAGTCTATCTCAACGCCCGGAACCTGGATTCCTTCAGTTTCCGGGAGATGGCGCAGCAGGTGGCGGTCGTGCCACAGGGGATCTCGATCAGTTTCGATTACACCGTGCGCGATATCGTCATGATGGGGAGGCATCCTTACATCGGAAGGCTCTCCTCCGCGACCTCCCACGACCTGGAGGTCTGCGACCGCGCCATGCGCCTTGCAAACGTCACGCACCTCGCCGGTTCATCAGTCAATGAGATCAGCGGTGGCGAGCGGCAGCGGGTGCTCATCGCACGGGCGCTCGCGCAGGAACCAAAGATCCTGCTCCTCGATGAGGCCACCTCAAACCTCGATATCAGTCATCGCATTGAGATCCTGAACATCATCAGGAACCTCACCGACGAGATCACGGTGATCAGCGTCTTCCACGACCTGAACCTGGCAGCCTATTACTGTGACCGCCTGATCATGCTGAAAGAGAAGAAGGTATTTGCCATCGGCGAGCCGGGGGATGTGCTGACCCGGGAGACGATCAACGCGGTGTACGGGATTGACGTGCTGGTAAGGACCCATCCACTGACAGGGAAACCCTATATTCTCCCGGTGTACGGGTCCACCACAAAACACCATCAAGGGCAGAACGTGCACGTCATATGCGGTGGTGGTACAGGGTCTAACCTCCTCTACGTCCTCCACAGGGAGGGGTTCGAAGTGAGCGCCGGTGTGCTCAACCTGCTTGATACCGACTATGCGACCGCGACAGCGCTGGGTATCCCCTGCATTACCGAGGCGCCGTTTGCCGCGATCTCCCCCGGTGCCCGCGAGGACCTCGAGCGGTGCATCGATGCCGCGTGTGCGGTCGTCGTCACGGCCATGCCCATCGGGCGGGGGAACATCGAGAACATCAGGATACTGGAGAACTACCGCGAAAAACCCATCATACTCTTCTGCGACGACGGAAACCAGGCCTTCCAGGACTACGCCGGGGGGGAGGCCGAAGCGATCATTCGCAGGCTGCTTGACCGGGGAGCGGTCACGGCAGAGCGGATTGAGGAGGTTCTGCAGGTCCTCAAACGGGCGGCATGATCCTCCTCTCCTGGACCGGCCCTGGGGAGAAGGGAATCCCTGGCTGCAGGAATCGTGCAGAGATTCAGGCTCTTCCTCCCGGGTATCCTGTCTTATGGGCCGTGGAGAGCCTTCCCCCAAATGGACGCCGACTCGTAGAGCTCATCCCCAGACTCCCTGATGGTTGACATCCCTGGTGGGTCGGCCGCATGCGCACGGCACGGGAACGACGATTCTGACAGCTACAGGAGATCGGAAATGCTGCCATTGTCCCGGGTCTCTCCCTCCCGGCAGAAGGGTCCCTGGATAACCTCTCATACCGCGTTCAGCAAACCAAAAAAAAGCGGAGAGGTGGCTCTCGGTCAGACCTCGTAGGCCACGAGCGATAGCCCCAGGTCCTTCTCGAGATCCTGAATTCGCTTGAGGTCGTCCTCACGCAACTTCGAGTACACCGGTTTTGCGTACGCAAGGATCGTTACGCCAAGGTCTTCCTCACAGTTCTTTATCTGCTTCACCTGTTCAGGTGTCAGGCTTGCATACCCCATACAGATCATCGTCTCACCTCGGGACCTTCAAGGTCAGAGAACGTATATAGATTTCGGAGATCCCTCCAGGACCAGAAACCCCCGCGAATTGCATCCGAGGAACGGAACGCGCCTGGAGAAGCAAAGTTTGAGGCCGCCTGAGAGCAGCGATACGAATATATCTCAAGAGATCACGTCAGGGCGCGATCCAGATGAACCGATGTATGATCATTTTCTGGACAGCAGGACTTCTCCTGTGCATGACCACCGCAACCGCCCTCCCGGCCGCATCGGGAGGAGACCCAGAATCTATTACAGCGTTTACGGGGTGGAGCGGAAATGGAACCCTCCTCACCGATAGAACGCTCGAGATACCAACCACCAACAACGTCTCTGCAAACAGAACCACCGACCAGAGATCGGTACTGGGGGCGCTCGACGCTGCGGCAACCCTTGGAGGATTCAACTACACCGTACGAGAGGAAGAGTGGGGACCGTTCATCTACTCGATTGGCGGAATCCAGTACGACGAGACCACCGGCGATGCCTGGTTCTTCATGGTCAACAACATGACCGCAGCGGTCAACGCCGGAGCCTACCTCCTCCAGGACGGCGACCTTGTGACATTCTGGTACGGGCCTGAAGACTCCACGCCAGGAATAGCAGACTACGTGGTCACGTTCAGGGCTTCAATCCCGGAATGGATACCGGTAACCCTCACCCCCGGCTTGTTCTCCATAACCGCGACGAACAGCGGAATCGAGTACACCGTCGATAGACTGACGCCGCTCGGTGCCCTTGATGCAGCAGGGACGCCATATACCGTTGACGATTCGTATTACCAGGAATATGGTTCGCTCTTCATCGACTCGATCCAGGAGCGAGAGAATGCCGGAGCAAGCGGCTGGATGTACCAGGTAAACGACATCGTCCCCCCGGTCGGCCCGAACACCTATACACTCGACGACGGGGATGAGGTCGTCTTCTACTGGAGTGAGAGCATGGAATCCACCCCTGCATCATCTGATCAGGTGGTCCCGATCAGGGTTAGCCTGGGGTGAGCGGTGATCCGGATACAACCCCGGGTCCAGGCAGGAAACACAGGAGAGGATACGCGGTGCCCACCCCCCCGCAACCTCCTGGTCGTCGTCATAGTGGTGACGCTCCTCTGCGTAACCGCCGGGAGCGCCTACCCGGTCTCCCCGGAGGACCCAACGGTCGAGCGTGGTCTTGACTACCTCCATACATGCCAGAAAGGAGACGGGGGGTTTGGCGAAGAGGGAGATGAGAGTTCCCCTGGAACAACAGACTGGTCGGTCATGGCGATCGTCGCTGCCGGCGAAGACCCGCGATCCTGGACGACGAACAATACCTCACCGCTCGACTACCTGCAAGCCTCCGGGAACGAGACGCTTGCCAGAGGCGGAACCGCAGATATCGGTCGGAGAATCCTGACCCTCATTGCCGCTGGCGAAGACCCAAAGACCTCTGGTGGGATCGACCATCTCGCAGAACTTCAAAGGCGGGTGAAACCCAACGGCCAGGCTGGTGACCATATCTACACCACTATCTGGACGGTCATCGCGCTGGCCGCCGCGGGGGAGAATACATCAACCTCGACCGGTTGGCTGATGGATCAGCAGAATCCTGATGGAGGTTTTGGCTGGACATCCGGCGCAGAGAGCGATCCTGACGATACCGGGGCTGCCATCATGGCCCTCCGGGCCGCCGGGATACCGCCAGGATCACCAGTCATACAGAACACTCTCACCTACCTGCGGGGGGTGCAACAGGATGACGGGGGGTTTAACTTCGGCGGGACCAGCGCATCGAACTCCGCGTCTGACGCATGGGTCATCCAGGGGATCGTCGCTGCCGGCGAAGACCCTTCGACGTGGGAGAAGAACGGCACCGATGTGGTATCACACCTGGAGGGTCTCCAGAACCCGGATGGTTCGTTCCAGCATGCCGCATACGTCACCGATAACCCCTGCAGGATGACCGCAAGCGCCATTCCGGCACTGCTTGGCAGGCCTTATCCGATCACTCAGGCGACCCTCGCACCTGGACGGCAACAACCCACCCCTGCCATCTCCTCATCGCCCACTCCACGAGAACTGGACCCCGGCGATGTGGGGGCCATCACCCTCACCGATGACTCCGGCAGAACGATCACCATCCAGGGCACCCCCGAGCGGATCGTCTCGCTTGCACCGGCAAATACCGAGATCCTCTTTGCACTCGGGCTTGAGGACCAGATCGTCGGCGTGACCGACTACTGTGACTACCCTCCTGCCGCCCTCGATAAACCAAAAGTCGGGGGATACAGCACGGTCAACATCGAGAAGGTGGTCGCCGCCGATCCCGACCTGGTCTTTGCCTCCTTCGGAAACACCGAGGACGTGATCAACCGCCTCCATGACCTGGGGCTGACCGTCATCTCGCTCGATCCAGCGACCATCGATGATGTCCTGCACGACATAACCCTGGTCGGTGAAGCAACCCGGCAGGAAGAGGAGGCCGCAAAACTGGTTCAAAACCTGACTGCTCGTATACAGGCGGTCACTGATAAAACCGAAGCACTGGAAGAGAAACCGACGGTTGCTCACGTGGTCTGGTACGACCCGATCTGGGTGAGTGGCAACGCTACGTTCCAGGATGAGGTGATCGAGAAGGCTGGGGGGAAAAACGCGTTCGATTCAGTCGAGGGGTGGAAAGTCGTCAGTTTCGAGCAGTTTATGACCACTGACCCGGACTGCATCATTGTCAACTCCGGCACCGGGATGACCGCAGAGGAGGGGCGTGATATCATCTATGACTACTTCATGACCGAACCCAGGATGCAGGATCTCTCAGCGGTGAAGGAGAACAGGGTATTCATCATTGACGCTGATATCATCAGCCGCGGGGGGCCGCGGATCGTGGATGCGCTGGAAGAGGTGGCGCAGGACCTTCATCCTGGTCTCTTCGGCGCAAAGGAGCCCACACCGACACCGACCCGGCAGTCCCGGGGGATGGGCGTTGCCATCCTTCTGTTGGCGCTGGGGTTTGCCGCTGCTGCCGGCCGGATGAGGATGCGGTGACACGCCTCCCGGCAGAACACCACCGGAGCATCACCCATGATCGAGATCCAGGAGCGACAGCCTGCCGGGACCGCTAAACCCATCGAAGTGCTTGACCTCAATGCCGCCTACGGCGTCAAGAAGATTCTCGAGGATATTACGTTCTCCGTCGAGAAGGGCGAGTTTCTGGGCCTCATCGGGCCCAACGGATCCGGAAAGACAACACTCCTGAAGGTCCTGAGCAAGATCATCACGCCTGAGGCGGGCACCGTCTACCTCGACGGCCGTGACCTGGAGGAGATTACGTTCAGAGAACTGGCCCAGAACCTGGCGGTTGTCCCGCAAGAGGTCGCGATCGGGTTTGATTATACCGTCCGCGAGATCGTCATGATGGGGAGGCATCCCTACATCAGCCGGCTCAGAGCAGAGGATGCAGATGATCTGCGCCTCTGCAACCAGGCGATGGAACTCACCCGGGTCGAGACACTCGCCAATGCCTCGATAAACGAGATCAGCGGTGGTGAACGCCAGCGGGTGCTGATCGCCCGGGCGCTCGCACAGGAACCCAGGATCCTGCTCCTCGATGAGGCGACATCGAACCTCGATATCAGTCATCGGATCGAGATCTTAAATATCATCAGGGGTCTTACCGACAAGATCACGGTGATCAGCGTCTTCCATGACCTGAACCTGGCTGCTTACTACTGTGACCGCCTGATCGTGCTGAAAGACCGGCGGATCTATGCCATAGGGCCACCAGAAGATGTCCTGACCGCAGAGACCATAAGGGCAGTCTTCGGAATCGATACCCTCATCAGGCACCATCCGTTCACCAGGAAGCCCTACGTCCTGCCGGTGTACGAGAGACCGGCAGCACCTGAACATGAGCATGCGCGGCGGATACATGTTATCTGCGGCGGCGGGACAGGATCTGATCTCCTCTACCTCCTCTCTGCGCGCGGATTTGTCGTCACCTGCGGCGTGCTGAACGTGCTGGATACCGATTACGGAACAGCCCTGCACCTCGGTCTTCCTTCTGTTGCCGAACCGCCGTTTCATGGCATCACCCCGGAGTCGCTCGCAGAACTCAGGGGCTACCTCGACGAAGCCGATGCCATCATCGTTATGCCCATGCCGATCGGGCAGGGGAACATCGAGAACATCAGGGTGCTGCTCGACTACGCCGAAAAAACGATCCTGGTTGTGGGGGAGCCGGGGTCAGACGCGATGGAGGACTTCACCGGCGGGGATGCGCGTGCGCTCCTGGACGAGGTTGAGGCGCGCGGTGCTACCCGGGTCAGGGGACCGGAAGATCTTGCAGCGCGTCTTGCCCGGCTGTAGCCAGAATGGACCCAGAAGAGTCACCAGCGGGAGGAGTTGCCATATCAGCACATTCCTGCGAACACCAAATTGTATTTAAATAACTTAAATTTTTTTTATAAAGTTTTATTACTTTAGATAAAGACTATTTGTATATATGAGATCAAGGCGGTTATCAATCTTTCTTGGACTTATCATGCTCTCACTCCTGCTCGTTGGGGTGGCGAGCGCATCGTATCCGATGTTTCACTACGACCAGCAGCGGACCGGCTACGTCCCCGAAGAGGGGCCGCAGACGAACGCCATCCTCTGGGTGGCGGAGACCGCTGAATGGGCCGACGGTTCGCCGGCGGTGTATAACGGAAAGGTCTTCATCCCGACCTGGCCGGATATGAACTTCGATGAAGTCAACCCGATGGGGCTTGTCTGTTACGACGCCGCCACCGGGGTGGAACTCTGGACGAACGAACTCGGTGGCGCCGGCGTCGGTTCGGTTTCGGGGGTCGCCGTCGCCGATGGTCAGGTCTACCTCGGCGGGACCGACGGGCGGCTCTACTGTGTCGATGAAGAGACGGGGGAGACGCTCTGGGCGAGCGACCAGATCGACACCACTACCTGGTATGGGCTCTCGTCATCACCCCTCGTCTACGGAGGAGCGGTCTACGTCCTCTCGACTTCGGACGGCGTGCTGCACGCCTTCAACCCTGATGGTACCGAAGCCTGGACCTTTGAGACGGGTAACGGTGTGCTGTACTTCACCTCTCCCGCAGGCTACGATGGAAAAATCTACTGCGCAGGAAACAGGAGCCAGATCTTCTGCATCGATCCTCCAACGCAGACCGCCATCTGGACCTTCAATCAGGGGGAATCGGTAAAGTCTTCGCCGGTCATCGGCGGGGACGGCACCGTCTACTTCACCACCTCGTCGCGGTGCTACGCCCTCGACGGCACCACAGGCACGGAACGCTGGAACACCTCCGTGACCGGGACGGCGGCGACCCCCGCCCTTGCC
>LFRN01000040.1 GCA_001512375.1 Candidatus Methanoculleus thermohydrogenotrophicum | reverse complement strand
GTGATTAAATTCTTGAGCCCGAAGTACGCTTCAAAGATGTTGAGCGACTAACTATAATCACCTTCCTTCTTACATTCTAGAATGAACGCTCCCTGATACCCACCCTGCCGACAACGATACAGCGTCGGATACAGGCCACGGGCGTTCCAATAGACGTCAGTGCTCCGACACATCGGGCAGCGCATAACCTCCCCCGATCGTTTCACTCATACTACCCTCAGGGGTCCTCCAGGATTTGATGGTCTTGGATCTCCTCCTGCGCAACCCAGGTCGGCTTGAGGAACTCCGGAAGCGTGTCAGCCGCGAGTTCATCCCCGGACTTCAACGCTGATGGTATATTCCAGAAGTCCTTCCTCGGTGGGAATCTCCTCGCCCTTCTCCTGGAGGTCTTCGATGTAAACCTCGATGGCCTCCCGTGCCATCGTTATTGCCTCATCGACGGTCTCCCCGAAGGTGACACAGCCGGGAAGCGTCGGCACAGTGACGGTATACCCGCCTTCCGGCTCTCTTCGGAGGAGGATACGGTAATTCAGGCTTCTCGTCATATCGCACCCCTGCTCATGATATACATTACCCGATGTGGTATATAGGGTATCCGTGCGGGTGTCTCACCTGGGGGGTAGGATCGTTTTTGAATCGACATGCTGGTATGAAAACCGCCCTTCGGGTATGGAGAGCGTCCACTCGAACAGACCGCTATTACCGGTACGGGTCGACCATAGCCGGCTTTCATGCTCATAGCGCGCTATCGGAGCGCAAGAAACATGAGCATCCTCTTACAATATTTCGTACAGGACAAGCAGCATGACAGCCACCCCGGAGTTCCCGGAGGTTTCGATCGTCGTGAGGTAACATGGCAGGGAAAGACTGCATAACGATGATCGAAGCGGATGGATGGTATCTGGTGGCGACCCGGGGCAGCCACCAGATACCACCCATCCGTCAAAACCGGGCTGGATCACCATCGCCGGGCACTCGGCAGATGTTCTTGCTCCGGGAACGCTGAACAGCGTTCTCAAACAAGCTGGGCTAAAATGAGGAGAAAAATGATGTATCGATTCCTTGTCATTGTCGAGCAGACCGACGGCAACTACTCGGCATACTCCCCGGACCTTCTGGGGTGCGTGGCCACCGGAGCGACCCGTGAGGAAGCAGGGGAGCGGATGCGCGAGGCGATCGAACTCCACATCGAGGGACTCAGGGAGGACGGACTCCCCATTCCGCCATCGCGATCTTCAGCTATCTACGTAGCGGTCGGTAGAGGATAACCCCCTCCGGTCACCAAACCTCTTCTTCTCCAGAATTTTGATGACTTATCCCGCGCATGGATCTCCCGGTGTATCCCAGCAACAGATCCCGTGGACTTATTCGATCAGCGGCCATACAGGATGTCCGTCCGGGCATGGTAGAGGCCGCGGGTTCAAATCCCGCTCGGTTCAATCATCTTTGAAAAGATTTCGCACGCCGTTATTTTCTCGATTCTTTGGTTCTCTACCCGGGTGTCATGATACGTAATGGCACCGATGAGGTGCCAGGATGTTTGAGATCACATTCCACCCTGCCCTCCGGCAGCGCCAAACATAAGTTAGTTATATATCAAAAATGATATGTAACAATAATGTTAGGTGATTGACTTGTTACCCGTTGGAAGCCCTGCAACCGGAGACGACTTCATCGACCGCGAGCGCGAGACCGCGTTCATCCTGAGTACCATCGAAAAGGATCATGTCATGCTCGTTGCCCCACGGCGGTTCGGTAAAACTTCGATCATGCTAAACATCGAAAAAAGTCTGCAGAGCAGGCAACACCCGTGTGTATTCCTTGAGGTTGAGAACGTCACTTCACCGGGAGAGTTCATCACGGATCTCGTTACGGCACTCATCGAGTGTGAGGGTGCGAGCCATAAAACCAGGTTTTTCTCCGCTCTCGGGAAGGTGTTTGCCCGGGTGCAGGAAAACATCGATGAGATCGAGACCCCGGCCTTCAGGGCCAGACTCCGGAGTCACCTGAGAGCAGAGCTCGCTGACGACTGGTATGAGAAGGCGAAGAAGATAGATGAGATTATCGGAGAGATCACCGGGCCGGTATGTGTTATCCTGGACGAGTTTCCGGTTGCAATACAGAATATGGAGGATGACGATGCAAGGAAGTTCCTGCACTGGTTCCGGCGGCTGCGGCAGGTATCGCCCGGGGTGAGATTCATCGTCGGAGGCTCGGTCAGCATCGATCACGTCGTCTACAACGTCGGTGGAATCGCGGTCATAAACGACTTCCGGAGGGTCAACATCGGAGGATTCGAAGAAGATGTCGCACTATCGGTCATCGAACACGTCTTCCGCGGGGAAGGGTGGGAGTATTCGCCGGAGATTGGCAGAGCCGTTCTCGACTCTGTCGGTGATCCCTACATTCCCTACTTCATCATGATCCTGCTCTCCGGCTTAAAGGAGGAGGTGGACATCTCCGGGGGAGTGCCCTCCCCGGCGCTGGTGGAGAGGGTGTACAATCGGCGGATCCTCGGCAGCGAGGGGCGCCATTACTTTGAGCATTATTCGCGGCGTCTCCGGATTTTATACACCGAGCAGGAAGCAAAGGCTGCACGCGCAATCCTTGGGAAGGTGAGTGTCGCAGAGTCCCTGCCCATGAGTATTGCGTATGACATCTTCAGACGCAACTACGGGTCAGGGGATGAAGATGCGTTTCGAGGACTGCTGGCACAGTTGAATCACGATTTTTATGTCACCTCGGAGATTCCCGGCGAGTTGAAATTTTACTCAAAGATGCTCCGGGACTGGTGGAGGATATATTATGCCAGCGTCGAGTAGTGTAACCCTCTATCGATACTCTCCCGGGACCCTGGATCGAGAAACGCTCCAATACCTCCTCGTCGGCCGCCAGAAACTCGCAGAAAGCCTGCTTGAAGAGATCGATCAGGCGTCCGGGAGCGGAACTCCACGCTTTTTCCTCCTCGTCGGACCCCGTGGTATCGGGAAATCCCACCTGATGGCCCTGCTCTACCATAGGATACGCGATGACCTCTCCGAGAGGATAATTCCCGTAAAACTTGCGGAGGAGGAATACTCAATATTCAGGGCGTCTGACTTCTTTTTAAGGGTATTAGAAGAGATGGGGATCAGCATCGCGGATGTGACTGCGCTCAAAGAAGACCGGCTGGTCCGCGACGTTGCGGTTGATATGCTCGGGGAGATTGCATCGACCGAGGGGAAACAGATTGCAATATTCGTTGAAAATCTGCACGAACTCTTCAACCAGATGGATAAACGCGAGATCCGGGTGCTGAGATCGATATTCCAGCAGACAAATGTCTTTTCAGTATTTGCTTCGGCACCGTTGATCTTCCCTGGCGTATCTGATCATGATGAGCCCTTTTACAATTTCTTCCGGATCTTCTATCTCCAGGAACTCAAATGCGCTGAAGTCAAAGAGTTGATGAAGAGGGTTGCGCAGGTTAGCGGCAATACCGCCTTCATCGAGAACTTCCAGGATTACGAGCCAACGATCGAGACGCTCTTCCATCTCGTCGGAGGCAACCCGCGACTAGTTATCCTGTTGTATGAGACTATCTCGAGGAGCGGGATCGATGATGCGGGGAAGATCTTTTTTGAGATGATGGACGAGCAGACGCCGTATTACCGGGAGGTGTTTCAGAGGCTTACGGGACAGCGAAGGCTTATCTTCGACACGGTCCTCAGTGCAGAGACCCCCCTTACCCCGAAGGAGATCGCAGAACGCTCCCGGCTGGACCCGGCAACGGTGAATGCACAGCTCAGGAGACTGGAGAAGGATGGATACGTCATCTCTCACCCGATGGGGAGAAGGACATCGTATGAGGCCCGGGAGCGCCTCTTTGGGCTGTGGCGGGCGATGCGGAGACCAACCGGAAGGGATCGCGTATTTGGGTTCATTGAGTTTCTGAGAGACTGGTACAGCCCGGACGAGCGAGCGGCGGTTCTCGATAGGGAATGCCGGGAACCATCGGGAGTCGCAGAAGGTGAAGACCCAGTGGTCGCAATCGCCTCGTATATCGCAACCGGGAAGCGGAATGAAGCGCTGGCGGCAATCGAGAGCGTGGAGGGGCCGTTTACAGAGCCGGAGCAGTTGACGCGGTTTACGCATCTCTGCCTGATCCTTGCAGGAGAGGAGTTGCTGGAAGGCAACCGGGCAAACGGCTTGCGCTTAATAGACATTGCGTATACTCAAGCGGGCCGTTTAGAACCGGGTCTGGTGAAGAAGATCACCCTGGATTTCCTGAAATGGATCATTGGAGAGGGAGAGGTACCCGCGATAAGGAGTGCCGTTGATGAGACAATCAGACTTGAGGGCACCGAGTTTCAGTGGTTCTTGAAACCGATTGTGGGTGCTGTAGAGATTGTTGAGACCGGGGATACAAGGTTGTACTACACGAGGATGCAACCGGAAGAGCGGGAGGTCGTTGCCGGGATTGTTCGGAGAATTACAGGGTCAGAGGAGCTGGTGTCGGGGCTCTAAATTTCAATTTTAACTGCTATCGTAAATGACCCCTGAACTACGGTTTTGATCGATGGTAACAGGGGGCGCACAACTCCTGCCCCCTCCCCAACAATACCTTCAACTCACTCAAATTCTCCAGGATCTCCCTCTCCAGGTCCTCAATCTTCCCGATAATAACCTCCGGCGGATCATACTCCACCTCCTCATACTCGATCTCTTTGTAGCGGGATATCGAGAGATCGTAGTTGTTCTCCCGGATCTCCTCAACCGGCACATAGAAGCACTTTGCCTTCCGGTCGGTCGGGTTTGCCCCCNNGGGTTTGCCCCCCTCCGTGTCCTGAACTGCTCGATGATGTCGGGGATGTCGCCCCTGCAATCGATGAAGGTCCGCTTGTCGTCGAGCGAGTAGCCGTCCGCCTCCATGTCATAGAACCAGACTCCCTCGGTCTTCCCGCCTTTCGTGAAGATTAAAACGGCAGTCGAGACGCCTGCGTAGGGCTTGAAGACGCAGGAGGGCATCGATGATCGCCATCGCCACGCGAGTCTTCCCCGTGCCGGTCGCCATGACGATCAGCGCCTTCCGGTGACCTTTATAGAGGTGCTCCAGCACCCGCTTGACGTTCTCGATGCTCTTGGGCCGATCGACGATACGGGTGTTGACCTCGACCGGTCTTTCGGGGTCGATCCTCGCGTTCTGGAACCGGAGCCGCTCAAGGTCTTTCTGTGCGTAGAAGCCTTTCAATTGTCGAAGAGGATAGCGCTCCCGGTCCCAGAACCATATCTCATAGCCGTTGGAGAGGAAGATGAAGACGTCCTTGCCGGTCTGCCGCTTAATGTCATCGGCGTACTGCTCCGCCTGCTTCTGCCCGATGAGCGGGTCTTTTGTGGTGCGTTTGGCCTCTACGATGGCAAGCGGAGCGCCGAGACCGTCGAGGAGCAGGTAGTCGACGTACTTGCTCTCCAGGTCGTTCTTCAGTGTCTCGGCTACGGTCTTGTAGGAGCATGCGAGAAAGCCGGACTGTCTGGTATCGACTTCGAGGATTACAGAAGCACGGTTGGTGACGTCCCAGCCCTGCTCGGCAAGGTAGACGTCTATCTTCTCTTTCCGCGTCCGCAATTCGTTTAAGTCCATTGAATAACTCCACGCCCGGGAGAACCGGGAACCCGATTCATTAGTTACTCGAAACAGACGTATACATAAGGCTTGTGAAATCTTCATGGTCGCTATCGGCGCGCTCTGCGGTAAGACTCAAGTGGAGGAGCCCATCATGAGCACTATTGCGAGCCCTGCCTTCAGGGCGTCAGTTGAGGAAAACTCTGATATTCGCAGGGCCTCCACCAGGAGAATCCAGAAGACGATTGCTCACCGGGATCGACCAACTCCATCTCAATAAGTCTCTCCTGAAGCATCAACCCGACTCTATCGGAGTGATCGAAATCGAATGGTATATTAATCGTGTTGAGCGAGAGTAAGTTGATCCGATGCACTGCAAAGAGTCTTGCTAACAAATGAAAGGCGCCTCCGGCACCGCCAGACCGCCGATATTCATCTCAGAGTTTTTCAATATCACAGGAAGAGGAGAATATGACAATTCAAAGATACTCCGTAAATCAACACCCAATTCAGACACTCCTGACGTGGGTGAGATCAAACGAGATTGCCATACCGGAGATTCAGCGACCCTTTGTCTGGTCAACGACCCAGGTACGCGATTTCATTGATTCACTGTATGCAGGATACCCTGTTGGTTACCTGATTGCATGGAGAAACCCGAATGTCCGCTTAAAGGATGGTAGATTATCAGACGGCAAGAGAATCCTGATAGACGGACAACAGCGGGTCACAGCCCTGATGGCGGCACTCCTCGGGCAGAGGGTGGTCAACAAGGAATATAAGAGAGTAAATATTGTCATCGCCTTCAACCCACTCGAACGACGATTCGAGGTCAGCAATCCGGCCATAAAGAAAGATAAGCAATGGCTTGCCGATATCTCAAGCGTTCTATCGCCCGATTTCAGGATGTTGCAGTTTGTGAGAGACTACTGTGCTGAAAACCCCGGAGCCGACCAGGATGAGATCTATGAAAGTGTGAGTCTCTTACAGGGTATCGTAAACAACCATATCGGGCTTATCGAGTTAAACTCCGATCTGGATATCGAGACAGTTACCGAGATCTTTATCCGCATTAACTCGAAAGGGACTGTTCTAAGCCAGGCAGACTTTGTTATGTCGAAGATCGCGGCCGATGAAACGCATGGCGGCAACCTTCTCCGAAAATGCATTGACTACTTCTGTCACCTTGCGGTCGCTCCGGATTTTTATGAACAGATTCGGCAGGAAGATAAAGACTTCGCTGCTACAACCTATTTTGGCAAAATGGGCTGGCTTCAACACGAAAATGATGACCTGTACGATCCATCCTACACCGACATGCTCCGGGTGGCCTTCACGTCGGAATTCAAACGCGGCAAGTTAGAAGACCTGGTGGCCCTTCTTTCGGGGAGAAACTTCGAAACGCGGGAGTATGAGGAGGCAATCGTCGAGCAATCGTTTGAGATGCTCGAGAAAGGGATTCTCAACTTCATGAGCGAGACAAACTTTAAACGGTTTTTAATGATCATTCGGTCGGCAGGGTTCATTGATAAATCCATGATCCGATCGCAGAATGCGTTGAACTTTGCGTATGCCGTTTACTTAACAATGCGGAACCAGCAGGAGAAGCCGGAGGTTATCGAGCATTGTGTACGAAGGTGGTTTGTCATGTCGATTCTGACCGGGCGTTATTCGGCTTCTCCTGAAAGCGCAATGAACTTTGATATCCGGCAGATCAATGAACACGGTGCGATGAAACTTCTTGCCGAGATCGAAGAAGCTGAGTTGTCCGATGCATTCTGGAATTCCGGGCTGCCTCAGGCGATGAATACATCTGTTGCAAGCAGCCCCTACTTCAACGTCTACCTTGCTGCACAGGTACATGGAAATGACAAAGGATTTTTATCAAGGGACATCACTGTCCGTGACCTTATCACACACCGTGGCGACGTACACCACCTCTTTCCAAAGAACTACCTGAAGAGGTTTGGCCTCTCGAGAGGGAGGTATAACCAGATTGCCAACTACGTGATGATGCAAAGCGAGATCAACATCGCCATCGGCGACCGGGCGCCTTCAGACTATTTCACTGCGCTGCTGGAACAGTCTTTAGAGGGGCACCCGCTGTATGGAGGAATTACCAGCCTGGAGGAGATGAAAAATAATTTCTCGACACACTGCATCCCGGAAGGGATAGAAAATATGGAAATCGAGGATTACGATGAGTTCCTTCAGGCACGGCGGCAGCTGATGGCAGAGAAGATTCACCTGTATTACCAGAAATTATAACATCCACAAATACCCGGGGAAGTTACGAGAACCGGTCTGCTGGCGAGTGGACCCTGCACTTACAAAAGATCCTCAATCTCCTTCCGCCCAATCCCGGCCTGCTTGAGGATCTCCAGAAGCGTGCCGGTCGCGAGGTCCGGG
>LFRN01000180.1:10126-11361 GCA_001512375.1 Candidatus Methanoculleus thermohydrogenotrophicum | reverse complement strand
TATTTGCTCATGATCTCGGGGCCTGAGAGCGTGATGAAGTGGGCGTCCACCTCGTTTGCCACCGCCTTTGCGATCAGTGTCTTCCCCGTCCCGGGAGGACCGTAGAGCAGGACGCCTTTCGGGGGCTCGATCCCGAGACGCTCGAAGAGTTCGGGGTGCCGGAGCGGGAGCTCGATCATCTCACGGACAAGCTGCAGTTCGCGGTCGAGGCCACCGATATCTTCGTAGTGGACATCAGTCACCGCCTCCCGCCGCTCCATCTCAGGCTCATACACGGTCTCTTTCAGCTCAATCTCGGTGCTGTCAGTGACAATGGCAATACCTTTCGGGTTCACCTTGGCGATGGCGAACGTAAGAGGGTTGCCGAGGATACTTACCCTGATGTGTTGCCCCTCGGTGACCGGCCGGCCACGGAGGACCCTTCCCAGGTATTGCTCGCCGCCGATCAGGCGGATAGGCTGTGTCGGCTGGATAACCACCTTCTTCGCATATCCGGCCTCAGTCTTTCTGATCTTGACTTTGTCATCGATCCCGGCTCCGACATTGCTTCGGGTGCTGCCGTCGATCCGCAGGATCGCTTTGCCAGTATCCTGCGGAAGCCCTGGCCAGACGAGCGCTGCCGCCTTCTTGCGCCCAGCGATCTCGATGACATCACCACTGATAAGGCCGAGCGCCTTCATAGTATCGATGCTCAGTCTGGCGATACCCCTGCCAGCATCCTCATGGGTTGCCTCCTTTATGGTCACCTCAACATACTCTGTATTTGTAGCCATGCAAACACTCTCCTTCTATATCAGTTACCTATGGTTAGGGTTATTTGATATATAATAATTATGGTGGCGCTTCCTTACCATTACAGTGAATAACACCTTTTTCGGTAACGATGTAATCCATCTTTACATCGTTATTATCGACAGGAATGCTCTCCACCTCCTGACAGGAGAAAGCGACCCCGATCTTTGTCAGGTGCGGATGCTGGTAGAGAAAACGATCGTAGTACCCGGCACCATAACCAAGCCGGTTCCCTTCAGCATCGAAAGCAAGCATCGGTATGATGACCACCTGAACGTCTTCTGGCCGGGCCGGAAGTTCGTGACTGAGGGGTTCGGGCACATTGAATGTGCTCGGGACGAGGACCGAGGGATCGGGCAGATACGAGAGACGGAGACTACAGGTCTCCCGCTCGATGATGGGCACGACAACCCGCACACCCCGCCTATTCAGGCCGTTGATGA
>LFRN01000180.1:9355-10015 GCA_001512375.1 Candidatus Methanoculleus thermohydrogenotrophicum | reverse complement strand
CAGATAAAACATACACCCGTCACCAGGTGTATCGCCCCGGTTACGGCGGGCCGGGCCCGCCACCGGGCTATGGCGCGACCTACCTTGTTGAAGTCCCGCTCTCGCCGCAGACCTCCCGGAGCTGGCGCAGAGAGGATGCAAGGACTCGGGTCTTCCCGATCATGGCAGCGATGAGGAGAACGTCGAGGATCTCATCACGGGATGCGCCTTCCTTCAGGGCTGCCCCTATGTGGACCTTCAGGCAGTTGTCAGCCCCGGCCCCGGCGGCAGCCGCGATGGCAACCAGCTCCGCGGTCTTTGCATCGAGGGAGTCAGGGCGGGAGATCCGGTAATCGGCGATGGCCGAGAGCGCGAAGACTTCGGGTCGGTCCCGGAGCATGGTAAAGATGAACGGCACCACGCCGAGCATCTCCCTCACATCTTCCACGATCTCATCGCCAAGGTCGTCTGCGTGGACAAGGAACTCATTGAGCAGTTTCTCGGTTTCGGGTTTCATAGGTCAGTCCTCGTAAACAATTGTGGGCAGGACCACGATAATGATGCGGTTTTGATTTGGAAAGCGTTGACTGGATGGACGGGTCTTGTGAAATATCTGGTCCAGGAGTGTTTCTCCCGGCTGGTGCTCCAGGGCCACACACTTTTTTGTGTCTTCTGCAGGAA
>LFRN01000180.1:0-9190 GCA_001512375.1 Candidatus Methanoculleus thermohydrogenotrophicum | reverse complement strand
GCGGGCCACGATCTTCAACGCGCAGTAGTCCCCGCACATCGTGCAGGCATCGGTGTCGGCTGGCATCCTCTCGGCCCTGATCTCCCGGGCGCGCTCGGGGTTGATCGCAACCGCAAACTGCCGCTCCCAGTCAAGATCGCGGCGGGCGTGCCCCATCTCGAGGTCGGCGTCCCGCTTCTTGAGTTTGATCATGTCGCCGACGTGGGCGGCGATCCTCGAGCTGATGACACCCTCGTAGACCTCCTCAGGGGTGGGGAGCGCCAGGTGTTCTGCCGGTGTCACGTAACAGATAAAATCGGCGCCGTAAGAGGAGGAGAGTGCGGCCCCGATCGCGGCCACGCGGTCATCGTAGCCGGGCGCGATATCGGTGACAAGCGGACCGAGCATGTAGAACGGTTTCCGGTTCGTAACCCGCTTCTGCAAGACGACGTTGGTCTCGATCTCGTCGATCGGGATATGCCCCGGTCCCTCGATGATTGCCTGGACACCCTCGGCGTGTGCCTTATCGGCAAGTTCTGCATTGATGAGCAGTTCCTGGATCTGGGCACGGTCAGTAGCGTCGTGGACCGCACCCGCCCGCATACCATTGCCAAAGGAGAGGGTGACCTCGTGCTCCTTGAGGATCTCGATCAGATAGTCGAACTCCGCGTAGAGCGGGTTCTCTTTCTCGTTGTGAAGCATCCATGCGGTCATAAACGCGCCGCCTCGGGACACGAGTCCACCGTGCCGCCCCTGGTTCTGCAGGCGCTTCATCGTTTCGTAGTTGATCCCGGTGTGGATCGCCATGAAGTTGGTCCCGAGCTTCGCCTGCTCCGCTGTTATCCGAAAGAGGTCATCCTCTTCCATATGGACGACCGCCCCGTGCTTCCGGGCGGCCTCGATGAACGCCTGGTAGAGCGGGACCGACCCGACCGAAAGGGTGGTCGCCTCGATGACGCGGCGCCGGATCTCTACAAAATCCCCGCCGGTGGAGAGTTCCATCAGCGTATCGGCGCCGGCACGCTCGGCCTGCCTGGCCTTCTCGACCTCCATATCAACATCGACGATATCAGACGACGTCCCGATACTCGCGTTGACCTTGGTCCGGAGCCCTTCGCCGATACCACAGATCTTTACCTCCCGGTACGGAGAGACCGGAATGACGATATGCCCTCCGGCCACGCCGCGCCTGACAAAATCTTCAGATACACCTTCCGCTGCTGCGACGATCCGCATCTCCTCGGTGATGACGCCACGCTGTGCGTCTTCTATGAGACCCATGGGTTTACTGTAGGGAGAAAGAGTAGATAAAGGCTTGTTTTTAAAAACCGGGCTCAAATTTGCTTGTTATCTTAACAAGTAAATTTGACTTACTCTTATTCAGATATTTTTTCCATAGCCTGGAAGCCAAGGCTTACAAGAATTGGAGGAGTATCACTATAGCGTCCGGTGATCACGTGTACGTCAATTTTGGAGGTTTTGTCCCGATCAGCACTGTCGACTGGCGAGGCCGGGCGGCCTGCACCGTCTTCCTCAGGGGGTGCCCCGCGCGATGCTTCTACTGCCATAACACCGCCATCCAGAGCGGTGAGGACCTCCGCGATGCGGACGAGATCCTCGCGATGATCAGAAGTTCCCGCAGAGTTGCAGGCGCCGTGGTCTTCTCGGGCGGGGAACCGACCCTACAGGGCCCCGCGCTCATCCACCTCGCAGCCGCCTCCCAAAAGATGGGGTTCTCCGTCGGCCTGCACACAAACGGCATGTTTCCCAGCGTGCTCGAGGACCTGATCGACCGGCACCTGGTAGAGATGATCGCCCTCGACATCAAGACCACCTGGGAGCGCTATGACAACCTCCTGGGCGTGGCCACCGTCGATGCGGTGAAGGAATCACTCGCTATATGCAGGCAGGCGAAGGCCGACGGCAGCCTCGGATCGTGCCAGGCCGTGGTCACCCTCTTCCGGGGCCGCGAAAGCGATCTCCCGTCGATCGCTGAGGCTACTCGCGGGCTGGATCTCGTGCTCCAGCAGGGGGTGGCCGCGGGGTTTGAACCACTGACAAGACAGGAACTCGAGGCAGCGGCAGCACCGCTCGGGCGGAAGATCTGGATACGGACCCGGGAAGACGGTGAGGTCAGATACGACCCTGAGGAGTAATCGTTTCAGGTAACGCCAACCATAATATCGTCAGGAACGCAAAGTTCATAGAGATGTTTGTGGCGGCCACCGCAACCTGCATCACCGGGATTTGCAGTCGGTCTCTCACCGGCACGGCCCGCTGTTCTGGATATAATATAATAAAATGGAGTAAGCCCCGATGAAGGTCATTGGAATCGTTGGTATGCCGGCAAGCGGGAAAGGAGAGGTATCAAGGATCGCCCGGGAACTCGGGATCCCGGTTGTGGTCATGGGGGATGTGATACGGGAGCGGGTGAAGGCAGCCGGGCTTCCGGTGACCGATGAGAACCTGGGCGCGATGTCAGGGAAGTTGCGCTCTGAACTCGGCATGGATGCCATCGCCCGGATCACCATCCCCCTCATCGAGGCAGAGGCTGCTCCGGTGGTCCTGGTGGACGGCATCAGGGGGGATCACGAAGTGGCGACGTTTCGGAAGCACTTCCCGGACTTCACACTCATCGGGATCGTATCCTCATTTGAGACGCGCTACCGGAGGCTCGCGAACCGGGGGCGGTCTGACGATTCTCTCACTGCCGAAGAACTCCGGGTCCGCGACGAGCGGGAACTCGGGTGGGGGCTTGGGCGAGCTCTTGCGCAGGCAGACTATACGGTCGTAAACGAGGGCACGCTTGAAGAGTTTACCGCAGAGATCCGGGCCCTGCTCTGCCGCCAGGGGGGGAGAACATGAGTCTTCTCCCGTATTTTTCATCCTCATCGAAAGTCTGGGAGTCGCGAGACTGGATCTTTGGGATCGAGGAGATCGGCTATACTGGTTGGGAGATCGTCGCCGACGGGAACTACCGCCTGGATGACCCTGTCAACTTTGCCGCGATCCGGGAGAACCTTGCAAGCACTGACCTCCTTGTGACCGTTCACGCCCCCTACAGCGACTTAAATCTCGCATCGCTGAACTACCCCATCTGGCGAGAATCCATCCGCCAGATATGCTGCTGCATCTGCCACGCGGCCGAACTGACCGATCGTGTGACGATCCATCCCGGGTTTGTATCCCCTATGGGGAAGCTCGTCCCGGAGAAAGTCTGGGAGATGCAGAAGACCGCTCTTGTCGAGATCGGGAGGTACGCTGAAGACCACGGTGTCCTCGCATGCGTCGAGAACATGATCAACATCAGAGACTTCCTCTGCCGCTACCCGGAGGAGATCCTCGGCCTCACTGAAGGAATACTCGGGATCGGGATCACCCTCGACGTGGGGCACGCCAACACCAACGGCCAGGTTGACGCATTCCTCAAATACGTCGGGGAGGTCGATCACCTCCACATTCACGACAACCACGGGCAATCTGATGAGCACCTGGCGCTCGGTGACGGGGTCATTGCCTGGGAGAAGGTGGGGCAGGTCATCGCCCGCGACTACTCCGGCCCGGTCGTGATCGAGGGGCGGACGCTTGAAGAAGCAAAACGGAGTCTTGCAGCATTCAGGAAGTGGTTCGTATAGCCGGAGAAACCCTGCATGTCTACTTCCTCGGCACGGCAGGCGCCCTCCCGTCGCCGCAGCGCAACCCGCCCTCCATCCTGATCCGGCGGGGTTCCGAGACCCTTCTCTTTGACTGCGGGGAAGGCACCCAGCAGCAGATGATGCGTGCCCGGACAGGGTTTACCGTGAACGCCATCTTCATAACCCACTGGCACGCCGACCACTTCCTCGGCGTCTTCGGGCTCGTCGAGACACTCGCGTTCATGGGGCGAACCACCCCCCTCCCGATTTACGGCCCCCCCTGGGTCCATGATTTCGTCGACCTCGTGCAGAGGATCAGCCGTCATACGCGCGGTTTCCCGGTCACCGGTCATGCCCTCGAACACGGTTCGGTCGTGCCTTTCAACGGCTATACCGTCCGCGCGTTTTCCACGCTTCACGGGATCCCCAGTCTCGGCTATGTCCTGGAGGAGGACAAGCGACCGGGCCGGTTCAACCGCGAACGGGCAATTGCGCTTGGCATCCCCCCAGGTCCGCTCTTCGGGAGGCTGCAGCGCGGGGAGGTGATCCGGATTATCCACGACGGTGTCGAGACCGAGGTCCGCCCCCGTGACGTGATGGGTGAGCCGCGCCCGGGAAGGAAGATCGTCTATACCGGAGACACCCGCCCTCTTCAGCACCTACCCGATGCCGCCGGGATGATCCGGGACGCAGATCTCCTCATCCACGACGCCACCTTCGACGATCAAGAGGCCGACCGCGCGCGGGAGGTTCTGCACTCCACCGCCGGTGAGGCCGGGGAGGCGGCCGCGGCCTCAAACGCCCGGATGCTTGCCCTGGTACACATCAGCTCTCGTTATACCAGTACAGCAAACCATATACGCGATGCAAAGCGACATTATGATGGAGATGTGACCCTCCCTGCCGATCTAACGGTACTGGAGGTGCCTTTTCGGAGTTGAACGAGATGGATGGTGATGGCGATGGGGCAGGATCTATACAGCCAGAGCCGCCGCCGTCTCGTTATGACCGGTCTTGGCGCCCTGCTCATCAGCGCCGCTGCATCGAGCATCGCAGGCATCTTCCTGGGCTCAGTTCATGAGGTCCTCAAACTGATACCCGGCCTGATGGTGCTCATGCCATCGATCATCGATATGCGGGGAAACATAGCGGGAGTTCTTGCTTCCCGCCTCTCGTCGTCGATGCACCTTGGCGAGTTCACCATCGATTTCCAGGAGGGCTGTGTCCTCGGCGACAACATCCGTGCCTCATTCGTGGTGACCGTCCTCATAGCCTTTGTCCTTGGCATATTCGCATACATTGCGAGCCGCCTCTCCGGTCTTCCGGTGGTGGGGATCACCGATCTGGTGTTGATCTCGGTCATCAGCGGGATCATCTCCGGGCTTTTGGTGATGGGAATTACCCTGATCATCGCTCTTGCAAGTTACCACTACGGTCTTGACCTCGATATGATCGCCGCCCCCACCGTCACCACCTCAGGAGACATCGTGACGCTCCCGATCCTCGTGCTCTCCGCGATATTCGTCGTGCTCCTCCCTCCCCTGGCACGCCTGGTGATCGGGGTTGCTGTGGTCGCCGCGGCCGTCATCGCCGTCCTCTACACCTGGCGGCGGCCGGAGCGGATCGGGGCTATCGTCCGGGAAAACCTCCTCCTCCTCATCCCGCTCAGCATACTTGGCACGCTAGCAGGGCTGACCTACTCGCTCAACCTTGACGATCTGGTGACGTTCGCGGCGTTTCTTATCCTGATACCACCGTTCATGGGCGGACTCGGATCGATAGGTGGTATCCTCGGATCAAGCCTCTCGACCGGGATGCACACCGGCGAGATCAACCCCCGGCCTCTCCCCGAACGCGGGGTCGTGCATCATTTTATTATTTCCTATCTCTATACGTTGGTACTGCTTCCACTGCTGGCGCTCATAGCCCATGGCGCGGCGGTGCTCATGGGGTTGAACAGCCCTGGTCTTGGAATGCTGGTCGTTATCAGCCTTGTAGCAGGTCTGGTCGTCATGACCCTGGTAAACGGCGTAGCGTATGTCACCGCGAGCCTCTCATTCCGGTACGGTCTCGATCCCGATAACTTCGGAATCCCTGTCATCACAAGCCTGATCGACCTGATTGGTGCAGCTACACTCATGGCAGTGATAGATCTGCTGCTGTAGTGAAGAAATACAAAAGGAACGATTAACAGACCCATGACAGAATATGAATACCAGCCGATCAGCTTCAAAGATGTTCTGATCGAGATGAAAGATATCTCTGAACTGATGGTTGATCTCGCTTACTCTGCGATACTCTTCGATAACAAAGAGATAGCGCTGGAAGTGATCAATCTCGAAGAGAGAATGAACAAACTGGTCTATCAGGCCAGGATTCAGAGTATTCTCGGTGCACGACGGCTTGAAGAGGCAGAGGCGATGAGCGGGATGCTGCAGGTGGCCGAAGCGGCAGAGAGGATCGCAAACTCGGCCTCTGACATGGCGATGCTCATCCTGAAGGACATCAAGTTTCCGGCAAAACTCAAGCGCGTCTTCCCCGAAGCAGAGGAGGTTGTCACCAGAGTCATCGTCAGCCAGGGAAGCGAGCTTGCCGGTCGCACACTCGGGGAGCTGAAGGTCCAGAGTACGACAGGCATGCAGGTGATCGCTATCCGGCGCGGGAAGGGCTGGATATACGATCCCGATAAAAACACCCGGATAGAGGCCGGGGATATCCTGATATCGCGGGGCCCGGAGGGCGGGGTAGATATCCTCTCAGCAATGGCAGGAACAGTGGAATGCCCCCGTTACGAACCTTCCCCCGCAGGTGAGGTCGATGACATCGACCGGGCTGTCCAGCTGATCATCGAGATGAAGAACCTCTCGGAGTTATCAGTCGGGCTCGCGTACACTTCCCTGCTCTTCAACAACAAGGAGATAGCAAACGAGGTGGTTGCCCTCGACAAAACTCTGGATAATATGCGATACGACCTGGATCTCTGGATCCTCGAGGCGGCGCGGAAGATCGATGATGTGCGCTACCTCAGAGGGCTATTGTATATGTCCTCATTTGCACAGGCGATCAGCGATTCAGCCCACTCTATCGTCGATGTCCTGTTGCGCGACATCGAGATCCCGCCGGTCTTTAAGAAGATCGTCCGGGAGTCAGACGAGATCATCACGCGGATATCTATAGCTGAGTCGTCGCAGCTCGTTGGCAAGACTCTTAAGGAGGCTTCGCTTGGAACGGTGACCGGGATGGTCGTTCTTGCCATCAAGCGTGGCGACCGGTGGGTCTACCGCCCGGGGAAGGAGGCCCGGCTCCAGGGTGGTGATATTATCATCGCAAAGGGCAGGCGGGATGGAGAATGCCGGCTGTATGAACTTGCCGGATACACCGTCGAGGAGCCCGAAGAATAATTTGGAGAACTGTTTATGGAAGATATGATTGTCTACCGCCTCGGAGAGAGTTGCGATCTCGAAGAGGTGGAGGAAGGAAAGACCTATCTAGGATGGGTACAGGGTTTTGCTCCATTTGGCATCTTTGTCCAGTTAAACAACCGGATCAAAGGGCTCGTCCACAAGAGCAACGTGAAGATGCAGCACAGTGAACGCGACCCGATCATCGTTCGCGTCATCCAGATCCGGAGCAACGGCAACATCGATCTCGAGGAGGTCACGCCGACCGTCTACCAGACGCGGAACGTGACCAAGAAAACGGCAGGTGTGCTCCTCTCGAATATCGGGAAGAAGATCGGGAGAACCGTGATGATCGAGGGCGAAATCGCTCAGATCAAGCAGACATCGGGGCCGACGATCTTTACCATTGTTGACGAGTCCAGCACCGGGAACGCGGCCGCGTTCATCGAGGCGGGTGTCCGCGCGTATCCTGAGGTTGAGCTTGGGGATATCGTCGCCCTCACGGGTGAGGTGATGCAACGCAACAACCAGCTGCAGATCGAGGTCGCGTCCATGATGGTCCTGGAGTCTGAGGATGCGGCACGGGTCAGGGAGCGCATAGATGCAGCGCTGGATGAACGTGCAGAGCCACCTGATATCCCGTTCCTTGTGGAGAGCGAGGTTCTCGAGGCCCTCCGGCCGCAGATGCGCCAGGTGGCCAGAGAGATTCGAAAAGCTGTCCTGACCTCGCGACCGATCATCCTCAGGCACCACGCGGATGCGGATGGTATATGCGCCGCCGTTGCCATAGAGCAGGCGGTGACCTCGTTGATCCGGGAGAGCGGCGGGGACTTTGATGCGGAGTATTTCCTCTTCAAGCGGTCTCCGTCCAAGGCTCCGTTCTACGAGATCGAGGATGTCACACGCGACCTGGATTTCGCCCTCAAGGATCACGCCCGTTACGGGCAGAAGATGCCGATGATCCTCCTGATGGATAACGGATCCACCGATGAGGATATTCCGTCGCTGAAGGTGACCCGGATATACGACCTCCCGGTGATGGTCGTGGATCACCATCATCCCGACAGGTCGGTGGACGAGTACCTCATCGGGCACGTGAACCCCTATCACGTGGGCGGAGATTATGGTATTACGGCCGGGATGCTGGGAACTGAGATCGCCCGCCTGGTCAACCCGGTGGTCGAGGATCAGATACGACACCTGCCTGCGATCGCGGCGGTTGGCGACCGAAGTGAGGCGCCGGAGCGTGACCGTTACCTCGCACTTGTCGCATCTGAGTACTCGGAGGATGACTGTCGCGACATTGCACTGGCGCTCGACTACGAGCAGTTCTGGCTCAGGTTCAGTGACGGGAGGGAGATCGTCAAGGATATCCTGAACCTTGGTGGTGATCCCGTGCGCCACGAGAAACTCGTCGATCTGCTTGTGGAGGAGGCGAACCGGGCGATTGAGGAGCAGATGGAGGCCATCATGCCGCATATCGAGAGTCGGGTGCTACCCAACGGGGTTCATCTCTTCATGCTTGACGTGGAACTCTTCGCCCACCGGTTCACGTTCCCGCCGCCTGGTAAGACTGCAGGGGAGGTGCACGATCGGTTGATCCGGGACCTCCCGGGAGAGCCGGTTGTCACACTCGGGTTTGGCCCGGACTTTGTCGTCCTCCGTTCCCGGGGCGTCATGATGAACATACCCAGGATGGTGCGTGAACTCCGTACCGAGATCGTCGGTGGAGGGGTGAGCGGCGGCGGCCACCTGGTCGTCGGGAGCATTAAGTTCGTCGAAGGAATGCGCGACGCGGTCCTTGAGAGCCTGATCCAGAAGATCGGTGAAGCGCCGATCTGATCGCTGCTTCTTTCAAGCCTGTGCGGGGATATCTCCGCCGGCACCAGCCACCTCCGGACAAAGATCCGGTTCTCACATTTCTGCTGGCAACGTGATACGGTCGGCTGGAGAGCATGCAGTCGAGACCGGGGTCTCCCCGGTCGATCCTGGCCAGATGATCAAAACTCCAAACGCCGGGTTCATCACTATCCCGGAGAGAATCCAGAACCAGTCTCCCGTTTGGTCCGAGATGACATTTCATCGCCTTCCCGGCATACGAGACTCTATCCAGTCCCGGTAGAGAGCGGTATGCTGGAGGTGCCCGCATCTCGTTCGATGCTTGCTGTGGTGCGC
>LFRN01000105.1 GCA_001512375.1 Candidatus Methanoculleus thermohydrogenotrophicum | reverse complement strand
CTATGCCCGGTGTATCGAGCTCCTCTGGGACTACGCGGACGAACTGGGTATTGCGCTCACGAAGACTGATGACCCGACAAAGATGGCCGACGAACTCTTCGCGAAACTGAAAGAGGTCGTATGATGCCTCGTATGGAGACAATACGGAGTTACCTGGGCTGGTGCCCGAACGCAGCCGCCGCTGCGGCCTGCCGACGAGATGCCGGGTTCAAGGAAAGGAACAGGAACGAGACAGCGGCGGCAGACGGCGGTCGGGAAGTGGTGGGCGGTGCGGTTGTGGACTATGGGGCGACCGATACTCCGGCAGTCATGGCGCTGGCCGGCGCCGGTTTCTTCATCCTCGTCATATACCTCTCTGTTGCGTTTCCCCCATCTGGGAGCCTTATTCTGCTTGCTATCGCCCTGGCCTTCTCGGTTATGGAGTTGTACGGGGTCATACGGAGGACCGGTATCGAGATCACCCGCGATGCCATAACCCTCAGGCGACCGTTCCTCCCGGCAGTCGTCATACCGAAGGATGGCATCGTGAAGGTAGAGATAAAGGAGAACAAACTTCCCGGACCTTCCTGGCTCCTCGTGGCGCTGGTGGGAGTGATCCTTATATCGGCGATCTCAGGTATCTACGGGGGCCTCGCCAACCCGGCCTCGATGCGGTTCATCCTCGGGATTGCAGCCGTGGTCTTCTTCCCGGTGACGACCTGCTGCACTCACATGCGGGCGCGTTACCCCCGAACCCTGACGATAACGACCCTTGATAAGAAGATCGCCGCGATCTATACGGAGGATCCCGAACTGATAGCACGGATGCTGGAGGGCACCTGATGACGCGAGTTCCGGTGAGAGTATCCGGGGCTGGTGCCGGAATGCGTGCGTTCTCCGGGATCCTGGGAGGAGCGCCGGTGCCGCCGCCGATGGCACACGTTCCTCTCAGGCCGGGCACAGGGCATGGAGGAGCAGGCAACTCCAGCGTTGGAACGAGAGGTGCCGGGCTATGCTGAGACCGAGACCCAGACTGTTTCTTACGTTCCTGGTGCTTTTTGTAGCCGCCACAGCCGTCCGGTACACCGCGCTGATCTGGTATCCGGGGTACATAGGCCCGGCACACCTGGTATCATCGATACTGCTTGGGCTAGCCGCAGTTCCCGTAATACTCCTGCCCCTGTCCTCACGATCCATCACCGCCAGATTTGCTGCCATCAATGCCGGTCCAGGCGTTGTACGCCTATACAAAACCATGGCGATAATTATTGTCACTGTTACGATGTTTCTGATATCTTACTACGGACACCCGCCACCGTTGCCGTGATGAGAGGGGGAGAGCATGGGAGTTGCCCCAACCCCCATGAGACGCAGCGTGCGGCTTGCGCAAACCGGTGTACCAGATGCAGAACTCGGATGGTGGGGAGAGCGGCGGGACTCCCCACGACCGTAAGATTTATTGCAGGAATGTGCACCATCAATCATGTCAAATTCGGAGGTGACCATACGGGAATCGGGCGGGAGTCGGGCGCCGCGGCTCATGCCCCGGCGGCCACCGACGTTCTCTGCCGATGACCGGTGTATGATAACATGATTACGGGCCGAACGGTCGCTAAAACGACGGGCCCGGAAGATCCAGCGCTTCTGCACGGTCTCAGGATCCTCGCAGAGCCAGACTGGAGTAATTATAATGATTAATCGTGTAGGAATGAGAAGAGATGGCAGAAACATTCGCTGTCAAACTGGAAGAGAAACGTTACCTTCCCGATCCACGGTTCAAGGCAACCGCCTGGACACCCGATTACACCCGGGCGTACCAGGAGTTCATGCGCGACCCGGACGCCTTCTGGGACCGGATCGCCCGTGAACTAATCTGGTTTGAGCCCTGGGACCTGGTCATGGAGTGGAACTACCCCTACGCGAAGTGGTTTGTCAACGGAAAACTCAACATCACTTACAACTGCCTGGATCGCCACGTCACCAGCGAACGGAAGGATAAGCCGGCGATCATCTGGCGCGGCGAACAGGGAGAGGAACAGAGGCTTACCTACGACGCCCTCTACCGCGAGGTAATGCGGTTCGCAAACGGTCTTCTGCGCCTCGGGGTCAGGAAGGGTGACCGGGTCTGTATCTACATGCCGCTCGTCCCTGAGCAGATCGTCGCGATGCTCGCCTGCGCCCGGATCGGGGCCATCCACTCGGTTGTCTTTGCGGGGTTCGGGGCTGACGCGCTTGCAATGCGGATAAACGATGCTGAGGCAAAGATCCTCATCACCGCTGACGTCAGTTACCGACGGGGAAAGGCTATCCCGCTCAGGGAGATCGCAAAGGCGGCGCTCACTCAGACACCCTGCGTCGAGAAGGTCATCGTCCTCCGGCGCGGGACCCCGGCCGTCGATCTCGATCCCGCCATGGAGGTCGACTACGCCGATCTCTGTCGCGAGGCTGACCCTGACTGCCCGGCAGAGGCGATGGATGCGGAGGATCCCCTCTTCATCCTCTACACCAGCGGCTCGACCGGCACGCCGAAAGGCATCGTCCACACCTGCGGTGGCTATGCGGTCGGGACCTACTACACCACCCGCCACGACTTCGACATCAAGGAGACCGACGTCTTCTGGTGCACCGCCGATCCCGGCTGGATCACCGGCCACAGTTACGTCGTCTACGGTCCGCTCATGGTCGGCACAACCGTCGTCATCGTCGAAGGGACGCCAGACTACCCAGATCCTGGCATCTACTGGCATCTGATCCAGGACCTCGGGGTGACGATCTTCTACACCGCCCCGACCGCTATTCGGATGTTCATGCGCTACGGCGACGAGTGGCCGGCGAAGTACGACCTCTCCTCCCTCCGGGTGCTCGGGTCGGTCGGCGAGCCCCTCAACCCCGAAGCGTTCGAGTGGTACTACCACCATATCGGCGGCGGGCGATGCCCGATCGTGGACACCTGGTGGCAGACCGAGACTGGCATGCACATCATCACCACGATGATCGGCGAGCCGATGAAACCGGGATTTGCTGGAAAACCTATACCAGGCGCTGTCGTGGACGTCGTCGATCGGCAGGGCAACCCTGTCCCACCAGGCACCGGCGGTTTCCTGGTCATCAAGGAACCCTGGCCCGCCATGCTCAGGACGGTCTACCGGAACGACGAACGCTATCGCACCTACTGGGAAACCATCCCGGGGTGCTACACGACCGGAGACCTCGCGGTGAAGGACGAGGAGGGCTACATTATGATCCTCGGGCGGGCCGACGATCTGATCATCGTCTCCGGGCACAACATCGGCACCGCGGAAATCGAGAGCGCGCTCGTCTCCCATGACGCGGTGGCTGAAGCGGCCGTTATCGGAAAGCCCGATCCTCTTAAGGGGAACATCATCAAGGCCTTCGTCACCCTCCGCGTGGGGGTGAGACCCGGAGACGACCTCTCCGCCGAACTTGCCCGTCATGTCAGAAAAAGCCTCGGCCCCATCGCGGTGCCTGCCGAGATCGAGTACGTGGACCGACTCCCAAAGACCCGGAGCGGCAAGATCATGCGCCGGGTCTTAAAAGCCCGGGAACTCGGCATGGATCCGGGGGATATCTCCACCCTGGAGGAGTGATTCCCCCTGTGGGGGAGAAGAGAGACATGCTCATCGCTTAAGATCTTCGGCACACCCATGGAGAGAGGGAGGTGACGGGCGACGAGGTACTCTCCCATTCTCGTCTCAGTATTCCTCGCCTTCTTTACTGATGAATCGCGACCAGAACGCGGCGATCAACATCATGAGATCGGGACTGCAACCTCAAAGGTAGTAGTATCCCGGGATGCCCCTGACGAGAGAAGGGGGAGTAGTCACCGTCGCGATGACGACCACAGGCGGGCACCTCAACCAGCCCTGGGCGGTTCCTCACCGCGGTGGGGCTCATTCTCGCTTGGATCCTGGTTCATTCAGCCACCGGCGCTGGAAAAATGAGGGGGTTATGCTTTCTCTGTGAGCCCGAGACGCCCAAGCACACCGGCGGCCGCGCCCATACCACCGTCCAGGTAGACAGCGCCGATGAGCGCCTCCATGCACTCGGCGAGGACGCGACCTGAGGTCCAGACTGCCTGAGCCGCCTCGCCCTTCCCCCAACGGACGTACTCCTCGAGGTCCAGGTCTTCCGCGAGCGCGCGGAGCCGGGTCATGTTCACCAGGTTCATCTTCCGATTGCTGATCGCGCCCTTGTCGTGCACCCCGCCCGCGATCACCGCCTCCACGACCACCACGTTAATGACCGCGTCGCCGAGGGTCGCGAGGGCGTCCATGTGGGCCGCAGGGGGGAGGGGCGCCTCAAGGGTGTAGGCCAGGCGGGTGAGCGCCCGCTCGAGGAGTGAGCGGTCATTGAAGGTGTAGCCGATCCGCTCCTCGATCTCAGCCGGATTCCGGCGGTCGGCAGTATTGCGCTTCATGATTGG
>LFRN01000023.1 GCA_001512375.1 Candidatus Methanoculleus thermohydrogenotrophicum | reverse complement strand
TCGGCGCCCGGTTCGACGACCGGGTGACCGGCAAGATCGAGACCTTCGCGCCGAACGCCGCGGTCATCCATATCGATATCGACCCTGCCGAGATCGGGAAGAACAAAGCGGTCGACGTCCCGATCGTGGGCGATGTGAAAGCGGTGCTCCAGACCCTCCTCCAGCGGATGCAGAGACGAGGGGATACGGCGCGCTGGATTGCGAGGATCAACACCTGGAGGGCCCAGTACCCCCTCCGCTACCGCGACGACGACCGGCTCCGTCCGCAGTACGTCATCCAGGAGCTCTCCGACCTCCTGAAGGGGGAAGCGATCATCGCAAGCGAGGTGGGCCAGAACCAGATGTGGACCGCGCTCTACTACTGTTTCAGGAAGCCCCGCACCTGGCTCACCTCGGGCGGTCTCGGGACGATGGGGTACGGGTTTCCGGCAGCCATCGGCGCCCATTTCGCGAGGCCAGATCTCCCGGTCTTCGACATCGCCGGCGATGGGAGTTTCCAGATGAACATCCAGGAACTCGGGACGGTGGCGCACCACACCATCCCCGTCAAGGTCGTGATCTTAAACAACATGTACCTCGGTATGGTCCGGCAGTGGCAGGAGCTCTTCTACGACCGTCGCTACGCCTACACCGAGCTTCCGCCGGTGGACTTTGTGAAGATTGCACATGCCTACGGGATAGAGGGTATCATGGTCGATGAGAA
>LFRN01000243.1 GCA_001512375.1 Candidatus Methanoculleus thermohydrogenotrophicum | reverse complement strand
ATACGGTACGATTGTATTCGAGGATCTGAATATCAAAAATATGCAGAAAAACCATTGTCTGGCGAAAAGCATCGCGGATGTTGCCTGGAATCTGTTCATCACGATCACGGAGAACAAAGCGGAAGAGGCTGGTTCTCGTGTGTTCCTGGTGTGGTATGATCGTCAAAAAGACCCTCTCTGATCGAGTCCATACCTGTCCACATTGTGGGCTGATGATGGACCGCGACCAGAACGCGGCGATCAACATTATGAGATTGGGGCTGCAATCTCTGGGCTGAAAAACCCTGGATGCCCCCGATTTCAATCGGGGGAGCAGTCACAACCATTCTTACGGGGTTCGCGGCCGCATGAGCGGGAAGACCCCGTCCAACAGGTGCGGGGTAGTTCACGCGAGGAACATGCGGTCACCGACATCCCGCCGCATGAGAAGCCTCAGTTTCACCTGCCGACGCCTGAGTGATATTTCCGCGTACAGACAAGCAGGATGAAAACAGGGGAAAAGATCGTCCCCGGAAAAAGAGAAGGTGCTGATCTATTCTGCGGCTGCCTTTGGCTCTTCAAAGTATTCAGTTAAGGGTTTTGCACCGCGCTGTTGTACGACGGCGTTGATCTGAACAAAATCAGCGCTGATCTCGTTGCCCCGCACTGACTTCCTGCGGCGCTGCCCTTTTATAACCGGGTGGAACCCGACGCCCTCGGAGAGCAGGATTCTCCTCCGTGCGGATCCGGGAAGGTCGCGGCGTGCCGGGATGCCGGTCCTGTCCGTGCCACCGGTGATCCTGATCTTGTAGCCCGCAAGGCCGAGAACACCCCCGTCGATCTCGTCACCGATGCGCTTGCCGATGAGTGCTCTTGCAGCGGCACCGGTCGCATCGATCTTATATGAACGCCCGGTATCCGGGTCTGATAGGATGATCTTGAAATCCACCATCTTGACGACTCCTTCGAAAGTACCTATACAATTTGATAATGTGGTATTAAAAGTCTACTTCCGCGGGACTCTCTGGCAGCATAAGCGTGAGGAATCCGTCTGGAAGGGAGTAGCTCACTTCCCCCAGAAGGGATCTTCCCGGCGTTTGAGGAGGGTGAACTCCTCCAGGACCTCTCGCATACTCGGGTTTAAGAGATCGAGCATCTCCCGTTCGATCACCTTCACGTGCCGCTCTGGAATATCCACGTAGAGATCATCGCCGACGTTGATCTGGCGGCCGACGGTCGGCCCCTCGATCGAGATCGCTACCTCCCTGCCTGCGTCCACCTCATAGATGGTCTCGTTCCTGTCCTGGATCTGCTTGAGATGGCCTACCTTCCTGCCGTTTGTGAGGACCAGGTCGACATCGCTCTGGAGTTTCCCGCCGAGAACCCGGACGCCGACCACCGCGGGGTTGCTCTGTCGGAAGACACAGTCAGGGAGGATCCGGATCTTTGCAGGCATGATCAGTTTCTCGAACCATTGTTGCTCGAGCTCCTGTTTCTTCGCATCCCGCCACTCGACGTAGTCATCGATGAGCTGGTAGATGACCCCCCCCTCAAATATGTTGACATGCGACATCGAGGCGTCGGCCAGAGTATCGATCGCGTCAGGCAGGACAGGGGTGTTGAAGGCGAGGATGGCGCTGTAGAGGGGATCCTTGATCGTCCCGGCCTCGATGACGTCATGGCGTGTGACCGGTCCGACGGCGGCCCGCATCACCGGGATCTGGTGCCCCTCAAGTTCCTTTGAGAGCGCTTCGAGAGCACCGATGGTGTCTGCCCTGATGATGATCCCGAGATCAGAGAGGGTCACCTGGATATCCTGGACCTCGTGGCGGACCTGCTCGACCACCTCATCCCGGTTGGAGCCCCTGACAACCCGCAGAGGCGAACCCGCGATGACCCCATCGAGTCTTGGGGCAGCCACCTTGACGCCCGCAGCGGCGGTGACGGACCTGACCCGCTCGAACCGCTCTTCTACCAGGATCTCCTTCATGGGCCGTGGTTTCAGGAGGGAGCGCACTTTAGTCTCGATGATCTCCTCATCCCCCGCGGCGACGATCTCGTCCCCGACCGCGAGGGTCCCGTCGTAGAGGATCACGTCGAGCGTCATCCCAAGTCCCCGCTCCTCCTTCACCTCGAGCACGGTACCAGCACCAGGACCGTCGGCGCTGACCCTGAGGCTCTCAGTCATGTATCGCTGGGCAAGCCCGATCAGCACCATGAGGATGTCAGGGATACCCTCGCCGGTGAGGGCGCTCGTCGGCACGATGCAGATGTTCCGCGCAAAGTCGGTGACCCGGTCGAACCGCTCGGAGTTGAACCCGAGGTCTGAGAGTTTGCCGACGAGTTCGTAGATCTTCGTCTCGAGGATGCCCTGGACGCGTTCGTTCTGCTTCGCAAACGTCTTTGTGAACGGCTGGTCCTTCTGGACGCGCCAGCCGTGGATGCGATCGATCTTGTTGGCCGCGATGACGAATGGCGTCTTGTAGTTGCGCAGGATCTGGAGCGCCTCGATCGTCTGGGGACGGAAGCCTTCGTTGATGTCCACCACGACGATCGCCATATCGGCGAGCGCCCCACCGCGCGCACGGAGGGTGGTGAAGGCATGGTGCCCTGGCGTGTCGATGAAGAGGAGGCCCGGGACGTTGATGCTGACCTTGCTCAGGGCTCCGCTCATGCGGGTGATTGCGTCGATGGGAACGAGCGTGGCGCCGATGTGCTGCGTGATCGCTCCCTCCTCCGTCGATGTCACGGATGA
>LFRN01000281.1 GCA_001512375.1 Candidatus Methanoculleus thermohydrogenotrophicum | reverse complement strand
CCCGGCTGAAATCCGCCAGGTGTGCCGTCCTCGCCTACGCCTACGACCTCGATGGGTTTGGGATCGGCGGCGTCGTTTACACCTTTCCACCGGAGTTTGCGTATATCCTCAAGGGTATGCTCGAGATGATCGACCCGGTGGTCCGGGAACACTACGATATGCTCCTTGAGTCATTCCACTCAACGTTCACCGTCCTGCGCTACCTCGTCTGCGGCGACGACTACGAGCGTATCCGCGCATCACCGGCTCACCGCCGGGAACTATCAAGGGTGCTCGGCCTGCTCGCCGACTCGATCTACGTCCTTGAGGAGGCGCCCCAGGACGACGGCATCGACCTCCCGCGGTTCATCATCAAGGACCGGGACCTCTACGACGCACACCTCCGCGACCTCGGGCGGGCGCTGATGGCTGATGTTGCAGAAAAGATCATCATCGACCGGCCGGCCCCGGAACCCACTCCCCTCCTCAGGGCAGAGGTCTCTCCACCGCCGGCGGAACCTCTGCTCCTGGACGAAGAGGACGAGGAAGGGTGGGACGATGTGGTTTTTGCAGACGAGGAAGAGGAAGTGATTGAGGAGGCGCCGCCCGCGCCGGCTCCCATGCCCCGCCCGTTCCCGGCGGTGGAGCCT
>LFRN01000125.1 GCA_001512375.1 Candidatus Methanoculleus thermohydrogenotrophicum | reverse complement strand
CCCGGCTGAAATCCGCCAGGTGTGCCGTCCTCGCCTACGCCTACGACCTCGATGGGTTTGGGGTCGGCGGCGTCGTTTACACCTTTCCACCGGAGTTTGCGTATATCCTCAAGGGTATGCTCGAGATGATCGACCCGGTGGTCCGGGAACACTACGATATGCTCCTTGAGTCATTCCACTCAACGTTCACCGTCCTGCGCTACCTCGTCTGCGGCGACGACTACGAGCGTATCCGCGCATCACCGGCTCACCGCCGGGAACTATCAAGGTTGCTCGGCCTGCTCGCCGACTCGATCTACGTCCTTGAGGAGGCGCCCCAGGACGACGGCATCGACCTCCCGCGGTTCATCATCAAGGACCGGGACCTCTACGACGCACACCTCCGCGACCTCGGGCGGGCGCTGATGGCTGACGTTGCAGAAAAGATCATCATCGACCGGCCGGCCCCGGAACCCACTCCCCTCCTCAGGGCAGAGGTCTCTCCACCGCCGGCGGAACCTCTGCTCCTGGACGAAGAGGACGAGGAAGGGTGGGACGATGTGGTTTTTGCAGACGAGGAAGAGGAAATGATTGAGGAGGCGCCGCCCGCGCCGGCTCCCATGCCCCGCCCGTTCCCGGCGGTGGAGCCT
>LFRN01000265.1:4280-5338 GCA_001512375.1 Candidatus Methanoculleus thermohydrogenotrophicum | reverse complement strand
CCCGGGTTGTTCTCCAGGAAAACCCGGACATCTTTTTTTGCCGAGAGGAGACGGTTATACAGGGGCGGATGTCGCAGGCAGGATGCGGCGGCAGACACAATAGCCAGAGATGCAACTCATGAGACAAACCAGGTGAAGGTGATCCGAGGTACCTTACACATACCCCGGGCTGCCGCATGCGGAAGTTTGCGGAGCTCCCGGGAAGGCGTATTGACGATCCGCCTCACGCATCAAAAACCTCAAAGGGAGATGAGTATGATACGTCAGCGCCTTCGAAGAAAGAAGGTCTCTCAGGGTCAAAACGCGGCTGATCCCCGCCATTTCACTGGCGGGATACAGCCCGTCAACCGATACCATTATAGGCCGTTCTCGCCTACGGTGTTACTTATCATGATCACCCGGAGGCATTGCGGAAGATGCTGGCTCGCACGTGGTCCTGGTGAATCCCGGAAACACATCACAGCAGCGCCCCCGATGCGGGATGATTGTCAAAAAGACCCTTTTCTGATCGAGTCCACTCCTGCCCCCATTGCAGGCTCGTCCTGGATCGCGATCAGTATTATGAGATTGGGCTGCAATCTCAGGGATAACATTCCGGGATGCCCCCTCTGAAGTCGGGGGACCAGTCACAGGAGTGGGAGAATCTATGGTGATGAGATGCTCGTTTGCGCTCGACCCCGGCCTGCTGGAGCAGATCGATCAGTTCGCCAGGGATCATGCGTTCGACCGGAACGAGGCGATCCTTGAACTGATAGAGGCTGGTCTTGTCTGTCAGAAGGATGGCAAGATGCCGCCGCCGGTGCGACAGCAGCATTCGTCTGAAGAGCTGAATGTTCTCCAGCGTGAACTTGAGGATATCAAAGAGATCCTCATTGAGCTCCGTAACGAGGTTCGGCTGGTCCATCACACGATCGAGACCGACTGGAACAAGGAGGCAAAGGGTGTTCCGTTCCAGACAAAACATCCCTGGGAGTTCTGGCGGAAATGATCTCTCTCTTGCGCCAGCGCAATCTGCGAACCACATAAGGTTGCCTCACGCGAAGACACAAAGAACGAGG
>LFRN01000265.1:0-4273 GCA_001512375.1 Candidatus Methanoculleus thermohydrogenotrophicum | reverse complement strand
AAAGATGATTCAACGCACTCAGCTGATGATACTCGTGATGCTCCGGAATCCCTCTCCCCGGACGTCATCGCAGACAACCGCCTCGACCTTCGCCATATCGACGACACCGGACGTAACCCGGCATCGGCTGCAGTAGGCGCGTGCCGGTGACGGCACTTCTTCTCCCCCAACGACGACAAGGGCAGAGTGAACACAGAACCCGCACAGATCGATGGAGACAACCTTATCTGGCGTGCACTGCACCTGGCCCCGGATGACCGGCAGGCGCCGGGTGCCGCGGTGGTCACTCATAGGCCTCAACCCGGTATCCCGCACGACCAAGGACCGCTGTAGCGTCACTGCGCCAGACAACGTCATTATCGATCTTGAGCGGTACAACCGACTCGTCCCAGCACCTGCGCAGGGCGGCATCCTCGGTGACGAGGCTCCTTCGCCCCTTAACCTTCCCGACCTCCCGCCCGTCACCAGCAAATATCCGCATGGTGCAGCAGATGTAGGTCCGGCAGACCGGGGGGCGGCTCCCGTGGATGGTGCAGACGTACTTTCCTTTTTTTTCCGGGTGGCTCCGCAAGAAAGGACACCAGGAGGGGTGCGCATCGTTCTCTGAAGTGTCCCTGAAGATATCAAGGAACCGCTCCTCCACCCTTGCGCGGAACGTGCCGCCGACGATCTTCTGCCTGCAGAGGTAGTCGCGGCTCGTGAGCCTCTTCTCGACCACGATGAGTTCGCTGCCCGCGTGCATACAGCACTTCCCGCAGAGCGTACATTCAAACAGTGCCATCCTCCAGAACTCTCTCTGCGACATAGGATAAAGGTTCGGGAGAACCCCTGCTGCCCCCGGAGATCTCAAAACCCGGTCCTCCTTCACGCCGTCCAGACCGGACTTGAGGAACTCTCTGGGTCCCATCCGGGGGATCTGAATCCGCAGATGCTGGTTCCAGTCGAAGGAGCGACACGCGGCGACCGGAGACCAATCATCAAACATCGGTCATTCCTTTCCCGCCAGGGGTTTTTCCTGCCGCCGTACCCGGTTCGATCAGGGTAATGGACCCGCGGTATGGCAGTACCGTCCTGCCGATTGTGACGCTTTCCTGACGTAGGCCTTCATGATATCTGTCCGGGTGATGAATCCTGAGAGTTGTCTTGGATCGTCTACTGAAACAACCGGCCAGATGATGAATATCGTGCTCAACCATCAGGTTTGGGGCCTCGCGTAACGTACAGACATGATGAACAGTGAATATCCGTGATGTCATGGCTTTCTTCACCGGCAACTCATCGTTCATCTGGTTATCCCTGATATCATCGAGAGCGATGATGCCAACCAGTCTCCCTTCCCTGTCAAGTACCGGAAACACCGCCGGCACGAGCAGGGAGAAGTCGCCGGTCATTGCAATCGGTGCGTGGGAGATCGCGCCGAAGAGAACGATCATACCAACGATGAGAAAGACCGACACTGATTCGACAGGCACAACCCCCGGGAGCGCGAGATGTAGCAGGGATCCCAGGGCGCCGCCAACCGACCCGCCTATCACCAATCCAGGCGCGAAGACGCCACCGCTCCCGCCGGGACGATGATGAGTGATGTCCTCAGGATCTTCGCAAGCGGGAGGAGGAGTACCAACCGGGAGCATGTCATCTTACGGGGTTCGCGGCGGCATGAGCGGGAAGACCGCGGCCAACAGGTCGGGGTAGTTCACATGACGGAAGCCAGAAACACAGGAACAATCGCTTTGGTCTCGAAGTCCTGTTTATAAGGGATCTCCGCAGCGAGAATCACCCCTCCCAGGGGTGCCATAAAGATCATGCCGATTTCGGCGCCGACACCGATGGCGATCGCAAGCCTCTGCTCGCGGGCGGAGAGCCCCAAATCAAGTGTAGCCACCACGGACCACTGTATGGGGTAGCCCGGGGAAGAGCCCGCTTTGTGCAGCCTTTCGCTCCACCTCATGGGGAATGGAAAGCGACCGATTAGGTGAGATCCGGGGCATGATCGAAGTGCTCCTCCTGCATCGACTGCAATACAAAGATCAACCAGACCCCGCGTGATCCCGCAGCCGTTCGCGTCTCTCCTGAACCGGTTCGCACAGATCTCTGTCTCCTGCTTCAACCTGCAACCAGTGCGAGGAACCGTGTTGATTTTCCCCCCAATAGGGTTAAATCAATGCGCGCACAACGGAGTGCCATGAAGGTGTGCATAATGTGCGGAGGGGAGGGCACACGGCTCCGCCCCCTCACATTCGGGCGTCCCAAGCCCTGTATTCCGATCGTCAACAAACCCTCGATCCAGCATCTGGTCTCACACCTCTCCAACCTCGGGTTCAACGATGTGGTGATCACGCTTGGTTACATGAGTGATGCAATCGAGAAAGCGCTCGGAGACGGGTCGCTCTTTGGGGTCGACGTCACCTACGTCCATGAAAAAACAAAACTCGGGACGGCAGGAAGCGTCAAGAACGCCCAGAAATATCTTGAGGAACAACCGTTCCTCGTTGTCGGTGGTGATCATGTGGTGGACTTAAACCTGCTCGAGTTCTACCGCGAGCACCTCAATAACGACTCTATCACCACCATCGGGCTGATCAGCATCGACGACCCCACTGAATATGGTATCGCTGAGATCGATGCGAATTACCAGATCAAGCGGTTCAAGGAGAAGCCAAGCCCAGGAGAGATCTTCTCAAACCTCGCGAGCACCGGCATGTACGTCTGCAACCCCGAGATTTTTGACCATATCCCGTCCGGTGAGAAGTTTGACTTCGCCAGGAACCTCTTTCCCCAGTTGATGGAGGGCGGGTATACCCTGAAGGGCTGGCTTGCCCGCGGCAACTGGTCTGACGTCGGCAGCCCGAAGTCGCTCCGGGAGGCGGAACGGTGGAAACTCCAGGACATCCGGTTCACCAATATCTCCGGCGATCTCTATATCAAGGGCGCCCGTGTCATGGGCCCCGCGCAGATCGGGAGCTCTGTCTCGGTTGCCGCCCATTCCCGGGTGATCGGGCCAGTCTCGATAGGCACCGGGACGATCATCGAGGAGAACGTCATCATTGGGCCCTATACCAGCATCGGGGAAGGATGCATCATCAAGAGCAACGCCAAGATCTTCTCCTCGTCCATCTATAACCGGGTGGTGATCGGCAGGGACAGCACCATCAGCGGAAGCATCATCGATAACGATACGCTCGTCGGCAGCGGGTGCAACATCGAGCACGACACGGTCATCGGGCCGCACGCCGTGTTGAAAAGCGGTGTGGTCATCCATTCAGGGATCAGGGTCTGGCCGGAGGTTGTCGTCTCGGAGGGAACGGTCGTGAAAGAGCACGTCCTGAACGAAGACTACGACCTCCGGATTGAGGGCTCATAGTGGGCGACTATTTCATCTTATTTTTGCAATGCGCGGGGTTATAAGACGCCCGGAGTGCTAACCGTGCCGCACAAGCCGGTGTGTCAGCGCGACAAGGGGGTGGCGGGCGTAATCGAGGATCTTGATGTCATCGAGCGTGTGGAGGTTCAGCGCCCGTGCCGTCCGCTCCATCCCAAGCTCAATATCCTCCCCGACCTCGATGATGTAGGCATCGAGGTTCTTGATTCCGAGCCGCTTTGCCGCTATTGCCCGGTGGTGCCCATCGACCAGGATCCAGCGGTCCGGCCGCCTGACGACGATGAGCGGTTCAGCAAGCCCTTTCTTGATCTCGTACATCCGCCCTTCCAGTTCGTCTGCGTAGATCTTTGACTGGGTGGGCAGGAGTTCGTCGATCGGGACCGGCCCCCGCTTTAGTGTCGGCTCGATCCCGTAGAGTTTCTTGAGGGTCTCAATGAACTTGAAGACCTTTTCAGGCGAGACATGTTCGATCTGGGACCTGATGACATCAGAGTTCGATATGATTCCTATGAGTTTATTGTCCTCATCGACGACCGGAAGTTTCTGGATTCCGGACCGGAATATGACACGAGCTGCATCGTTGATGCTCATATCAGGATCGGCGACGATGAGGTGACGGGACATCACCTGTTCTATTGGTGTTGCCGGATGGGCAAAGAGGAGGTCCCTGGCCGAGATGTAGCCTACCACCTCATTTGAGTTTTCGACAACCGGGAAGCCGTCATGGCGGGTCTTTTTTATGGCTTCAATGACGTCCCTGACCGTCCCGTGGGCGTCGACTGTGACGACATCATAGGTCATGTAGTCCTTGACCTTCTTCCTCTCCATCATGATAGTGTCACGCTGGCTCGAGATGAATTGTTCGGTCGAAATGATGGAAGAGTGAAAAAA
>LFRN01000205.1 GCA_001512375.1 Candidatus Methanoculleus thermohydrogenotrophicum | reverse complement strand
GTGGCAAGCACCTCAGGAACAGCCGGGTTCAATTGCAGCATGTCCCCGTAGAGCCCCGCGTCCTGGGCGAGGAGCCTTCCTACGAGCCCCATCTCGATCCGGTAGATGGGGCTTGTGAACGCTAGAGTCTCACTCACGTCGGTGCCGGTCCGGCGGATGGCTTCCGCCTTCGCAAGCGTCCCGAAGTGGGTGAGCCCCTGGACCACCGCCATCATCCGGTCGTGGTCTTCGGGTGTCGAGAGGGTGATCACCGCCCCCTGGCCGCGGAAGATCGAGAGCAGCTCCTCGAGGGTCGTGAAGCAGCACCTGGCCGGGGTGGCGACGATCGTCTGGCCCCTGAGCGATACCGCGCCCGGCCCGAACATCGGGTGGAGCCCGATCACCTCGGCGCGGGAGGCAAGCATCGCCCGGACCGGTTCAACCTTGAGGGAGGTGAGGTCACAGAAGATCTGTTCTTCAGAGAGCAGTGGGGCGACCTCCCGAATAACCCCGACAGTGGCGCGGATCGGCACTGAGACCATGACAAGGTCAGCCATCTCCGCAACATCCTGGTTGGTGCGGGGGGTCTTTGTCCCTGAGACGACCACCTCCCACCCCGCTTCTTCAAAGACTCCGGCGAAGAACCGTCCCATCTGTCCTGTGCCGCCGATGATGCCTGCAAGCATCGCCGTCACTTCTCCAGGATGGTCTCGGCGACAGCAACACCGAAGTGCCGCCCTCCCTCCGCGACGCTCCCGAGCACCCGGTCGCCCACCGCAAGATCGACGACCGATACCGGTCTGCCGTCCTCCGCAACGAGCCTGATTGTCTCTGCGTTCTGGAGGACCAGGCTCACCCTCGCATCACCCGCCTTTGCCTCGACGAGGAGAAGCGGACGGCGCTCGATCTTCACCCTGCCGACGACCGCCTCATGGGTCGCGCCGGTATGCTCGGCGATGAGCACCCGATCACCCACCGAGAGGTCAGTGAGGTAGGCGGTCTTCCCGTCCGGGAGGAGGGTATAGGCGTGCACCGCTCCGGCGTTCACCCTGAACGGACGTGGGGCCACGTAGGGGTTCTCCAGGGTCTCGGGGTGCACCAGCAGGAACGCCGAGGAGGTGTTCCCGACGAGCATCCCTTCACCGTCGGCGAGGAGGGAGCAGGTGTCCACACAGACCCGGTCTCCCATCCCGACAGGGGCGATCCTGGTCACCTCGAACGGGATGAGGGCGACCTCTGCGCCGGAACCTGCTATCACGCCCGAAGCCCGCCTGATCTCGGCCGGGTCGCCTGTCGCAAGCAGGATACCCGCCACCCCGCGCTCAAGAACATTCAGCGCGACCGCCGCCTCATCGGCGGTCGTGACCGCGGCGATGATCTGGTCTGACTGTGCGACGAGGTTCTCGAGCGGGATGACCGTCCAGTCCCCTGTCCGGACGATGACATAGCCCGTTCGGGAGAGCCTGAGCGCCTCCTCCTCGGTCGCTTTGTCTGTGATCTCAACCTCGAAGACGTCTTTTCCGGGGACGAGATCACCGTTCTCTGCGACCGTCGTCACCCGCCCGAGTTCGCGCACACGCTCAGCATCATCCACCACCAGGGCGTCAGCCCCGCTCTCGATCGCGGTGGTCGCGAGGTCCTTCCTCCATGGTCTGACATCGACCCAGAACTGCTTCATCGCTCACGCTCCAGCGCATCGACCGGGCTTACCCCTTCGTGCACCACGCGGCAGATCGAGCTTATGAACCGGCGGGGATCGTCGCGCTGGAAGGCGTTTCTTCCCATGCAGACACCGGCCGCGCCCGCCCTGACGGCATCACTGATGGTTGTGAGCGTCTCCAGGTCCCCGCCCTTCTCGCCGCCGGCGATCATCACCGGTACCGAACAGGCTTCGGTGATCTGGCGGAAGGTCTCCGGGTCCCCGGTGTAGTTTGTCTTGATCAGGTCGGCCCCGAGTTCCTCGGCGACCCGGACACAGTGCCCGATCGCCTGCGGCGATCTGGGGTCGATCCCCTCACCACGGGGGTAGATCATGATCAGGAGCGGCATCCCCCAGCGGTTGCAGTCACGCACCACCGCGCCTGCCGACTCGATCATCCGCGACTCGTTCGGCGCGCCCAGGTTGATGTGGATCGAGACCGCATCAGCGCCGAGCGCGATTGCCTCCTCCACGGTGCAGACAAGCACCTTGTCGTTCGGGTCAGGGTTCATCGACGTGCTTGCGGAGAGGTGCACAATGAGACCGATATCCTTTCCCTGTTTCCGGTGTCCTCCCTTCACCATGCCCTTGTGGAGCACGATGGCGTTCGCCCCTGCCTCGCTCACCTCGCTGACGATCGCCGTCATGTTGCGAAGTCCCTCGATCTGGCCCATAGTAAATCCGTGATCCATGGGGATGATCACGGCACGACCGGTGTTCCGGTCCATAATCCGCTCCAGGCGGATCTCTTTTCCAATCATCGTTATCACATCTCAAGAATCTCTGCTGCTTCCTCTGCAGACCGCCCTTCATGGATGATCAGCGCCGCGGCACGGATCAGGCGGTCGGGTGCCGGGTGCTGGAAGGCGTTCCGCCCGATCGATATCCCGGCGGCACCTCCCTCCATCGCGCCCTCTACCAGGTCAAGGATCGCTGCATCGTTCGTCTTTGAGCCTCCCGCGACAACGACCGGCACGGGACATCCCCGGGTCACCTCACGGAATGAGTCAGGATCCCCGGTGTAAACGGTCTTGACGATATCGGCGCCGAGTTCAGCCGCCACTCGTGCAGCAAGCTTGACACATTCAACATCATGCTCGCCCGTGACCTTCCTGCCCCTCGGGTACATCATCGCGAGGAGCGGCATCCCCCATTCCATGCACGTGATCGCGACCCTGCCCAGGTCTTCAAGCATCCTTGCTTCGGAGTCGGCACCGACGTTTATGTGCACCGAGACACCGTCGGCACCCATCTTCAGGGCGTTTGTGACCGTGTTTACAAGCACTTTGTCGTTCGGGTCGGGGCCGATGCTGGTGCTCGCCGAGAGATGCATGATCAGGCCGATATCCCGGCCATGTCCCCGGTGGCCGTGCAACGCAAGCCCCACATGACCGAGCACCGCGTTTGCACCGCCATCAGCGATGAGGTCAACAGTCCTTCCAAGATCGACCAATCCCGGGATAGGACCAAGCGTTACGCCGTGGTCGAGCGGCACAATGATGGTCCTGCCGGTATTCCGATCCATAATACGTTCCAGACGAATCTCTTTTCCTCTCATAACTACAATCCCCCGGATTTTGAGTGCGTACGGTCTCCGGGATGGTTCAAAACCAGATAAAATAGCGATAGAACGCTGCCGCTCCGTAATCACGGATACCGGCGGTTAGAAACTGGCGTGTTGCTCCTGCCCGGGTGATGGTTACTCCGTTAACCGAGGTAAAAGCGGTCACCGGCGAAAAAACATTCACCCTGCATTGTGTATACAATTACGCATTCGTATATAAAAACGTGCCGGATGGTTGCACGAAGAGGGGATCCAGGGTCGGCCCGGACCCTATGAAACCCGTGTGCGCGCTTCCACGCGAATCACGCTGGTCTGGAGAAAGAGAGATCCCCGGTTCTATCCACGGCGCCCCGGCCCCCACCCCTGGCACGATACCCACCACGGTTCACCGCTACGTCAGCGATCCCGGAGAGCAAGGCAGGTTTCATGCGTGTAGTTTCCCGCTACTTCACGAGCGTTTTTATGGAAAAAGTATTGGGAAAGCCTTACTTTCGGCTCTTTTTGAATGCTATGACATCGCCGACGGTCATGGTCATCCGCCCGGGTCCACTGGCGGGGGTGGTGTCTTCAGCCGAGTCGATCAACCTGATCTCGAGTGTTCTCTCAAGTTTTTTCCGGAGATCGTCTTCGGGGATGAGATCACCCTTTTCGATCTTTCTAATGAGGACCTCACGCTCCTTAACTTTCTGTGCGAGGTCGAGGGTAGACCAGCCCCTCTCTTCCCGGGCGAAACGAATCCGGTCGGCATAATCTTCGACGATCTCCCCTTCCATCAGGTCAAAGACATCGCGCGGCCTTTTTCTGGTCTGCGTGACGGCGAAGCCCGGTTTATTCTGGATACCTCTCTGTCGTGGTTGCTGGACTTCTGTACCGTGTTTTGCACATCGGACGCAGACACAGAGCTCTGCACCCTCGATCTGGATAGTCTTCGGCGATCCCTGTATGGGAGCACCGCATAGTTCACACTGCATAAGTCTCGCAAACAATTTTATATTCATTTTAACCTATATAATTATTTGAGGAGACCTATGGGAGATATCGCTCGGCAAGCACCAGAGAAGGATACTGGTGAAGACATCTACCAGTACCTCCTGGAACGAATAACGAATCTAGAAAACCGAAACTTGGAGCTACGCGAACAATTCCGCCAGATGGAGGCCGAGAAACGATATATTGAGACTCAGAAGATCCGCTATGAACGTGAGTTACGTAAACTGAAGAGTGAGATTGAACAACTGCGAACCCCTCCTCTTGTGATTGGGACGGTAACAGACGTGATTGACAATAGCCGGGTGATTGTGCGAAGCAGCGCAGGGCCGCGGTTTCTGGTCCGTACATCACAACTAATCGACCCTGATCTCCTCAAACCAGGTGTGCGATGCACGCTCAACCAGCAGTCCCTCGCCATCGTGGACGTGCTCCCTACGAGCTATGACGCGCAGGTCTACGGCATGGAGCTGGTCGAGTCTCCAGAGGAGACCTACGAAAACATCGGCGGTCTTGAGCCGCAGATCGAGGAGATCAGGGAAGCGGTCGAGCTCCCCCTGACAAAGCCGCACCTCTTTGAGAAGGTCGGGATCTCTCCACCGAAGGGTGTGCTGCTCCATGGGCCGCCCGGCACGGGAAAGACGCTTCTCGCGCGGGCAGTGGCCCACCATACAAACGCGCACTTCCTCCGCGTGGTCGGCTCGGAGCTGGTGCAGAAGTACATTGGTGAGGGGGCCCGCCTGGTCCGGGAACTCTTCGACCTTGCGAAGCAGAAGGCGCCGTCCATCATTTTTATCGACGAGATTGATGCGATCGGCGCGCACCGGAACGACTCGACGACGTCGGGCGACCGCGAGGTCCAGAGGACGTTGATGCAGCTCCTGGCCGAGATGGATGGGTTCGAGGACCGGGGTGACGTCAAGATCATCGCCGCGACCAACCGGATCGACATCCTCGACCGCGCACTCCTCCGCCCGGGCAGGTTCGACCGGATGATCGCGATACCGCTCCCTGATTACCAGGGGAGGCTCGCCATCTTGAAGATCCACACCCGGAACATGAACCTCAGCGAGGATGTCAACCTGTCAGAGGTGGCCCGGCTCACAGAGGGCAAGAACGGCGCCGACCTCCGGGCAATATGCATGGAAGCGGGCATGTTTGCCATCAGGATGGAGCGCGATTCGGTCGGCCACGAAGACTTTATGAAGGCGATCGATAAACTCTCGGTCGACTTTGACCAGCCCCACTTCCACACCACCTATGGCGAGATGTTCGCCTGAAGGTGGTTTCTTTTTTGAACGCGGTTTGTCAGGTTGGATACGCAGTACCAACCCGTAGTTGCTGAAGAGCGCTCCGGGGCAGGAACGCTCTTCAGGATCATGGACCGGGGAGCCCCCGACTTGAGCCGGGGGTGGTCGACAAGAACGAAGATCAGATCAGGTGGTCGTAATATCTGCCCCCTGTTATGCCAGCACTGTCGCTGGATACCCTCGAGGACAAATCCGCACCTCTCTATCATCTGCCATGAGGCCGTGTTACCGGCGAAGGTGTCCCCGTTCAGCCAAAAACTGTCGAGCACGGTGAACACGAAGCAGGCCAGGAGGTGCCGTAGCCTCTTCCCCGGTAGGTATCACCGAGCTGATAGCCATCAGGACGACCCGGGACAGAAACCAAGCGGCAACAGTGCGCACTGCCCAATGAAGCCTCCGGGTATCCACCAGCCTTACCGTAACCGCCCCTCCCACGATGCGGACACGAATCGGCCGGGGGCTTTCAGGTGCCCAAACCCGGGACGTTTCATGCCAGCGTCCTGTCCCGCACCCCCTGTGCCACGTCCAGAACTCCCGACATGATCTACCCGGGGTCGGGGCGGGGGCGGAGACGCTTCGGCATCCTGCATCAGAGTTAATAGCGAGAGGAGCAACCTATCAGGCAGACGTGATGGACATGGTTTCACCGTTGATTCTGGTCAATCTGAAGACTTACCATGAGGGAATGGGCCAAAACGCTCACCGGATCGCCGCTGCGGCCGAGACTGTGGGGAGAGAGAGCGGGGTCGTCATCGGCATCGCACCGGTCTTCACCGAGATCCGCCCTATGAGCCAGCACTACGCAGTACCGGTCTATGCCCAGCATATCGATGCAATAACCCCCGGCGCCCACACCGGCCACATTCTGCCCGAGGAGGTCAGGGCGGCTGGTGCACGCGGCACCCTGATCAACCACTCCGAGCGGCGCCTCACCCTGGCCGATATCGACGCCTGCGTCCAGGCATGCCGGAGGCTCCGCCTCGAATCGGTCGTCTGCACCAACAACGACACCACCAGTGCCGCCGCGGCAGCGCTTCGACCCGACTATGTGGCGGTCGAGCCCCCGGAGCTGATCGGGAGCGGGGTCTCAGTCTCGAAGGCAGACCCGGAGATCATCGAACGCTCAGTCAACGCCGTCAGGGCGGTGAACCCGGATGCGAAAGTCCTGACCGGGGCGGGCATCCAGTCGGGTGAGTGCGTAAAAATAGCAATCGACCTTGGGACCTCGGGAGTCCTGCTGGCATCAAGCGTTGTCAAGGCCGATGATCCCAGGGCGGTTCTCCGGGACCTTGTCTCGCTGATCTAGCAGGTCGATCCCGAATTATTGGATTCTGGCGAACACTTGTTCCGGATCCTGGCTCTTCCCCGGACTGGATCGGGGGATCACGCCAGGGGTAAGGGCCGGAGAGGGGATGTCCGCTATATGTGCTAACGTCAGGTATGAAATTCACGAGGACGACACTCGGTTCAGGAGACCGAAGGCCAATTTGGGTACTTCTTCCTGGGCGGGGTTTTCCCGCGCCGCGGGCGGGGGCAGCGCGTAGCTCCGTGACTCGCGAGTATCAATCTCGTGCGAAAGCCGGTTCAGACTCACTCCCTTTACCGATTATTGAGAATCAGTGCACTGGCAGACTCTCTCACGCTATCAGCGATATCAGGTCGTGTTTGGTAATGACGCCTCGCACCTTCCCTTTCTCGAGCACGATGACTGCATGGTTGTGATGCAGGAGATGGACGATCGTATCGATAGGCGCTGTCGGGGGGACCGTCGGGAAACCCGGTTCCATGCAGTCCCGCACCAGTTTCTGGTGTGTCTGGTGGAATCCCACCTCCTCCATGGCGTTCATGATCGCTGATTCAGATATACAGCCTACAGGCACCCCGTTCTCAAGCACCGGCAGCTGAGAGATGCCGTTCTGACCCATAATCTCGACGGCACGGCTGATGGGGTCACCAGGGACGACGAAGAGCACGGGCGAAGTCATCACATCGGCCGCCGTGATCGCCGAACGCTCCGCTGCCTGCAGAACCTCCACGATCTTCGCGAGCGTGCTGACCCTCGGATCCACACTGCCGGATTCGATCCGCGCGACCATAGACTGGCTTATTCCAGCCATCCGAGCCACATCTGCCTGCTTCAAGCCCATACGGATCCTCTTTTCCCGCAGTTCAGCCGGGGTGGGTATCTCCATATTATTACCATAGGTAATTTTTTCACTTATACATTTTCCCCACCGGTCCGCATCGGTCTCCTGGTGCATGGGCTGCTTCCTCTCACGAGAGGGAGGAACCGGGCGAGGGGTGACTGCTCCCCATCCTCTCGTTTGGGGGCATCCGGGTAATTCGTCCCGGAGATTGCAGCCCCAGCCTCAATAGAAATAGACAGAGCACTGCTGTGATGTGTTTCCGGGATCACCAGGACCGCGCGTGAGCCAGCCTCTTCCACAATGCTTCCGGGCGATCATGATAGATATCCTGCAGGCGAGAACGGCCTACAATGACATCGGTGGATGGGCTGTAGCCCGCCAGTGAAATGGCGAAGACTAACCCTATTTTGATCCTAAAGGGAGAATAAACACCTCAACAAAAACTTAGTGGAGCATTTCACCTTATACCGCGGGTTCTGGTGCCTCGGACGATCAGTCGCACATGAAATAATGTTTGCACATGAAACCCAAGAGGCTGAAGCAGACGCTGCGTGGAAAACCGTCTTTCCCCGGGCACTGGTTCGCGCCTGGCAAACACGCCGGAGAAAGGGTCCGCCCCCGCCCCGTGATGCAGGCAGAACGGAGCAGGGAACCTCTAATTCTCCAGACCTGCGAGGTTTCCATGGAATATTTTAGATGAAATACGATCGCCCTTGGAGGGCACCGGGTATCGAAAATCGGTATATTAGCAAGGAGTGGGAGGAGTAAGCCTCCTTCTGTTCTGTGCGGCATTCAGCTACGCGCCATACCTGGGCGGATACCAGACGATCCATATGCCCTACTCTGGTTTGCACCCGCAGGGATTCACCGTTTCATCGTATCCCGCCGCTACGTTCAACGAGTTGCTCGCGTGGATTCCACGCTTCTCGCTCCCGTTAACGGGAGCTCAGTCGTTTCATCACTGACGACGGGCCGTGTCGTTTCTGTGTCATTGCCGTGACTCTCGCCACCCGCACTTGCATGCGGCTGCGTGTCTGGTTGGTGGGAGGACTTTCCTCAGCAGCACATGATATGCCACCGTCGGCCGCACTCTCCCTCTCCCTCATAATATTCTCCGGAGGGAATATATATCTGCGGTCGCCCACCCGGATATTCCCTGCGCCCCGGGCCGGTTCCGCTCCGACCGCGCATACCGCACAAAAAGAGGTGGGTATACTCACCACGGTTTGGGTCTTATCCTCCGGTGCCCCCGTGCGTGGGAAGAGGTGAAGCCTGTACACACCTGGAGCTTGCGCCAATCTTCGCGACATTTATCCTGCAGGGGTGAAGGTGGCGGAGCGAGAAGACCCCGGTCGCGAAGTCAGGGGATGAAAGCGGCGCCGCCCTTCTGATATGAAGAGCACCAGTTAGAGAAAAACTCTCGGTTTGTGTACAACAATTCTCTGGGGCAGAAGATCCGGGTATACGAGCAGGAAAGTCAAAAATTCTCCTGTTTCGGCCTTAACGACCGTCTTCCTGCCCTCAAAGAAGAACACCCAAGGCTCAAGGAAGTCAACTCCCGGTCCCTCCAGAGTGCAAACAAGAACCTTGACAACGCACTTAAGAACCTTGACAACGCCTTCACCCGCTTCCTCCGAGAGAAGAAGGGGTTTCCACGGTTCAAGGTAAAGAAAAATCCGGTGCAGTCCTTTCGGACACCGTAGCATCAGATTTCCGAAGATTGAAGAAGTTAAGGCCGTCTTCCACCGGGTCCCCGGCCGGTATAGGCGCATACCCGATCCTGGCCGGGGGTACCACCGACTCGTTGTCAGTCCCGGACCCCTCCCCAACCTACCGATACCCTCACTTTCCGCATCGCCCATATTGGTGAGGGAAAGACCGTCGACATCTCCCCCGGGTCACCGTGACGGTTGTGGCAGGAGACTGCCTCGAGATCCTCTCACACGGTCCGGAGACTCCCTCCCCGGGTCCGGGACGTGGATGGCAACACTCCCTTCAGGCGGAGACGGCACGCTCCTCGAACCCGGGGAGAAATGCGCAGTCCGGCTCCATCTCGACCGTCCTGTTTCTTCTGATGATAGTTCAAACATCAAGGTGCGCCCCGGGGGTGAGCAAACCCTGCACAATAACCGGGCAAGTCAGGGTCCTTGCGGCCGGCGGGGTGCCCCTTCTCCAGGGAAAGGCTAAAAGTATTCAATCTCACACGATCCATCTTGATGACAATGTTGACCCCGGAAGAAGGCAGAATGGCAGTAGTCCTGGCACGGAATGCCATCGAGAAAGCCGTAAAAGGCGAGCGAATGACGCTAAAAACCCTCCTGAAAACCCTCCCCCCGGTATTCCAGGAGAGACGTGGCGTCTTCGTCACGATCAAGCGGCGGGGACATCTGCGCGGATGCATCGGCTTCCCGTACCCCACAGCGCCGCTTGGTGAGGCGCTCGTTGAGGCGGCTGTATCGGCAGCCCTTGAGGACCCCCGGTTCATGCCGCTATCCCCGTGGGAACTCTCTGATATCGAAGTCGAGGTGACGGTGCTTACAGAGCCTCGACTGCTTAACTGCCGGCCGGAAGAACGCCCCGATTATGTCGAGGTCGGGAGGCACGGCCTGATCGTTAGCGGCCTCGGGAGGGGGGGTCTCCTTCTCCCGCAGGTTCCGGTGGAACATGGCTGGACCAGCAGAGAGTTTCTTGACCAGACCTGTATCAAGGCCGGGCTCCCGGCCGGGTGCTGGAGACGCAACGACGTCACCGTACAGGTCTTTGAGGGGCAGATATTTGATGAAAAGATGGTTTGACCCGAATGGCGATCAGTTTTGAGGTAGTACACAAAGATATCGCTGGAAGGGTCGGCAAGCTCAGGGTGAACGACAGAACGGTCAGGACGCCCGCGCTTCTCCCGGTCGTTAACCCCCACCTCCCCCTGATAACCCCCCGCGAGATGCAGGAGATGGGCGTTGAGGCCCTGATCACGAACGCCTACATCTTCAGGCGGAGCACGGAGTTCTGCGATCGAGCGCTCGCGGAGGGGCTTCATAGCGTCCTCGACTTCGATGGTGTCATCATGACTGACTCCGGTTCGTTCCAGCTTTCGGTCTACGGCAAGGTCGAGGTGAGCAACCGGGAGACGCTTGAGTTCCAGCGGACGATAGGAAGCGACATCATCGTCCCCCTGGACATTCCCACACCGCCGGACGCTGGCCGGGAGAGGGCTGCACACGAACTTGTGACCACTATGGACCGGATCCGGGAGGCGCAACGACTCTTCCCTGACGCAAACCTGGCAGGACCGGTCCAGGGCGGGATCTTCCCTGACCTCCGCGAGGAGGCTGGTCGCGCCATCCAGGACCTCGGGTTCTCATTCTGCCCGATCGGCGCTGTTGTGCCCCTGATGGAGAACTACCGCTACCAGGAACTGGTCGAGGTCGTGCTTGCGGCCAAACGCGGCCTCTCCCCGGCGACTGCCGTCCACCTCTTCGGCGCCGGTCACCCGTCGATGTTCGCCCTCGCCGTCGCGATGGGATGCGATCTCTTCGACTCGGCCGCGTACGCGCTCTTCGCCCGGGAAGGGCGCTACATCACCCCTCACGGAAGTTTCAGGGTCGACGAACTCGCAGAGCTTCCCTGCCCCTGCCAGGTCTGCCGTTCGATGACCGCCGAGGAACTCCGTCGGTCTGAAGACCAGGAACGGCTGCTCGCCCTTCACAACCTCTACGTCACCCTTGCAGAGATCGCCCGCATCAGGCAGGCGATCCAGGACGGGACCCTCTGGGAACTGGTCGATGAACGGTGCCGAAGCCACCCGCGTCTGCTCGCAGGCTACCGCGACCTCCTCGATCATGCGGCCGACCTTGCGCGGTATGATAACGTCTCCAAACGCCGGTTCTTCTACTGCGGAACAGAGAGTTGCCGGCGGACAGAGGTGCTACGCTACCATGAAGTCATCCCCCGCATCCCCATCGGGGAGGGGGTACTGGTCTCGTTCGATGGCCGGGGGGGAGTCCCAGAGTTTGATACGGTGCTGAACTTCAAGCCCCCCTTCGGGCCCTATCCCACAGAACTTGCCGAGACGTTCCCGATAGGCCAGAGCGAGGTCCCGGAGTGGGACGATGATATGGTCAGGTCGGGATGCGCCGGGATCCGCGCCCTGATGGAGGCGCACCCCGAGAGCAGGTTTGCAGTCCGGTGCGACGAGGTATGGGTGCCTCTTGTCCTTGAGGAGATCCCGGGTATGGAGGTCTACCATGAGCGTGTATGAGGTGAAGAAACGCGATGGGCTGGCACGGATAAGCACCTACGAAGACGGGAAGAGGAGTATCTCCCTCCCGGCGGCCCTGGAGACGGACGAACTCTTTCCCGAACTCAAGCGACGCCCCCTCTCAAACGTCCCGCTCTCAGCAGACCGGGAATTCGTCGAAGAATACTTCTCCCCGGGAGAAGGGGAACTGCCGGTTGCCGTCCACCCGCTCGCCGCCCCGGCGTCGCGGTCAGGCGATTGTATCCTGGTTGCGAACTGGCATACGGCGCTTGCGAACCCAAGGAACTACGCAGGGTGGCTTGCCGGCCTGAAAGAGAGCGTCCCGCCGGACACCACGTGGTACGCCCCGGCATCGGCGCTCCCCTCGACTGCCTGCCTCCTCATATACTCAGGCTTCGACCTCTTCGACTACCGGGCCGTCGACCTCGCATCCGCGCAGGGGACCTTCTGTCTGCCGGACGGCGAGTTTCCTGCCTCGTTGATGGAGACCGGGGTCTGCGGGTGCGAGGGGTGCCAGGCTGGCGACCTTGTGCGGCACAACCGCCTGGCACTGGATCACGAGATCGCGCTTGTGCGGCACTATATCGAGGCAGGAAGGCTCAGGGAACTGATGGAGTCCCGGTGCCGCGCGAACGCCGCACAGGTGGGCATCCTCCGGTTCCTTGACCGGAACTACGCGTTTATGGAACGTTTCCTCCCGGTGGCGCGGGCGGTGCCGATGCGTGCAAACACGGCCGAGTCGCAGAACCGGGCCGAGATCAGGCGGTTCGCCGAGAGGGTGATCGAGCGGTTCGTCCCGACCAGGACCGACGTTGCGGTCCTCCTCCCCTGCTCGGCGCGGAAGCCCTACTCGCTCTCACAGAGTCACCGGCTCTTTATGAAGACGGTGAACCGGAGGGGGCATGAGTTGATCGTCACATCGCCCCTCGGGCTCGTACCCCGGGAACTGGAGCAGATCTACCCGGCGGGCCACTATGACGTGCCGGTGACCGGCTACTGGGACCGCGAGGAGTGCGCCTTCATCGCCGATATCCTCGCCCGTTACTTTGCCATGCACCCCTACCGCCGGGTGATCGCCCACCTCGAGGGCGGGGCGCTCACGGTCGCAGAGATGGCAGCGGAGGCTGCCGGGATCGACCTTGAGGTGACCTGCCGCGGGTACCCGACGTCGCCTGCGTCACTCGCGGCGCTGGATGCTGCGCTTGAAGGCGAGCGGCGGGTGCAGACCGATACCATCAGGGGAACGGTCTCCTGGCAGTTTGCGACCGATATCGAGACGAAAGGGCTCTCCCTCCGGGGCAGGAGCATGCAGATGACGGTGCTCCGCGGGAAGCAGCAGATCTTCAGCATCGATGCGGGAACAGGGCTCTTCCGCCCGACGTTTGAGGGGTGGCAGATGATACCAGAAGGCTACCGGGTCAGGATCGATGCGTTCGTGCCGCAGGGCGATGTCCTCGCCCCCGGCGTCGTGGACTGCGACCCCCAGATCCGGGAGGGTGATGAGGTGCTGGTGGAAGGGCCGCTCGCGCTCGCCACCGGGCGCGCGATGATGGGGGCGGACGAGATGCTCAGGTCAGAGCGCGGTGTGGCGGTCAGGGTGCGGAAGACGAAGAAATTGGGTAAATAAGGGGGGCAGCGCCACCTCCCATGGTCTTCCGGAATTTCTCTCTTTATGAGGCCTTCCAGTTTTCCCATGAGACGGCCGCGGTCAGGCAACCAGAGATTCCCTGCTCTGTTCCATCATGCCCGGGCCCGGGTGTGAGAGCATCGGCGAGGGCTCGCCCCTTCCTTGCGCTAACTTACTGGATGTACTTGCATTACTCGAGGTTCAAACTCTGGTGAACCCAAATCTCGGTCGGTTCGGGTGGTCGCCCCTGTCATGATGAATAGGCGGTTGAAGCAGAAGTTTCCCGTCTCACCGGGATAGCACTGGACTGTGGGGCATCATGCCCGGGTTGATGTCTACAGGTCCACCGCCGCTACGCCGGCGAGACCAGGGGAGAGACTCTCTTCATTGCAAGATGAGCATTCCCACAGTCCAGCATATCGGCGCTCCGTCACAGAGATGAGCCCGCACCCGCCTGGTATCGTGTGCCTTCCAGCCTCAACCCACGCCGTAAATTCAAATAAAAAGTGTAAGACACCCCGCCGCAAAGAATCGGGAGGGGGCTCCAACCCGTGGAATCCTACTTCTTCGGGACGAGCCGCACCGCCGTCCCGTAGGCCAGGAGCTCTGCCGCCGTTGTCATGGTCTGTGACGTCGTGAACCTGATGTTCACCACCGCGTCGGCCCCGAGATCGCGCGCGGCGTTGATCATCCGGTTGTAGGCCTCAGTCCGGGCATCGGAGAGCATATCGGTATACTCCTGGAGTTCGCCGCCGACAAGACTCTTGAGCCCTGCCGCGATGTCCTTTCCCAGGTGCTTCGTCCGTACTGTGTTGCCAAAGACGACGCCGAGAATCTCTCCCACGGCGTAGCCCGGCACCTCTTCAGTCGTCGTCAGTATCATTCTTCGTTCATTCCTCGGCCTTTTCGATGATCTCCTCGCGCCCACGCCAGATGATCAGCGCGATGCCGATCACGACGAGCGGGATGCCAAAGATGGGAATTATAAGCGCGATCACTACGCCGATGACGATCAGGGCAATCCCCCAGCCTACCTGGCCCCGCATAGATATATATGGCGACTGGTGTGGGGATAACCGTTTCTCCTCTGGATCCGGACTCCTTGCCCAGCGGTCGCGGGAGATCTGCCCTGCGCGCAAGAGCTGCAGTAAAGAGGCTGGAGTCATAATGTGTATGGAAGCGTTAGATACTGTTTGACGTTACCATCGATCAGGAATATCAGGAGTGAAGCGGTTGTACAAGGTGGAATTGGCGACCAAACTCGCCGACCGGGTTTACGAATACTGGATACGTGCGCCGCAGGTGGCGCAGCATGCACGGGCAGGCCAGTTTCTCATCCTGCGCCTGCATGAGACAGGCGAGCGGATACCGCTCACCATCTCCGCAGTCAGGGGAGACGCCGTTCGAGTGATATTTATGACCGTCGGCAAGACAACCCAGGAACTTGCGACGCTCCGTGCGGGCGACAGCATCATGGATGTTGTAGGGCCGCTCGGAAAGCCGACCGAGATCGGGAACTACGGGACCTGCTGCGTCGTCGGCGGTGGTGTCGGGATCGCAAGCACGCCCCTCATCGCAGAAGAGCTCAAAAAAGCGGGTAACCGTGTCATCGGGGTCATCGGTGCGCGGAGCGCTGATCTCCTCATCCTGGAAGACGAGATGCGCGAGATATGTGACGAACTCTATATCACGACCGACGACGGGAGCAAGGGCGTCCACGGGTTTGCAAGCGACGTCCTCAAAGACCTGCTGAGCAAGCGTACGATCGACCGGGTCTGGATCATCGGCCCCGCCATCATGATGAAGGTCACCTCCAGCGTGACGGTCCCCTACGGCGTGAAGACCTTCGTGAGCCTCAACCCGATCATGGTTGACGGGACCGGGATGTGCGGCTCCTGCCGGGTGACCGTCGGCGGAGAGACGAAGTTTGCCTGTGTCGACGGCCCGGAGTTCGATGCTCATCAGGTCGATTTTGCCGAACTGATGCAGCGGCAGCGGACTTACATCAACCAGGAGAAGATCTCGCTTGAGCGGTTCGTTGAACACCAGTGCCGGTGTGGCGAAGGGGGCGACCATCATGGCTGACCGGCCGGCCGAGATCCGGGTCAGGGACTTCAGAGAGGTCGATTGCGGTCTCTCCCCTGGCGAAGCGATCGCGGAGGCGGAACGCTGCCTGCAGTGCAAAAAGCCGCTCTGTGTAAAGGGCTGCCCGGTCTGCATCGATATCCCCACGTTTGTCCGGCAGATCGCGGAAGGAGATTTCCCCGGGGCCGCACGGACGCTCAAGGAGCAGAACATGCTCCCCGCCATCTGCGGGCGCGTCTGCCCGCAGGAGACGCAATGTGAGGGGGCCTGCATCCTCGGCAAGAAGGAGACCCCGATCCGGATCGGCGCGCTTGAGCGATTCGTGGCTGACTGGGAGCGACAGAACGGTGCTGAACTCCCTGAGACTTCGCCGCCGACCGGGAAACGCGTTGCAGTCGTGGGATCCGGCCCGGCAGGGCTGACGGCCGCGGTCGAGCTTGCCCGTGCAGGCCATGCCGTCACGATCTTTGAGTCGCTCCACGAGGCCGGCGGTGTTCTGACCTACGGGATCCCTGCGTTTCGGCTGCCGAAGGACGTCGTCAGGGCAGAGATCGACCAGGTGCTCGCCCTCAACGTCCGCCTGAAGAAGAACTACCTGGTGGGAAGGAGTATCAGCGTCGACGAACTCCTCGGCTACGACGCGGTCTTCCTCGCGACCGGGGCAGGGCTGCCTGCGTTTATGGGTATTCCGGGGGAGAACCTGAACGGGGTCTACTCGGCAAACGAGTTCCTCACGAGGGTGAACCTGATGCATGCCGACGCCTTCCCTGAGTTTGACACGCCGGTGCTGCAAGCTGACCGCGTGGCGGTGATCGGCGGCGGCAACGTCGCGATGGATGCCGCCCGGGTGGCGCGCCGCATGGGCGCAAAGGTCTTCCTGATCTACCGGCGACGCGAAGAGGATATGCCGGCGCGGAGGGTCGAGGTCCTGCACGCGAAAGAGGAAGGTGTCGAGTTTCTCACCTGCACGAACCCGACCCGGATCCTCGGCGGAGGGCGCGTCTCCGGGATCGAGTGCGTGAAGATCTCTCTCCGGGACCTCGATGCTAGCGGCCGCCCGTCCCCAGAACCGATCGAGGGGAGTGAGTTTACCCTCGATGTGGATATGGTGGTCCAGGCGATCGGCACAAGCCCGAACCCGCTCCTCGTCTCCCTGATCCCGGGGCTCAAGCGCGGCCGGAAGGGTAACGTCGTCGTCGACGAGACCGGCCGGACCTCGATCCCCCACGTATACGCTGGTGGGGATATCGCCACCGGCGCAGCAACGGTGATCGAGGCGATGGGCTCTGCGAAGCGTGCGGCAGCAGCGATCAACGCGATGCTGAGGGAAGCGTGACTGCCCCTGCTGAAGCAGGGGGTTGTTGTCAGTCGATGGGACGGGGAAGAACCGTGGTCTGGCGCCCTTCATTGTGGTGGGGGCGACCCCCATATGCGCTAACTTTAGCCATGAGGATTCGAGCGGATAATGTCTTATTCCGTGAAATA
>LFRN01000077.1:487-10790 GCA_001512375.1 Candidatus Methanoculleus thermohydrogenotrophicum | reverse complement strand
GGGGCGGGCCCCCTCCCCCGGTCCCCACCACGGGTCCAGGCGCCACGCCGGCGATCCCGGGGAGCCAGGCAGCGTGAGGCGCTGCCTCATAGGGGTTTCCTGGAAGATCCTGGGTGAAATGCTCCGCTCATATTATCATTGATATATAATATGCATGCTATCTCCAGCATTTTCGTTCATTTTTGGTGGTATAGCGCTTGAGGGGCGGTAGAACCCGAAATTATGCCCATAAACCTGTCTTGGGGATTCCAGGGGGATTTCATGAAGCGAGCATATCCCGAGGAGCGGCACGTTCAGCCACAGGTGCGTCCGATGAAGATTCTCCAGGGACGGTAGCCGGTGGTACGCACGTACTGGAGCGCAACAAGCCAAACATCATCTGCGTTTCCCACGAATATGCCCCTGGTCTGGAGGATGAAGAGATCCCGGCTACCAGCCTATCACGCCCCCATGCCTGCCTCCTCACTTTCGCCCTGGAAACCCAAACTACATTGGGGTCGGCCAACGATATGTACATCAATGGATTCCCTTGACGACTGGTTCCCGTACCAAGAATACCGACCCCACCAGCGGGAGATGCTTGAAGTGGCCGCATCTGTCGCACGCGACGGTGGTGTCGCCATGATCGATGCGCCGACCGGAAGCGGCAAATCGAGCGTGGTCTCTGCACTCCTCGCAGAGAGCCGGGGACGGAAAGTGCTCGTCGCCGTCCGCACCATAAGCCAGCTTGCTACGTTCATGCGCGAGCTTGAACTCATCCGGAAGAAACGCGGCGGCCTGAAGTTTGCCTACCTCATCGGCAAGTCCAGCATGTGCCCACTCGGCGGTGAGGGGGACGTCTACCGACGGTGCGAGGGTGTCAAAGCCTTCTCTATGGCGTTGATGCGAGAGCGAGCGCAGAAGGGATCACTTATCCCAGCAAAGGACCGCCATATCAGGCAACAGATCCGGAAGATGGACCCGGACCACCCGCTCATCTGTCCTTACTTCATCCACAGCAAATCGTTCGTGAAGCCCGAGGACGCAGGGCTGAAGATAATCCCGTCAGCGGCCCTGCGCGTTCGTGCCGAGCGGGTGAGCACCGAACTGATCTGGCCCGACCAGCTTGCTGGGTTCTGCGGCAACATCTGCCCCTACGATACGATGATGCACGCCGCCCGGGACGCCGACGTGGTGCTCGTGAACTTCTACCACCTCTTCGATGACATCATCAGGGAGCAACTCTACCAGTCACTCGGGATCGAGGGGCGCGACGCCCTGCTGCTCATCGATGAAGCCCATAACTGCGGCGACGTCGTCCAGAGCATCGAGAGCGTGACGATCGAGGAGCGTGATATCGTACAGGCGGAGCATGAACTCGCCGGGCGGCGACGCTCCCAGCACCAGGCTGACGCCATCGCCCAGATCCTACCGCAGGTCGTCAGATTCATGGAGGCGCTCAAAGCCTCACACGAGACCGAGGACTGGTTTGATCCTGCAATCTTCCAGCGGATGATCCTCGCAGGCACCCTCTACCAGAACATGGAAGCAGTCGTAGATGACCTCCTCAAGATCAGCGAGGGAATCCGCGAGAAGAACATGCAGGCAGGGGAGTTCCGGGAGAGTGCGATCGAGCGGCTGACTGAGTTTTTCTACCGGATCTTCCGGTCCGCGGCTGACCCCGCCTATCTGACAGTCTACCGGAAAGAGGATGACGGCACAGTGGCGCTCGAGGTGCGGAACATCGACCCAAGCATCAAACTCCAGGATATCGTCCAGGCGCACGCCTGTTGCGTCTTGATATCAGGCACACTCTCCCCCATCGAGAGTTACCGGCGCTACTACTTCGGCGACCTTCCGGTCACCGCGCTATCGCTCCCGAACTCCTTTCCCCCCGAGAACCGCCGCATCTTTTGCGCCAGCGACATCACCACCGCCTACTCCATGCGCCGGGACGCACAGAACCTCGCGCGGATTGATGACTACATCACCACGTTTGCTACCCTCCCCGGAAACCTCGCTGTCTACTTCCCCTCCTACGACCTGGTCAACACCTTCGCAGAGCGGTGCGCCCCCCGGATCAAGAAGAAACAGATCTACGTTGAGCCAAAAGAGGCCGCGGCAGCCGCTGCCATGCTCCGGGAATTTATGGCCCTTCCGGAGGAGGGGCGATCAGGCATCCTCTTTGCGGTCTGTGGTGGCAAGTGGAGTGAGGGGCTGGACTACCGGGGCGAGATGCTCGCGGGAGCACTCGTTATCGGTCTCCCGCTCGCGCCATTCAATCGTGTCCGCCGGATGGTGATCGACTACTTCCGGATGAAGTTCGGGGCTGAGGGAGAGTTCATCAGTTATACCCTCCCGGCGATAAACCGCGCCCTGCAGGCGTTAGGGAGGGTGCTCCGGGCGCCGGAGGATCGGGGGATGCTCATCCTCGGGGAGCGGCGTTTCCTGGAGCCCCGGGTCCGTGCCGGGCTGCCGCCGTGGATGCAGGAGGAGATGATGCCCTGCACCATCGACCTCTTCCAGAAGGAGGTGGGCAGATGGCAATCGTGACCGGGTCGTGCCGGTTCGGGCTCTGGTACGTCCATGTGACATGGCAGGATAATCTCGTCTACCGGGTACGGTTCGCCCGCGAGGGGCTCGATGGCCCGGTTCCCGGGGAAATCTTGCGCTACTGCGCCGGGAGGCCGGCAGACCTCTCCTCCCTTGAAAGCGTCGCAACTGAAGGGGAATCGACCTCAACCAAGATCTATCGTGCGGTACGAGCGATCCCCTGCGGGGAGACCGCCACCTACGGCGAGATCGCCCGGATAGTCGGGACCGTGCCCCGTGTAGTCGGATCGGCGATGGCCAGAAACCCAACCCCGATCGTGGTGCCCTGCCACCGGGTCGTCGCGAAGACCGGTCTTGGAGGGTTCTCCCCGGACCTGGAGATCAAGGAGGCCCTGCTTGACATGGAACGTCATGTGTGCCTGGATGCAGCACACCAAGAAATGAGAGGGATTAACAGGTAACCCTGCCAAAGATAATGAATATGAAGATCGTGGTCCTGGGGGCGGGGGCGGTCGGTCTGACCGTCGCCGCCAGGTTATCCCGCGTCGTGGACATCCATGCTGTCGCCAGGAGACGACATGCGGATGCGGTGCGGGAACGTGGTCTCCTGATGACCGGGATCTGGGGAGAAGGCACATACCGTTTCAGTTGCTCTGAAGACCTCCCGGACGCGTGGCTGGATGCTGACTACTACATCATCACCGCAAAGTCCACTGATACCGAGGCGATCTGCCGCCAGTTTGCTGACGCGATCAGGGGGCGCGAGGTGGTAAGCCTCCAGAACGGTATCGGGAACGAGGAGATCATCGAGCAGTACACTGACAGGGTCATCGGCGGGATGGCCATCACAGGGTTTGAGTGGCGGGGCGATGCGTCAGTCCACGTCTCAGTGGAGGCGGCGCCCATGAAATTCGGGCGGTTCCCGTCCGGCATGGACGATGCAGTCAGGCGCCTCGTGGACCAGATCCAGAAGGCCGGCATCCGGGCCGAAGCAACCGACGAGATCAGGAGCGATCTCTGGTCAAAAACCCTCTATAACTGCGCTTTAAACCCCCTCGGCGCCGTCATGAATGTTCCCTACGGGGCGCTCACCGACCCGCACGCCTGGGCAATCGTCACCGAGATCGTCAGGGAAGCATACCAGGTGGTGAGAGCCGAGGGCGTCGCCCTCCCCTGGGAGACGGCAGATGCGTACCTGGAGTACCTCAAGACCGAGCAGCTCCCGGCGACCGCCGCCCATCACTCGTCGATGCTCCAGGACCTCACCCTGGGGCGGAGAACCGAGATCGACTTCCTGAACGGCGCTGTGGCGAACCTCGCCCGGAGATATGGTATCGACGCACCCTACAACACCTGCATCACACAACTAATCCGCTTCCGGGAGCGGCTCTGACGGCAAGGGTGAGTATGCGGTCAGCAATCGTCCTGGTCGGGGGAGCGGCACGGCGCGCCGGCGGTCGGGAGAAATACTTCTTCACGTTCCAGGGCAGGACCTTCATCGATCGTCTCACCGATACCCTGCGTGAGGTAGTAGATGAGATCGTGCTGGTCGCACGGGACCCCGAGCAGTGCGAACGGTTCTGCCACCTCGGAGATGTTACGTGTATAGCGGATGTCAGGAGGGGACTTGGCCCCATCGGCGGTCTGCACGCGGGGGCACTTGCAGTGCACGGGGAGTACGTCTTTGTTGCCGCTTGTGATATGCCCTGCATCAGCCCGGGGGTGGTGCGGCTGCTCTTTGACGCCATCGGAGATTACGATGCCGCCATCCCTTGCTGGAACGCCGATATGCTTGAACCGCTCCATGCAGTCTACCGGACGAGCGCGTTGCTTGCTTACCTGGAGGAGCACGAGTCGCTCTCGCTCCGTGCGATGGTGCGGAGCCTCAACACCCGGTATGTAGGCGTGGAGAAGATCCGGAAGATCGATCCAGACCTGATGACGTTTACGAATATCAACAAACTGGAAGACCTGAAGATGATCGATCCTTCGGAAAAGCACGGCCAGGATCATGGGTGCGAGTCGTAAGCGGGTGGGGAACGCCTAGATACTGTTCTGCGGCCCCGCCGGATTCCTGCGAGAAGACCCTGTGGGTTTGGGTGACGGGAGCCTCTCAGAAGACCGGGAGCGCTCCCGGGTTCCCACCCCGGCCAAGATGTCTACACGATCCGCTATCCCGGCCCGGGCAGGCCTGCTTCGGGTGTGCAGCCCGAAACAGAGCACCGGGGCGGCTTCCCCTGTTCTATCTCCCGAGCCCCCTGAAACTCCCGGACGGTGCGGGCCGATTCTCAGACCGAGCCTGGCGGGCGAGGTGCGTCATCCAGGGAAGCAGGCGCTCCGCGCGCCCAAAACATATAAATAGTTTCTCAGAGTAGTCAGGGCTTGATGTCATCGGGGGAGATGTCTTTAATCGATTCAAATCTGGAAGGGAGGGCTGATTCCAGGAGAGCGCGGGGCGCACGGCCCGAACGTAGAAAGCGTGGACCAGCTACCCGCCGCCCTTTATTGTTTCTTCTGTCTTTCTGTCTGCTCATTGCCCTGTGCGGGGGGCCGACTGCCGCCGCAGAGGCGACGTACGTTCCTCTCTGGAACCAGGGGACCAGCGGAGTCGTTGGTTCCGTGGCAATCGCGCAGGACGGCTCCACAATCGTTGCCAGCTCAGGATCGACGGTCTACCTCCTGAATCAACAGGGAGAGATACTCTGGAAGAACACTGCCGGTTCCCGGATAAACGACGTCGGGATATCGCCTGAAGGGTCGCACGTTGGTGTCGCCGCAGATAAACTCTATCTCTATGACAGAGCAGGCAACCTGCTCTGGACCGAGAGGACGACGTTTGTCTACCACAGTGTAGCGCTCTCTTCTAAATCAACGTATGTTACCACCGGATGCGACAACGGCGCGATATACATCTTTGATAGGAATAAAAAAACGCTCTGGGATTATGATATGGGGACTGACAGTTATGACATTGCCATATCTGAAAACGGCCGTGTAATTGCGGCAGGATGCGAAGACAACGGAGTCTACTACCTCAACAGCAGGCAGGGGGAGTCCTGGAGTTACGGGACCGGCAAGCCTGTGATAGGCATCGCTCTCACCCCCGACGGACGGTTCGTGGCCGCTGGATCACTTGACCGGTGCGTCTACCTCTCCACCGGGGAAGGGGAACACCTCTGGAAGTACCCCACCGAAGGCGCCGTCCTCTCAACAGCGCTGACAAATGAGGCAAGAGAGGTCTTTGCCGCATCCGGCACGTCGGTCCATGTCCTCGACCATTCCGGGGCCGAGATCCAGAAGATCACCCTCAACGGCCGTGCGGAATCGGTCGCGGTGACTCCCGATGGTTCGTTCCTCGTCATCGGAGGTGGCGACGGTGACCGGTCCATCCACCTCCTCACCAGGGACAGGACGCTCATCAAAGAAGAGAATTCGCCGGAGCCAGAGGAGACCGGACCGAGCAGGGTCGAACCCCAGGTCAGCCCGACAGGCAAAGTGACCTCATCGTCCGGCAACGTGGCAACAGCAGCGGGGGCGGATTCTCAGCCCCAGGATGGGGGGACCCCGATTATGTCACAGGTACGCGGGTGGCTGGAGAACATCTTCGCTCTCCTATTCAAACCGCAGGAAGACTTCCTGGCCTGACCTCGCCCCAAGCCTGCTGACCACGTCTGACACGCACGGGTCGCGATACCCACGCGATCTTCGCGTGGGAACCCGGGTACGTGAAACTCCCTGCCCTACTCGCGGCCGTGTCATGGGGAGGGGGTCGCTTTCTCACACCTCATGCGCGATTCCCACCACGGTCCAGAGTCCAGGTAACCCGGGAATAATCCGGGTCCGGAGCACCGACCTGCACGGTTTGGCAGCCTGCAATGCGCCTTATCGCAACATCAAGTATCACTGAGGTTAGCCGTGCAGGGGGATTCGTGAAAACCGAAGAAGAGACACGCGCTTCTCGCCCCCCGTGCCACCGACGAGCCCCGCAAGGTAGAATGAGCCGGTGCGAACCAGGAGCGCAGGATCACGGTTGGCTGGCCAGCCGTCATCATCCGGGCAACTCCGGGTGCGTGCTCCCGGAGAATCACATCCCGAAGTCAAAGAGCGTCGTCCGTGTCGGGTCGACGTCATGCCAGTCCCACCCAAGCGGCTCGATGATCCTTGAAATGGGTCCTTTGAGGGTCCTTTCGAGCATCGTCTCCCAATCGACGATGAACTCGGGAGGCACCTGATCCCCGTACTCGAAACAGATCACGTCCGTCCGCGGATACTTCTCGGTGACGGTCTTTATGTAGACGCGTTTTGGTTTGCTGCCCCGCTTGAAATCGGTCCCGAGATGCTTGTTTGAATACTTCGCTCCTCTGATATGGGCGTCCTCGTTCTCGTAACTATCCAGGTTCTTTCCGATCCCGCCCGGGATGCCCACCTCGTCAAGAGAGTACTCCCCGCGGCGGTACCTCGTGATGACGTCGCGCAGGTACGCCCGCACATCCTCAAACGCATCACCGCGGAGGATCATCTCGATGATGGTGCGCTGTACCTCCCGGGTGATCTGCGGCGAATCGCTTCGCCGAATCTCGAACCCGACGACATCGATCTCATCAACGTCCTTGCCCTCCTTCCAGATCAGGTGCCCGGCGTAACGCTTCTTCTTGCCGGCCTGGAAGAAGCGTCGGTAGACCTTCTCAAACTTGATGGAAAAGTAGTGCGTATCAGCATTCAGTTCGCGACGCGCAAAGTCGCCGTAACTCGCGTTCAGGCTGGCCTCGATCGCCCTCGCCTTAGCGATGGTCTCTTCAAGGCTTCCTGGAGGGATCTGCACCATACAGGAGTCAGTATCGCCGTAGAGGACCGTGTAGCCGAGATCGGTGATGACATCGCGGGTGTGCCTGATGATCGCCCGCCCAACCGATGTGACGGCCGCCCCGATCTCGCGGTCATAGAGCCTGAACCGGGGATAGCCCGAAACCCCATAATAGGAGTTCATGATCACCTTCAGAACGTTCTGCTGGAGGTCGTAGAGGACATACTCCGGCGAACCGAAGGGGTAGCGGTTCCGGAGGCGCTTGCGTTCGTCTCGTTCCACGAGGAGTTCCGAGAGGATACTCCGTGTCAACCCATCTGGCTTCCGGGAGAACCGGACGCCGTTTGGCGCCCGCAGTTCCCCATCAGGGTTCTTCGTCTCGGGCGATGCGTTGATCGTCATCATTGCCATTGGGTAGAGCGATTTCAGGTCGAGGACCACCACGTTCTCCCGGAGACCGGTGGCGGGCTCAAAGACGATCGCCCCCTCAAACTCGTCCCCGGCGGCAAACCCTTTCGAGGGGAGAATGAACCTGCCCGACGCCTTCCGCAGGACATAGATATCGATGACGTTTGAGGAGTTCAGCGTCCGATCGAGCGGGCACCCGACGTAACGGGCAATCTCCCGATAGAACTCAATGATATTGTTTTTCTGGTCGATCCCGACGCAGAGCTCGACGTCCCGGTAGTTGTACTCCACGAGCCGTGCCGGATCTGATTGCCAGAGCGCGGTGATCGTCCCGCTGTAGCGGACCTTCGTCTCCCCTAGTTCCTCTTCAGCGACTGCGTCGAGCCGGTAGGACTCCTTCTGGGCCTGGTGCATCTTCCGGTAGGCGCCAAGGAGATCAAAGATCGACCTCCCGCGAACAGCGTTTCGCGCGGTCTGCCCCGGGAGGCGCGCGAGGTCCTCGCCGCGCAGCCCGAGCGCCGCCATCCGCTGCAGGATGTAGGGGATATCGAACTCCACGAAGTTCCAGCCAGAGAGGATATCAGGATCGCGCTCCTTGATGTAGTCGACGAGCCCCCTGAGCATCGTCACCTCGTCCGGGAACCGGATAACCCGATGCCGCTCGTGGAGACTGAGTTCAGGCGCATCGCCCGGTACCCCGCCAGGCATCCAGAGCAGGGTCGTATAGTCCTCATTGAAGGAGTCCCAGCAGGTGATGCAGATGATCGGGTCCCGCTCGGGCTCAGGAAATCCCTGCTCGTCCACGCACTCGATATCCATGATACAGGTGCGCGCGGGAGCCTTGACCTCGGCAGGCGCGAGTTCGCGATAGTCAACCACGGAGGTGCCAGAGGGCAGTTCCACGCCGCCGGTAAGACCACAGTCGATCATGAACCTGGTGGTAAACGGGATATCGGCCTCATAGTGCTGGTAGCGATCACGGATATCACGGACATCACCGGGCCGCCGCGTGTAAAGCCGCCGCAGTACCTCGCCCTGGATGGAGCGGTAGGTTGTGTCGGGCTCTACGTCGACGTCCGGCGGGACAGGTTTTCCGTCCACCTGATCAGCAGGCGCGTAGAAGTAGGGCCGAAAACCGGTCACGTCGACCTTGATGGCTCTCCCTGAGACATCCCGACCAAATATATGGATGATAGGGATATCAGGGCCGATGCTGTATTCCACCTGGTGAATGCCGATCCTGGTCTTCCCAAAGTCGTCCAGGGTTACCGGGGTGCTCATGCGGGACTCCAATCTCAATTCAACCATCAAACCTCCTGCAGAGTCCCTGCACAAACGCTCCTGCCTCTGCCATCTTCTCTTCTTCCCAGGTATCAAGGCTCCATTCCTCGATGTCAAGGATCCCCTCATGACCGATCCGGGCCGGGACACCGAGCGAGCAGCCCGAGAGACCGTACTCGCCGTCGAGCACACACGAGCAGGAGAGCACCTCGCGCCGATCTTCAATGACCGCGCGCACCAGCATCGCAACATGATATGCAGGGCCAAAGACCGTGCCGCCCTTGCCGCGGATCACCTCCATGCTTGCCCCTCGCATGCGGGAGAGGATTGCTTCCCGCTCCTCGATCTCGACATAGGTACCGGCCTTCGAGAAGAGCGGCACCTGGTGCTCGCCATGCTCACCGATCACCCATGCAGGCCCGTGGATCCCCGCCTCGCGGAGAAGACAGGCAAAGCGGGCGCTGTCGAGCTGGCCGCCAAACCCGATGCACCGCTGCCGGTTGATGCCCATCACTTTCCAGAGACCGTAGTTGTTTGCGTCCATGGGGTTGGTGATGGTGATGACGATCCCCGGGAATTCCTGCAGATGCTTGCCGCAGCGTTTCACCACCGGGATGTTGGCCTCGAGGAGGTCGGCCCGGGTTCTAATATCCGGCGTTCTCGGGGTGCCTGCCGCAAATATGAAGATATCGGCATCCCGCATTGCCGCCGTGTCGGTAGAGATCGTGACATCGATGCCTGTGTGTTGCAGATCGAGCACCTGTGCCCGGAGTATGGGCTCATAGGCGTCGTAGAGAATGATCTCATCTGCGAGACCGAGCGCGGCAGAGAGAAACGCCGTCTCGCCTCCTACCTTTCCTACACCTAAGATTGCAAGCGAGGTCATACGTATCGTCCTGTCCTGTATGGATAACGGTAAAAGGCTGTACGATCAACCGGCCCTGCTGCACGGAGAATAACGGTCCGGCAGGAAAAGGGTCGCCTTGCCGTATTCCGTTCCGGTATCCGGGCTCCGGGGAGCGGAGCAGATATTCTTCCTTTAGTTATACTTGGCGCGAGGGTATAATAATACCTCACTCCCACCTTTTTTCGATGGTTACGCTTTATCCTGCCCCTACCGAGATCGGCGGCGTCCGGCTGAAGAACCACCTTCTGCTGGCAGCCGGCATCCTTGGAACCACCGGGGCGTCACTCGCCCGCCTCCTGCGAAACGGCGCTGGTGGGGTGGTCACGAAGTCTATCGGGCCGAGCCCGAAGGAGGGGCACCCGGGACCCTGC
>LFRN01000077.1:0-284 GCA_001512375.1 Candidatus Methanoculleus thermohydrogenotrophicum | reverse complement strand
GGCGGGGCCGATGCAGTCGTCGCGATCAACACGGTAAAGGCGATGCGGATATCGACGGCTCTCCGTCGGCCGGTGCTCGGGAACCGTTTTGGTGGCCTCTCCGGGAAGGCGATCTTCCCCATCGCGGTCAGATGCGTCTATGAACTCTACGAGGCGTGCTCCATTCCGATCATCGGATGCGGCGGGGTTTCTACCGCCGACAACGTTATTGAGATGATGATGGCGGGTGCAAGTGCTGTCGAGATCGGGAGCGCTGTTATCGACGATATTGGTATCTTTGACAC
>LFRN01000220.1:456-907 GCA_001512375.1 Candidatus Methanoculleus thermohydrogenotrophicum | reverse complement strand
ATACCGACAACGATACGCTGGAGACCTACGACGTACAGGAGTTCACTCGAACAACCGATGACCGGATATCTTGTCGCTTTCTTGTTTTCCGGAGTAATCATCGACGCGATGAATTCGAGACAACCCTGTTGAAAAAGCAGGAGGAGTTCGTTGCAGTTCTCAAGGGAATGACCAAAAAACAGTTTGCCTGTGCGACAGACGCACAACGCGCGCTTGAAGAAGCACGCAAAAGCCTTCGCAAGCATCGACTCTGGAAGGTCGATCTGTCTCTTGAAACTCTCGTCACCGAGAAGAATCCACGGGGAAGACCGGGAAAGAATCCGCGACCAACGATCCAGGTTACCGAATGGGTGATCCGAGCCGGTGAACCACAGTTGCAGCAAAAGGCGTACCTGACCGAACTGCGCAAGGCTGAGTCGTTTGTCTTGATGACAAATGTTTCTGAAGAGAA
>LFRN01000220.1:0-311 GCA_001512375.1 Candidatus Methanoculleus thermohydrogenotrophicum | reverse complement strand
GTTACGATCGCGGGTGAGCGCTGGTTCAGGTGCATCTCACCGGATCATGAGAAGAATCTGGGAATCTGGTTAAAACTGCTCGAGTTTGAGGTAGGCGTGTAGCATCTGCGTTATTGCGGATCTCTTACCGGAGGGTGAAGAGCGGAAGCTCTTGAGATGATTGGACGCCAGAGGGGTTTGGGGGAGGATAATGAGTTGTGGGGTTCAGGGTGTTACCCTGGAGTGGGTGCAGAGACAACACTGTGATCATGGATTCGGCGAGGGAAGGGGAAAAATACTCAGGAAGGTGGGACAAGGTCTCGCAAAGTGAG
>LFRN01000024.1:773-992 GCA_001512375.1 Candidatus Methanoculleus thermohydrogenotrophicum | reverse complement strand
ATTGCCCGGAGCCACCCGTCCAGAAGCACCTCTGGATGGGCACCGAACGACGAGTAGAAGACCGCCATGATCCCGGTCATCACAAGCCCTCCGAGAACGAGATCCCTGACCCAGTGGTCCGGCAGCCGCACCTTCCGTGTCCAGACCTGGTAGAGAATGAACACCCCAAAGATCAGGAGGACGATCGGCATGTTCTCCTTTGCAGACATCCCGAAACCC
>LFRN01000024.1:0-542 GCA_001512375.1 Candidatus Methanoculleus thermohydrogenotrophicum | reverse complement strand
AAGGGCGATTGTGACCAGGAGTATGAGGAGAAAAACCCCCTCAAACGAGAATCGTTCACGAAACCGTGTCGTGAACTCGGCGGCATTCATGCCGCTCTCACCTCTCAGCTCTCCAGCACAATCTCAATACCGATATCTTTTGGAACCTGAATCCGCATCAGCTGACGCAGTGCACGTTCATCAGCATCGATGTCGATGAGCCTCTTGTGCACACGCATCTGCCAGCGATCCCAGGTTGCGGTGCCCTCGCCGTCAGGGCTCTTCCTGGTGGGCACCACGAGTTTCTTCGTGGGCAGCGGGATCGGGCCTGCCAGATTGACGCCGGTGCGCTCTGCTATCTCTTTGATCCGGTCACAGACCATCTCGATCTTCTCATAGTCAGTCCCTGAAAGACGTATTCTGGCTTTCTGCATATCTGCCACCAAAAAATAAGTACTTTATCTCATCTGCTTCGGCGTTATGTCGATGCACATACCTGCTGCGATGGTAGAACCCATGTCACGGACAGCGAACCGCCCGAGCTGGGGGATTTCCTTGACTTT
>LFRN01000182.1:3555-10786 GCA_001512375.1 Candidatus Methanoculleus thermohydrogenotrophicum | reverse complement strand
GTCAAGTACCACCGCACCTTCGCGGGGGCGATGAAAACGCCGCGATCAATATCAAACAATTCGCACTTGCAGGCGCGGAACAGCGCCGCTCGAGCCTGTGGACTCGCTCCCGAGGGGGAGGAGGATGATAGCCGGGAAGCCCCGCCCAACAGGTGCGGGGTAGTTCACTTGTAAAAATGGGGTTACCATCGCCGCTTTCTCACCGCAACCAGAAGGAGGAGCGCCGCCCCGGCAGCGGCCGCGCCGAATCCCGGTGTCGTCGGCGCAGGCGTCGTCGTCTCCTCAAGGCCTGCCAGCCATGCGGCGCTGGAGGTCGGCGAGAAGAAGCGAATGCCGGCAAGGGTATAGCCGCCACCGGGAGTGTCGACTGCAGCGTAGATGGCAGCGTCAGGGAATGTTGTTCTCCACTGGACGTTTCCATCCTCATCGATCCCGAGCGCGAACCCCACTCCGCTCCTGATATCCTTGCCCGCGATCATGTAGCCCCCGGCAGGCCGCAGGACGACGGTGTAGCCGGCGAGCCCCTCCATGTTCCTGAGCCAGACCTCCTCTCCATTCGCATCAACCAGGCCGTACCAGTAGTTTCCGGAGTAGATGAACCCGCCTTCCCCGGTCTCCTTGATATCGAAGATGACCGGGACTTTGTAGTTCCTATTCCAGAGCGTTTTGCCGTCAGCATCGAGGCGGATGAGGAAGGCGTCGCCGACGTCGTAGGTGAAGGGCGATTTTGTGCCTCCGATGACATACCCACCGTCGGCGGTCACCACCGCTGTGTTTGCGGCGGCAGCCGGGAACGTCTGGTTCCAGATAGGCGTGCCGTTTGCGTCGGTCTTCGTGATGAACGCCGTCGTATCATCGGCTGATCCGGGCGGATTCCAGAGCCACCCGATGACGGCATAACCGCCGTCAGCGGTCGGCAGGACGGCCGAGACCTTCTCCCCTGGCAGGACCTGTCGCCAGATCTCTTCTCCGTCGGCGTCGGTCCTGATCAGGAACGAGGTGCCCTGGTAGCCCCGGGAGGTGAGGTTCTCGTCCGGGCCGACTGTGGAGATGTTGTAGCCGGCGACAATGTATCCTCCGTCAGCAGTCTCTACAACAGAGGCGGCTGCCATCTCAGGTAGTTTCTGTGTCCAGACCTTGTTTCCCTGGCTGTCGGTCTTCACGAGCAACAGGTCTTCCCTGCCCCCGTAGGTCTTCGTGAGCGTAGAGCCAAGTACAATGTAGCCGCCGTCCGCCGTATTCGCGACAGCATCGAACTTATTGTTCTCCTCCGGCGAGAACGTCACATTCCAGGTGACCAGCGGAGCGGTCTCCGCCGCAGAGACGACCGTTGCTGGCAAAACCGCTACAACGAGCAGCGTTGCCATGATCACCGGGATCGGTGAACGCCGGAAGTGTTGGTTTCTTCTCATCATTGAATCAATAACTGGTGTGATGCGGCACGCAAAAAAACATAGTGGTCCCGCATCCCCGTGACTGCACGGGTACATCGATGCTCAATAACCCGTACGCTCAGGATGTGGGTGGGTAGTGGATCGGATTTTGCACGAGTCGCCGGGGGCACCGTCAGGTCCGGGCGGGTTTTTCTCCCGTGTCACACACTGCCACTGCCCCGAAGGGCAGGCGGAGTGGGGGACAGGCCCCCCACCCGGGGCGTGATTGGCCAGTGCCCGGAGACGAGCATCCAAACCGAAACAGGGGTCCGGCGGAGCCCGATGGTTCGACTCCATGCACCGGGGTCATCATCCTCCTGCAGATATTCTCACGCACCCCGGGTTTGCAGTTGTGTGGTAGTTTCTTCGCACTCTTCTGCGTGTGACCACCCTTGTCTCCATACCATCGCCCCACGTGGAGGGTTGTGGAGGTGCTGATGATCTGCTCACACGTCAGAGAACCCTCGTGGTGACTTTACACAGATACTGGCAATCCCTTAATGAAGGCAAACCCCCTATAGATCTGCACGTGTTGGCAACATTCGACGGGACCTGGGTGCGCCTTGGCAATGAAGGGCGCATACTCTATGAGCAGGGAGGGTATGGCAGGGTGGAGAGAACCGGTCTTCGACTCGCTCCCGAAGAGGCACTCTACCTCATGGAGCGGGGTAAGATCGAGGTGAAGGATTTCGGCTATGATACCCTGCTTGGTCTCTTTGCGGGGCAGCCGAACTTTATCCGGAGGTACCTCGTCTACCGCGACATCCGTGAGCGCGGCTACGTGATCCAGCCTGGGCCGCACGACTTTCGTGTCTTCCGCCGTGGCCACAAGCCCGGGACCGGGAAGTCCCGGTACCTGATCCGGGTTCTCTCTGAGAGGGATCTCGTCGATTTCGACCGGTTGAGCCGGGACGTGCTCACCGCCGTCAACATGCGCAAACAGTACCTCCTCGCGGTCGTGGACGACGAGGATGAGCTGACCTACTACGAGGTGCGGGTGCAGGACCTCGCCCCTGTCGGGGAGCCGGTCAAATGCAGCACGCCGGTGCAGGCTTCCCTCTTTGGGACCTACGCACTGGCCCATCTGCCGCCAGGAACCGCGCTCGAGGAAGACTGGTACGGCAAACGGCTTGACCCGGAACGGCTGCTCTTCCGGCCGATCGAGTCAGTCTTTCTCATGCGCCGGGGGTGCCTCACGATCGCACAGGATGGTCGACCGATGACCGTAGAGCAGCTCCTCGACATGGCGGCAGAGAAGGACGTCGAGATCCGGGAGAAAGAACGGGTCTTCTCTGACCTCCGGGAGAAAGGCTACATCCCCCGGACCGGATACAAGTTCGGTCACCACTACCGCGTCTACTCAGGAAAGAAGACCCACTCTGAGATGCTCGTCCACGCTGTCCCGTCCGGGACCTCCACACCGATGAGCGCTATCTCCCGCTCGGTCAGGCTTGCTCACAGCGTCAAAAAGAAGATGTTGTTTGCCTGCATATACAATACCGATATCAGATACGTTGAGTTCGCCAGAATTAAACTGTGAGCGTCAGTTCATGCAGTCCGGAATGAATCCCTGGTCGAGTAACCAGACCGTCGATGTAGATCGGCTCTTTGCTGAGTTCGGCATCGAGCCTATCGGTGAGGTCGTGCAGAGGCTTCCCGAGGTACCGCCGTTTATGCGCAGAGGTGTTGTCGTCGGACACCGGGACTACCAGGTGGTCGCCGACGCCATCAGGAACCGCACCCCGTTCCATGTTCTGACCGGGTTCATGCCCTCAGGTCTCCCGCACCTCGGGCACCTGATGGTCATGAAAGAGGTTGTCTGGCACGTCCAGCAGGGTGGGAACGGCTACGTGGCCATCGCCGACCGGGAGGCCCATGCGGTTCGCGGGATCTCGTGGGAGAAGTGCCGCGAGTTTGGCAGGGAGTATCTCAAGGCCCTCTACGCCCTCGGGTTTCGTGGCACAACCTACTACCAGAGCAAAAACGAGCGTCTAAAGGACCTTGCTTTCGAGGCCTCCACAAAGGTGAACTTCTCGGATCTGGCGGCGATATACGGGTTTGGGCCCGAGACCTCGCTGGCTCATGCCGTGAGCGTCGCCACCCAGGTGGCAGACATCCTCTTCCCGCAGCTGGATGCCGGGCCTGCCCCCACCGTCGTCCCGGTCGGCCTCGACCAGGACCCGCACCTCAGGCTTACCAGGGACGTGGCCCACAAATTCAGGATGTTCACGGTCGAGGACCGCGGCGATTATATCAGCGTTCGTTCGAAGAACGCTCCGGTGGAGGCCCTCGAGGCCGTCCACCGGGCGTTTCCGGGTTCAAAGAAATACTCAGGCCACGTGGATATCATGGGCAGGCCATACGCCCTGGTGGACGACACCGCCCGGGAGATCGAGATCGCTCACGGGGGGTTCGGGTTCTACCTCCCCTCTTCGACCTACCATATCTTCATGCCAGGGCTCCAGGGCGGAAAGATGTCGAGCAGTGTCCCTGAAAGCCTGTTTGGGTTCTATGAACCCGACACCTCGGTCAGGAAGAAGGTTATGGCAGCGATGACCGGGGGGCGGATGACGCTCGAGGAGCAGCGTCGTCTTGGCGGGGAGCCGGACCGCTGCTCGGTCTACCTCTTAAACCTCTTCCACATGCTCGAGGACGATGAGGAGTTTGCCGACCTGCGCCGCCGGTGCGAGAGTGGTGAGATGACCTGCGGGCAGTGCAAGAAAGAGACATGGGAACGCGTACAGGCGTTTCTTGCGGATTTACGGGATAAGATGGATGCAGTCGAACACCTGGCAGATGAGGTGTAACAGTGGACCTGACACTGAATGAGAAGAGACTCCTGGTCGCCCTGGAATCGGTGGGCTCGGCCGATGCGGCCACCCTTGCTAACCTGATGGGTACCCACCGGGAGGCGGTGGTGCAGTATGCAAACCTCGCCAGCGAGCGGGGGCTTGTGGATGTGGAGAGGCACATCTCCCGGCGGTATATCCTGACCCGGGAGGGGCGGGCTTACGCTGGTAAAGGTCTCCCCGAGCGGCAGGTGTTTGAGAGTTTTGAGAACGAGATCCCGATGCGGGATCTGCAGGCGCACCCGCTCGCAAAGATCGCGATCGGCTGGATGCGGAAGAAAGGGTGGGTCGTCATCAGGGACGGGGTTGTGCAGAAGACCGGCAGTGCCGTTCCCGGCCCCGACGAGGCCGCGCTTGCCCGGCTCGGCGAGGGGGGTGCGATCACCGATGGGGAGGGGGTCGCCGACCTCCTCAGACGCGGACTCGTGGAGGAGGAGGAAACGGTCACCTACACCGTCTCGATAACCCCCCGGGGCCGGGAACTCCTCGCCCGGGGCCTTGACCTGCAGGAGGAGGTGGGCACGCTCACCCGCGACCAGATCCTCTCGGGTGCGTGGAAGGACCTCCCTCTCCGGCGCTACGACGTGACAAAACTCCCAAAACGCGCCTACCCCGGGAAGACCCACCCTTACCAGCGCCTCCTCGACGAGATGCGCCGTGTCCTCCTTGACATGGGGTTTACTGAGATCGCAGGCGGGATCGTGCAGAGTTCGTTCTGGAACTTCGATGCCCTCTTTCAGCCGCAGGACCATCCGGCACGGGAGATGCAGGACACCTTCTTCCTCGGCGAGCGCTGGCCGCTCCCGGAAGGGTATGAGCGTGTCCGTGATATGCACGAGCACGGCGGGGAGACATCGTCCATCGGCTGGGGAGGGACCTGGAGCGCTGCAAAGGCGGAGCAGTGTGTGCTCCGGACCCACACCACGAGCCTCTCTATCCAGCACCTGGTAGAGCACCCGGAGCCCCCGGTGAAGGCGTTCTGCATCGGCAGGGTCTACCGACGTGAGGCCACCGATCCCACCCACCTCGCCGAGTTCGAGCAGCTCGAGGGGGTCGTTATGGACGAGGAGGTCGACTTCCGTCATCTTCTCGGATTCTTGAAGGAGTTCTACAGGAAGATGGGTTTTGAGAAGATCAGGTTCCGTCCGGGCTACTTCCCTTACACCGAGCCCTCCGTAGAGCCAGAGGTCTACGTCGACGGGCTTGGCTGGGTGGAGCTCGGGGGAGCAGGCATCTTCCGGCAGGAGGTTACCGCACCTTTCGGGATTGAGCATCCCGTACTTGCGTGGGGGCTCGGGGTCAGCCGGGTGGCGATGCTCCGGCTCGGGCTCCGGGACCTCAGGCACCTCTACCGGAGCGATGTCGAGTGGGTCCGCCAGATGCCTGTCTACGGAGGGAGGCGGTGAGATGGCGATAATCACGTTACCCTACCGCTACCTGGAACGGCTGACCGGGACCGATCGGCAGACGATAATCGAGTGTATCCCGATGATCGGGGCAGACATCGAGCGGATCGAGGAGGATCATATGGATGTCGAGTTCTTCCCGGACCGCCCTGACCTCTACTCAGCCGAGGGTGTCGCCCGGGCTATGCGCGGGTTCCTCGGGATCGAGGAGGGGCTGCCGGTCTATACCGTCAGCCACCCGGGTATCGCCTTCTCGGTCGACCCGGGGCTTGCCAGTATCCGCCCCTGCCTCGGTTCAGCGGTGATCCGGAACGTCAACCTCGATGAAGAGGCAGTTGAGAGCCTGATGGGCCTCCAGGAGGCCCTCCACTGGGCGATCGGCCGCGGACGAGGCAAGGTGGCGATCGGGGTCCACGACCTCGACGCGGTCACGCCGCCCTTCCACTACATCGCCTCTCCCCGGCATCGCTCGTTCGTCCCGCTGGACTTCGATCGGGAGATGACGCTTGATGAGATCCTCACCGACCACCCGAAAGGCCGGGACTATGCCCACCTGGTAGAGGGGTTCCCCCGGTTCCCACTGATCGTCGATGCTGACGACCAGGTCCTCTCCTTCCCGCCCATCATTAACAGTGAACTGACGAGGATCACGACGGCGACGAAGAACATCCTGCTCGACTGCACCGGCACCGATAAAAAGGCGGTGATGATGGCGGTAAATATCATATGCACCGCGCTTGCCGAGGCCGGGGCGACGATAGAGATGGTAACCGTCGAGGGAGAAGAGATGCCCACGCTTGCGCCGGCCGAACGGGTCGTCTCGGTTGAGGAGTGTGCTTCCCTCCTCGGCCTCCCCCTTTCCCCCGCAGATATGGCGCGGCTCCTCGCACGGATGCGGTTCGGCGCCGAGCCGGATGGGGACTCCCGCGTCCGGGTCCTCGTCCCCTGCTACCGGGCCGACATCCTCCACGACTGGGATATCTTTGAAGATGTGGCGATCGCATACGGCATCGAGAACTTCGATGCCGCCCTCCCGGCCATTTCAACCATCGCAGAGGAGCACCCGACCATGGTCATCGCGAGGGCGGCGAGGTCGGTGATGGTCGGTCTTGGCTACCTGGAGATGATACCGTTCACTCTTACGAATGAGCGGGTGATCTACGAGAAGATGCAGCGCGATCCTCTGCCCGGGACCCTGCGGGTGCTCCACCCGATCAGCGAGGAGCAGACCGTGGTCAGGACAGACCTCCTCGCGTTGCTCCTGGAGATGCTCCAGGCAAACAAGCACCGCGAGCTCCCGCAACGGCTCTTCGCGATAGGGGATGTGGTCGAGGATTGCATCACCTACCAGAAGGTCGCCGCGGTCAGTATCCACCCGGCCGCAGACTTCTCTGAGGCGTATGCGGTGGCAGATGTCTTCTGCCGGGAACTCTCGCTCTCATACACAGTCGCTGAATCGGCAGATCCTGCATTCATCGACGGCCGCCGCGGTGATATCATCGTCGATGGAAAAATAGTCGGGGTGTTTGGGGAGATTCACCCG
>LFRN01000182.1:1505-3464 GCA_001512375.1 Candidatus Methanoculleus thermohydrogenotrophicum | reverse complement strand
AATCCTATGTAGAAGTGCTCGAGCGTGCCCACGCCGCCGCTCGCGATGACCGGGATGCCGACTGCCTCTGAGACCGCTGCGGTGATAGGGATATCAAACCCCTCCTTCGTCCCGTCGGTCTCCATGCTGGTGAGGAGGATCTCGCCGGCCCCGCGCTCCTCAACCTCTCGAGCCCAGGCAACCGCGTCAAGCCCGGTAGGTCTGCTCCCGCCGTGAGTCACGACCTCGTACCAGCACTCCCGACCGTCGGCGAGGGTGATGACGGTCTTTCCGGGCTCCATTCTGTAGTTCCGCCGAACATCTACGGCGACGACGATACACCGGGACCCGAACCGCTCAGCGCCCCGGGAGATCAGGTCCGGGTCCTGGACGGCGCTTGAGTTGATACTTACCTTGTCCGCGCCCGCCTGGAGGATCTGCTGCATGTCTTCGATCGTCCTGATGCCACCGCCGACGGTGAGCGGGAGAAAGAGCTCGTCTGCCGCTCGCTGGATCACGTCGATGATGGTACCCCGGCCTTCTTTCGATGCGGCTATGTCGAGGAAGACCACCTCATCCGCGCCTTGCTCGTTGTAGCGCCGGGCCAGCTCGACGGGATCGCCCGCGTCGCGCAGGCCGACGAAGTGCGTGCCTTTGACCACCCGCCCATCCTTGAGATCCAGGCAGGGAATGATCCGCTTCGTCAAAACCATTGTGTGTATGGTTGGGAGGCGGTAGGTGATGAGGGTTTGGTCCGGGTGAAGAAAGAGGGTGCCTGCAACCCCGGGCAAAGTTCTGTAAAATTGAATTAGCCCTGGTTCCAGCCTGGATTTGCAGAAAGGAGAAACAGGGTCATGAAACCTCTAGCGTTTATTCAGATTATCTTTCCGTTTGGGAGAACAGCATGAAGAACTTCATCACCTGGTTCCTAACCAGGTCAGGTGATGCCCGCTGAAGCACTTGAGCAAATCAGGTCTGGCACCACCTCATTGTGGACGATCAGGTCAGAGTCCTGCCAGTGTCCTCTGTCACCGGTTGCCAGGGCACCATCAACCCTGGTTCCAGCCCTCAACGATAGTAGACAGCAGAGCCGGCGTTATCATAGATCTTGTCCTGGTTCTGGATGAACCGCCTGGCACCGATGTAGTCTGCCGTGGTGATCTCGTGCTCCTGCGTCTCGATCCTTACGCTGTCTCTCACGATATTATACGTGCCAAAGTAGGTATATGACTTTGACTCCATCCATGATGCATTCTCCGGGAGATAGCGCTGATATCTGGGGTTGAACCCGTTCATGAGCCACCAGCGGGTGGCATCAACATAAATGGGGCGCTCATTTCCTGCAGAGATGAGCCACTCTGCTCCGGCCACCTCTCTATTGTTGAAGACCGGTTTATCCTGGGTCGTCTCGAGTGCCACTGAGGTCGGGCTGTCATCCGCGATCTGGTAGATGAAACCCGTGTTGAAGAGGAAGAAGACGACAAAGAATACAGATAGTGCCTGATAACCGATTTGCATGGATAGGGCTCCCCAGGATGCGCGTATCCCCCCCACAAGAGTTTCGTAGAGTGCTATGCCGCCGATGATCGCAAACGGTGCAAGGAGGATAAGGGTTATGTGGTAGAGCCTGCTAGTATTAAGCGCGCTTGCGAAGGATGGGACGACGATGCCGGCTACGTTGATCGAGAAGAAGACGAGCGCGAAGGCGAGGTACTCGGGTTCGATGCGCCACCGTCCTCGCTTGAGCAGGGCTGCAAGCAGCCCCACAGCGATGAGCCCCTGGGTGGCGATGTGGACGATCTTTGCCAGGCTGTGCAGGGGTGTGATGGCCTGCCTGGCGATGATCTGCATGCCCTGGGCGGTACCGGGGGTGGGTGTCTCTGCAAGGAGGGTGGTTGCTATTTTACCCCCGATACTGGTGATGGTGGTAACTACCATGCCTCCGGCTACCGTTGAATACCAGATATAGGCGAGGAGAGC
>LFRN01000182.1:0-1460 GCA_001512375.1 Candidatus Methanoculleus thermohydrogenotrophicum | reverse complement strand
TGAAGTCTCTTCCGTACCCCTGCCAGCAGGTGTTCTGAGAAGACCAGCAGCAGCCATGCTGGAACGAGCGAGAGGAGGTAGATGGACGCAAGACCGTAGTGCGAGACGACCATGGCAAATCCGAAGGTGAGCATGAGAAACGCACGTTTACTCCGGGCCATGGACTTGTCGATCATCGCAAGGATCGTCAGCGCCAGAAAGATCTCGGCGATCTGCTGGCGGGCGAGCGAGATCATCTCGGTGTAGAACGTGAAGAACGAGACGAAGAAGAAGGCTGAGAGGAACCCGACCTTCGCGTTCGTCTGTTTCTCGACTGCGCGGTAGATCCCGAGCGGCACGAGCGCAAAGAGGAGGGGGTAGATGATCTTGAAGACCCAGACAGGATCAAGGTTCGTGATGAGCGAGTAGATGGGGGCGAGCGCAACGACTGAGAGCATCCCGTTTGTGTTGTAGGGAATGGTCACATCCCAGATTCCTGATGCGAGCACGCCGTTGACGAGATGAAGTTCGTGATGGATATCGTAGCCGGAGATGTAGCCTGATATCAGCGAGGTATGATAGAGGAGCGCAAGTGCGATGGAGTAGACCGCCAGTGGATAACAGGATGGCGAGATGAGGCGTTCGAACCCGGAGGCGAGGCCGACCAGGGCGATGAGGGTGAGAAGCAGGAAGAGGAATGTGACCATGTGGTACTCGTTGCGCACGTAGGTCCCGATGATCGCAAGGAAGGGGAGCAGTAGCAGGAACGGGGCCGCCGCAGGGGGCGCGGAAATGTCTGCAACAACAGGGTCCGGGCCGGTGTATCCCCGATCCAGGATGAGCGCGAGGAAGAGCAGGGCCTGCACGACGACGATGATGGTGAGGAAGAGGATCCCGAACGAGAACGGCCGGGCATACCCAAGTTTTGGGTAGAGGGTGTTTGCGGCAAGGCCGGTGAGCATGAGGACCACAAGGCTCAACCCGACAGAGTAGAGCGTCGTCTCGACCGTGCCGAGATCGTGGAGTCTGAGTATCTTGAGCACGAGGACTCCGGGCAGGAAGGTGAGGTAGATGAAGGCCAGAACCTCTCGCGCGATGGGTATCTGGTGGCCGGTGAGACCCAGGTAGACCACCCCGATGAATGCGACCTGGAATACCTGAACTACCCATAAAAACGTCCTGTTATTCCAATCGTTCATCTGGAGCGGGTTAAGCAGTTGCATTGTACCTCGTGCGGATGTCGACCGGTTGTGGGAAATGGCATCACACCACCATCCCATCAGTGGTTCGTATGCTGCATCAGCAGAAGCACTAACTACCGGGTTTGTCTATTAAATGTTTGCCCGGTCCCGGGTGTTGTGTTGCATGAGTATTGAAATCCACCGTTGCTTCTTCTGAGTGCCCATATGGAGCCTATACGTTTATCTTGCGGGGGTGAAGGGGGCGGAGCGGGAAGACCCCACCCTTCAGGGTGGGGATGA
>LFRN01000242.1 GCA_001512375.1 Candidatus Methanoculleus thermohydrogenotrophicum | reverse complement strand
CGGTCGTCCTCAGGGTGGCCCCGATGCGGTAGGGGCGGGGTTCGGGCTCAGGCATGGTCCTCCCAGAGCCGGGCGAAGCCCTGCACCTGCCGGGCGTAGACCGCCGGGGAGTCCTGTTTGTACTCGAGCGTCGTCGGGATAGTCTTGTGTCGCCGGAGCCAGGCAAAGACCACCGCAAGATCGAGGCCGCCGTCGGGGTGGTCGAGTTCGAGGTGCTCGTCGGTGATGGAGCCGCGTCGTATGTTTGAGAGGTGGTGGAGGGTCACGTTGAGGGACTCGAACCCTTCCAGTTCCTCCGCGAACGAGAGGCCCCGGTAGTTTGTGGTGCAGGCGAGGTGGGGGAAGTCGAGGCAGAATTGGGTGATCTTTCTGCCGGCAAGGTTCTCGAGTTCCCGGGCGTCATTGCCAAGCAGGGGGTAGCCCCGATATACCGCCGGGAGGTTTTCGAGGGTGAGGCGGGGGTCAAAGTAGCGGTCCAGGAACCGGTGGAACCCGTCCCTGGCGGCGGTGTGCTCCCCGGGGAGGTATCTCCCGGCATGGATGACGATCGTCTCTGCGCCAAGGGTATCTGCGGCCTCGAAGGTCTGGGTCATGGCCTGTTCGATGTGCGCCTCGATCTCCTGTGGCGGCCGGTCGTCGTAGGCCGTCGGGGCGCAGGGGTTCACCCCGTGGCTGTGGTGGGGGGCGTGGATGGTCGCCGGGATCCCGGTTGCGGCGACTGCCGTGAGATATTCCTCGAAGGCCTGCCGGGGCAGGGGGACGATCTGGACCTGGATATGGTCGATCATGTCGTGTTCGGAGAGGTCTGCAAACAGCGCAAGTGTCGCTTCGTCGCCGGGCTGCACGGTGCAGCCGAGGTTATAGTCAGCCAATGGTAGGTCACCTCTCCTGGTGCGTGGTGTCGCAGTCATCATCAGGATATCGGCGGGAAAAAGAAGGAAGGAGTAGCCCGGAGCAGATTCGAACTGCTGTCGCAAGGTCCAGAGCCTTGCATGATTGACCGCTACACTACCGGGCTATTCGGCCTTAAGATGTTGTTTGTGAGTCCTAATTAAAGTGCCGGCCCGGGGATTATACCCGGGATGCCCGGGGGCACTTCCTGCAGGCGCGGCAGACCTCGGCGATGGGCTGGATCGCGGTGCCTGATTTGCAGAACGGTTCGATATCGTTGATGTCCCGGAGGTAGTAGATGTGGGGGACGAGCGCGATGTGGGTGTAGCGCCCGCAGGCTACTCCGACCTCTTCTGCGATCGCCTTCTGGAGGTGTGTGAGCGCGTACATGTTTGCGCCGGCGGCGGAGAGGAT
>LFRN01000076.1 GCA_001512375.1 Candidatus Methanoculleus thermohydrogenotrophicum | reverse complement strand
ATTTGAGGATCCGCCGGACCTGGTCCAGACTGTAACTGACGCCGAACTGCGACTGGATCAGGCGCTGGACTTCGGCGGTTGTCCAGTCTTCTTTCTCCCGGAGTTTTTCAAGCAAAGCGGTTTTCTGCTCGTCAGTGAGTTTCGAAGGGTGGCCACCGGCATACTTCGGAACCAGCCCATCCGGCCCCTCCTCGTTCCAGCGTTTCTGCCAGTTGTAACCAGTCTGATGAGAGACCCCAACCGCTTCCGCAGCGTCGACAACGCTCATTCCTTTATACCGTAGCCGAATAAACACGAGGCGCGGGACCACCTGGGGCAACAATCCTTTGGGGTGCTTGATCCGTTTATTCAGGACAGAGAGGGGAACGTGTCTGACGATCGTGATCTGTTCACGCCCGGCCATATAGGTATGAGGAACTCAAGGTTCAAAAAAGTAGCACAACGAACTATAGTGATAGATCGCGACCAGAACGCGGGTGTTCAACATTATGAGATCGGGACTGCGATCTCAAAGGTGTAGTAGTATCCCAGGATATCCAGACGAGAGAGGGGGGAGCAGTCACGTAAAGTTCGCGAAGAATATTGATTGCTACCTTTATCTCCTCCCCTTCGCGCTCTCCCGCGCGCTTCTGCGTGAGGCAACCCGCAGTGCGTGCAGGTTTCGATACCCGGGTCGAGTAGAGGGGTTCGGCAGGCCTCCATCCTGGGCCCACCAGCCCCGTCGATAGAGAAGCGGTTAACTCCCTTACCGACCTATCTCTCTTGCAATGCAGGCAAGCGATCCTGTACTCATCGGCGAGGTATCTCTTGACGCGTTTCTCGCGTTTCTCTTCACCCTCCTCGCGTTCCTCTTCCTTGGCAACCTTGCCTACATGCTCCTCATGCGGATGCTGGATGGGCGGGTCTCGCGCGGGACTGCCAAGTGGACAGCGGCTATCCTGCAGTATAGCATCACAATCGGCGGGATCTACGCAAGCGCTCGCTACATCCTCGCCTTCGACCTGAAGGCCGTTGCCGCATCACTCGGCATCCTCGGTATCGTCGTGGCCGTCTCATCAAGTCAGATCATCCAGAACGTCCTTGCTGGCATTCTGATCTCGATCAACCGCCCGGTCCACCTCGAGGAGTGGATCATCGTCGGGGAGAGGCCGACGACAGGGCTCTGCAAGGTACGCGACATCTCCTTCACGACGACGATCCTGCAGGGGCTTGACGGCGGTCTCATCCTCATGCCGAACTCGAGCATCATATCATCAAAGGTCGTCAACTACTCTAGGGGCGGGCTTCTAGAGGTCCAGATCTCTCTCTCGGTCCCGGTCGCCACTGACCTTGAACGGGTGCGCGAGATCGCACTCGCAGTGGCGCACGACGACCCCCTGATCCTCCCAAACAGCGGTCCCGTCGACCGAACCGGGACGCAGGGGCTCTTCGACCTCCCCTACATCAGGCGCCTCCGCGCCGACCGCCCGGACCTTGCACAGTTCAAACCAACCGTCCTCATTGCATCGGTCAGCGACGGCTGGATCAAACTGACGGTGCGGATCTGGATCAGCAAAATTCCCCGGAAAGACGAGATCACTTCTCGATACCTGAGAGAGATCCTCAAGCGCCTGCGGGCCGAGGAGATCCCGGTCAAGGCCGAGGTCTCATGACGGAAGTGATTAATCCTCTTCCCTCTTACGTTTCTCTACATGCAGGAGAGCGTTTCGGTCCCCGTCACCGGGGCATCCTTTGATGCGTTTCTCGCGTTCCTCTTCGCCATTATCGGGTTCCTCTTCCTCGGCAACCTCGCCTACATGCTCCTCATGCGGGTGCTGGAGGGACGGGTCTCGCGCGGGACTGCCAAGTGGATAGCGGCTATCCTGCAGTATAGCATCACAATCGGTGGGATCTACGCAAGCGCTCGCTACCTCCTTGCCTTCGACCTGAAGGCCTTCGTCGCATCGCTTGGGGTCCTGAGTATCGTTGTTGCGTTCTCGTCGCGCCAGATCATCCAGAACGTCATCGCAGGCATCCTGATCACGATCAACCGCCCGGTCCGGCTCGAGGAGTGGGTGATCGTCAGCGGAAGGCCAGAGACGGGGCTTTCCAAAGTTCAGGATATCTCCCTCACGACGACGATCCTGCAGGGGCTTGACGGCGGCCTCGTCCTCACGCCGAACTCAAGCATCATATCGTCAAAGGTTATCAACTACTCCCGGGCCGGGTTGCTTGAGGTTCCGATTTCGATCGCCGTCCCGATTACAGCAGACCTTACACGGGTCCAGGAGATCGCGCGTCGAGCTGCGCATGACCATCCCCTGATCCTCCCCCACGTTGAGCCGGCCGAGCGGTTAGCCATCCAGAGGCTCTTTGACCTCCCCTACATCGGGCGCCTCTCGTCTGACCTCCCCCGCCCCAGCCTCGCGTTATTTGAGCCGAAGGTGCAGGTCTCGTCGATAAAAGAGGATTGGATCAGGCTGACAGTGCGGGTCTGGACCAGGCAGATCCAGAGGAAAGATGAGATCGTCTCCGAGTACCTGGATGTCGTCATCGAGCAGCTGAAGGCAGAGGATCTCCTCGATAAGGAGAAGCCGGAGAGCGAACCCACACCAGAAACCCCGGCATGCCCCATCCAGAACCTCCAAAAAGAAGGGGGGGCATAAGACAGAGTGGAGTTATGACGGAGAGCACCGGAACAGAGGGAAGAGGTATCAGGATCACCCTGGAGGAGATCGCTGGAGCCGTTGGCGACTTCGGCACAATCTTTCCCATCATGCTCGGAGTTGCCATCGTCTGCCCGGACGTAAATGTCAGCCACTTCTTCCTCTTCATCGCCGTCTGGTATATCATCGCCGGGCTCTATTACCGCCTCCCAATCCCCATCGAGCCGATGAAGGCTATCGGCGCCATAGTCATCGCAGAGGGACTCTCGGGCGGCGAGATCGTGGCATCAGGGATCGTCGTCGGTGCGCTCTTTCTCCTGCTCGGGCTCGTCGGTGGCATGACCTGGATCGGGGAGCGGATCCCGGAGAGTGTCGTCCGGGGCGTGCAGGCAGGGCTCGCGCTCCTCCTCCTGAGGACCTCGCTTAACTACATCGTCTCAGATGCCCTCTTTGCGGTCCTTTCCATCGGGATCATCGTTGTCTTCTTCATAGCGTCGCAACGCGCCCGGGTTCCTGACATCTCCGCCCTGGTGGTCCTCGTAATCGGGCTTGCCGTCGGTATCGCCACACAGGGGATGCCGCCGTTCCGCCTGATACCAATCCCGAGCCTCATCATCCCCACACCGGCAGACTTCATCGCCGGCACCTGGAACCTTGTGCTCCCGCAGATACCGCTCACCCTGACAAACGCAATCCTCGCGACATCGCTCCTCAGCTACGATCTCTTCCCGAAGAACGGTGTGGACCCGGATCGACTATCCCGTACCATCGGCGCCATGAACCTCATCTCCACGCCACTTGGGGGGTTTCCCATGTGCCACGGCGCTGGAGGGCTTGCCGCCATGTACCGGTTCGGTGCACGGACCGGGGGGGCGAACATCATCGCCGGCACCTTCATCCTCATCTTCGCCGTCGCCTTCGCCCCGCCGGAGGTGCTGACCCTCATACCGCTCGGGGTCTTTGGCGCACTCCTGGTCTTCGTGGCGATCGAGCTGGGGAAGCACAGTGTAAAGACCGAGTCGTACCTGGTCACAGGAGCAATCGCTGTCCTCACCCTGGTGTTCGGCCTCACCGTCGCGTTCATCATCGGGATGATCCTCGCCTACGCCCTGGAGTGGCGGGAAAGAAGAAGGCAGGGGAGCGGGCCAGAACCACAGTCCTGAGGTGCTGCCCCAAGCTTCATGGTCCTGGCAGGAGAAACGTGGATCACCCATGGATCCCGTCACTGCACTCGGTCTTGCCGCCGGAACGCTCACAACGCTCTCATTTGCGCCGCAGGTTTTCAGGGCGTGGCGCACGCGGTCGACCGCTGACCTCTCTCTTGCGATGCTCATCCTCCTCCTCACCGGCATCCTGCTCTGGCTCGCCTATGGGTTAGTGAAAGGAGACCTCGCCATCATCGTAGCCAACGGTGCCACCGCAATCCTCATCGGCCTCATTCTCTCGATAAAGGCGAAGCACGGGTGAAGGGTCTCACCCGCGGATAACATGGACCGCCGTCGACTTGGTGGAGAGAGTTACCGGGGTTCCGGGGGCGAGCTTTAGATCACGCACCGACCGCCCCGTGTCAGGACCGCAAGTCTACCTTCACCCCAGCGACTGGCCTGTTCTCCACCAATCCGGGTGACCGTCCCGGTCATCGAGTTCCGAGCACCGGGATCCCCCCCGANNCCGAGGATGATATTATCATCAGATCGGATACAGAGGGTGGCCTCCTCACCTGCCGCCTCGAAGACCTGCCCGCCGAGATCCACCGTCGCGTGCCCGTCTTCGTTTCTCACCACGACCCCGTCCAGAATGTTTTCTATCCCGACGAATGAGGCGATCTCCCGGATCCGGGGGTGTTCAGCCTCTCCCTTCTCCATGAGACTCCCATCACTGATCACCGCCATCCGGGTGGCGGGCAGGTGCACTTCCCTGCGGGCGTGGCTCACCTGGACGATGGTGAGCCCCGTTCCGGCTGGTGGTGGCCCGCAATCACCTCAAGAGTCATGGTCTTCCCTGCGCCCGACGACGGCCCGATGATGAAGTAGTAGTCGCCCTGGTCCGCAAGGGCGGGACTTGTAACTGTGTCAGAGACATGCTACGATGGGCTGGTTGACAACAGCCCTTGCCGCGATATTCATCGCGGCGATGTGGTCAGAAGGACCAGCGAATCCACACGAACCATAGAGGAACGAACCTCGATCAGGACGGTTAGAGAACAGGGTCGGCGGGCTCCGTCACCTCGATGTTTGCAAGCGCAAGCACCGTGATGCCGACGATCGTCGCTCCCATGATGCAGAACCAGACGATGCACACCGCCGTGTACCATTCCGGGCGCTCCGCCCGCCACAACCCCCTTATCGGTGGAGACCGTCTCGGTCTTCGTCGCCATATCTTCCAGGATACAGGTTGCACGCGCCCGTGAATAACTGCTTCGCAAAAATTGGAGGGCTTTTCAGGCCTTCACCGCAACAAGCGGCTCGAGCCCGGCAGGGATGTTACCGTAGCCGCCCGCAGGCGCGATCGGGGGCTGGCCGTCGCGCTCGAGGATCTCCTGGCCGGTGGCGCCGACCAGCATCTTCACGAACTCGAGTCCGAGGTCGGGGTGCTGTGCGCTCTTCGGGACGGTCACGCCGTAGACGATCGGGGCGCCCGCATAGAGCGTGGTAGCGTCGCCCTTCCTTGCCTCGATCTGGACGGTCGCATAGTTCTCAGCGAATTCTACCGCTGAGAGGTCGATCTTCTCGGGGAGTTCGATGAAGAGGAGGTCGTTCTGGACTGCAACGCTCTGGTACTCCCAGGCATAGTCAAGATCCCCGGACTGGACCATCCTGACGAGGTCGTCTGCCTTCGGCCTGATGAAGAGCGTGGTGTCGTCGGAGCGCGAACCGGCGGCATGAATCGTGACAGTGCCGCACTCCTCAGTCGCGGTGATGGTGCTGTGGGCACCGATGAGGCCCTCAAAGATCCGATCGTCGCCGTAGTAGCCGCAGGCGAGCTCGATCACCATCAGAGCGCGGTAGCCGCAGGGGTCGGAGTTCGGATCGGAGAAGCCCCACCTGACACCGTCACGAGTGAGAACATCATACCAGTTCCCGGCGGTGGTCTCGTCTGCATACCTGCTCTCGTTCGTGTAGGTGAGCACCATCCGGTTCTTCGCGAACGCGGAATACCAGTCGGCGTGCTCCGGCACCATTATCTCCGGGATGAGCGCGTAGTCGGCCGAGGCGAGCACATCGGCAGGCCTCCCGCTCCCGGTCACCCGCCTGATGATCTCCACGCTACCGCCGGGTTCAAGGACGACAGTGACACCCGGGTGCCCCGCTTCAAACGCCGCCTTCACTTTCTCAAAGGGCCCGGTCAAGCTTCCGGCGCAAAAGACCGTTACCTGGATATCTTCGGCGCCCCTCCCGCTAACCCCCTGTAGTTTCACACCTGAATCGTTGACGGCAGCCTGATGTAAATGGTATCGGTCATGCCCGGGCCCGGTCACCCTAATCCTCCCGGGGGATCAGGTGGACCGCCTTCGCCTGAAGGGAGACCCAGACCTCCATGCCGGCGCGAAGCCCGAGAGCCTCTACCCTTCTCGCCGTCACCAGTGCGACGAGATCACATCCGCAGTCTACGGTTACGTTCACGAACGGCGCTATAGGCTCGATGCTGGTAACCCTGGCAGGGAAGAGGTTCTCCGCCTCCTCGTAGCCGGGTTCCCTCCGGTGCAGGGAGATATCCTCGCCCCTGATGGCCACCGCCACCTCTTCGGCCGGGGGCGGAGTCACCGAGACGAGGCGTCTCTCCTTTACCTCTACCGTGGTGAGCCCTCCCTCCCGGGCGATGACCTGGCCGGGGATGATATTCTGGACACCCACAAACCTGGCGATCTTCTGGTCTTTCGGCTCATAGAAGATCTCGCGGGGCGGGCCCACCTGGGTTACCGTCCCCTCGATCATCACCGCAACCCGGTGGGCGAGCCGCTGCCCTTGCATGAGGTCATGGGTACTAATCAGAACGGTCATTCCCTCCTCACGGTTCATGCGCATCACGATCGCTTCGATGGTAGCGGTCGAGCCGGGATCCAGGTTCGCCGTCGGCTCGTCCAGGATGAGGATCTCAGGGTCCGTCACAAGCACCCTCGATAACGCCACCCGCTGCTGCTCACCGCCCGAGAGGTCGGTCGCCCTGCTCCTGATGTAGCGGGAGAGTCCGACGGCTTCAAGCGCCTCCTTCACCCTCCGGTCGATCTCGGCGCGGGGTGTCCCACGGTAGCGCAGTCCCATCGCGACGTTGTCGTAGACCGATGCGTTAAAGACGATCGGTCTCTGGAAGAGCATCCCCATCCGGCGGCGGAGGTCGAGCCAGCGGCTGTATTCCTCCACCGTATTGACACCAAAGATCGAGAGCTCACCGCCGCTCGGCGGCTCGATCAGGTCGAGGATCCGCAGAAGCGTGCTCTTCCCGGAGCCGCTCGGGCCGATGAGCCCGAGGACCTCCCCCTCCCGGACCGAGAGGTCGACGTCGTGCAGGACCTGCAGGTTGCCGTACGATTTCCTGATGTTGCGTGCCTCAATGACCACCACGGTATCACCGCCGTTGCACCAGGGAGAGGGTGATATTCACCCCGAGCGCCACCGCAAGGAGAATGATCCCGAGTGCGATCGACATCGAGTAGTTTGCCATCGATGTGTTGAGCGCGATCGCAGTGGTGAGGACCCGGGTGGCGCCCCTGATGTTGCCGCCGACGATCATCACTGACCCTACCTCGGCGATAGCCCGTCCAAACCCCAGGAGAACAGCGGACATAACCGCAAACCGGGCTTCCATGATGATGGTGGCAACCGTCTGGAACCTGTTTGCGCCAAGCGCCGTGATCGTGTAGCGTTTATCCCGGTCGATTCCTGAGAGCGCCGAGACCGTCAGCCCCATCAACAGTGGTACGATGAGAACTGTCTGGGCGATGATCATACCCTTGGGAGTGTAGAGGAGACGGAGGAACCCCAGGGGACCGATGTTTGAGAGGAGGAGAAACATGAGCAGGCCCACGATGACCGTAGGGAGCGCATACAGCGTCTGCAACGTGGAGACGACCGCGTGCTTCCCCCGGAACTCGTAGAAGTAGATCAGCGCCCCGACGGGGAGGGCGATCAGCGTGGCAACGAAGGTGGCGCTGAGGGAGACGTAGAGCGAGCGGAGGGTGATCTCCACCACCTGAGGGTCGAGGGTGACAATGAGTTTGATGGCCTCGATGAACCCCTCGATGATCGGGTTCCCGTTCACCACGCAAACTCACCTGCTTCTTCAATCACCTCATCCACGTCTCCAGGTGACAGGTTATGCAGTAGCCACCGGTTCTGCGCAGGTGCAGTTGAACGGCGGTTCAGTGCAATCGGGCGCGTAGAGCGGCACAAAGAGCGGTTTCCCGAACTCAGCCTTTCCGAAATCGCCGATCAGCTCTTTCCCTTCATCGGAGATGAGCCAGTTGATGAAGTTCGTGGCCTCCTCCGCGTTCACATCCGGGTGCTTCTCTGGGTTGACCGCGATCGCGCTGTAGCGGTTCAGGAGTTTCGCACCCTCCGCAATGATCGGCACCAGCGCCAGTTGGTCTTTAAACGAGAGGTAGGTTCCCTCGTCAGAGAGCGTATAGGCGTTCTTCTCGTTCGCAAGAATCAGGGTATCCCCCATACCCTTGCCGGCCTCGACGTACCAGGGCCCGGAGTCCAGGATCTCCTCTTCGTAGTCGTAGCCCGCCTCCGCCCAGAGTGCCTTCTCCTGGGCATGAGTGCCTGGGTTGTCGCCACGAGAGACGAAGACCACGCCCGGCGTGTTGTTCGTCCCGGCGGCGTAGATCTCCCGGAAGGCCTCCACAGGGCTCATGTTCGCTATCCCTGCCGGGTCAGACTCCGGTCCGACGATGATGAAGTAGTTGTAGGCGATGCACCGCGGGTTGATGCCGTACCCGTCATTCACGAATTCTTCTTCAAGTGCGGGAGCATGGACGAGCACCAGGTCGACATCGCCGCGCCGTGCGGTATCGAGGGACTGGCCCGTTCCCTGGGCGATGAACTGGAGGTCAACCCCGGTCTTGTCCTCGTAGACCCGCTCGAGTTCTGCGAGCAGCCCGGTGTTCTCAAGGCTTGTCGTGGTGGCGACCCGGAGGACGTTCACACCGGCAATGGGTGTGGTCGTCGTGGCGTAGGGTGTTTCGTTTTCCTCCGGCGCCGCCCCCGTGCACCCTGCAAAGATGGCGAGTATAAGAAGGATCAGGACAGCACCGGCCGACAGAATAGCAGCATCTGTCTTCATAACAGCCTGCTAGACGATGATCAGTCATAAATATCTATCTCCCCCCGGTCCGCCGGCCGGGGGGCGGGGTGTGCCCTCCGCCTGCCAGCACAGTGAGGCAGGCGGCAGGGTTTTTGCGCTCCCGCGTTCACGCCGTTACGTTCACCGGTTCTGCACAGGTGCAATTGAACGGTGGTTCAGTACACTCGGGCGCGTAGAGCGGCACAAAGAGCGGCTGGCCAAACTCCTCAACGCCAAAGTTCCCGATGAATTCCTTGGTCTCGTCTGAGATGATCCAGTTGATGAAGTTGTTGGCCTCGTCGATGTTGACGCCCTCCGCCATCTCAGGGTTGACCGCGATCGCGCTGTAACGGTTCAGGAGTTCGTCACCTTCGGTCACGAGTTCTACAAGGTCGAGCTGGTCCTGGAAGGCGAGGTACGTCCCGATATCGGTGAGCGTGTAGGCTTCCTTCTGGTTGGCAATGGTCAGCGTCTCACCCATACCGCTCCCGGTCTCCTGATACCAGGGCCCGGAGTCCTGGATATCTTCAGTGTAGTTGTAGCCGACTGCTTCCCAGATCTGCTGCTCCCGGTTGTGAGTACCGGAATCATCACCACGGGAGACGAAGACCACGCCCGGCGTGTTGTTCGTCCCGGCGACATAGAGCGTCTCAAACGCGTCCTTCGGGGTCATGTTCGCGATTCCTGCCGGGTCGGACTCCGGCCCTACGATGAGGAAGTTGTTGTAGGCGAAGCACCGCGGGTTGATGCCGTAGCCTTCGTCGATGAACTGCTGTTCCTGCGTTGGTGAATGGACGAGCACCAGGTCGACATCGCCGCGCCGTGCGGTATCGAGGGACTGGCCCGTTCCCTGGGCGGTGATCTGCACGTCCACACCGGACGTGTTCTCATACATCACTTCAAGTTCGTCAAGCAAGCCGGTATCGTAGAGACTTGTCGTGGTTGCTATCCGGAGCACGTCCGGGTTCGCGGCCTCCTGTGCCGGGACGGCGACGACGCATGCGGCCAGCATTACTAACATGATGCCCACCAGGGGCACCCATGATCTCGGAGTCATACGGGCGGGTAGTCGGGGAGGCATTTTATTTAAATATTATTATAAAAATATCATGTATGTTAGAGGCCATCAAACCACCGATCTGACATATAAACCCTTCTCTCTTTTCCGGTAGTATGCGCACCTCCGGCGCACCTTGCCATTTTACCCGGTTTTTACCGGAGAGTTACCCGGTCTGCTAATTTTTTTGCGCCTTGATGAGGGCTGTTCCGTCAGGTATAGATACCGGGCTCCAAAATGGCTCATGGCCTTTAACACCGATTTTTTGGCAAAAGAAGACGGAATTGAAGAGATTGAACCCGGTTTCTCTCTCACGGAGTTCCTCAGTTCGCCCTATCTGGATACCCTTGCACAGACTATTGAACGAGAATACTACTCCAGACAGGTCTCTCGGTTCCATTATCCGGTTATTCTTATGATCAAACTACTTGTCATCAAGTGTTTCAGGAAACAATCCTATGTCCGGACAATTCGTCTCCTGACAGAGGAGGATTGTTTCAACCTTGGTGCAGAGAAGACTGAAGCAGGGTATCAATTGCCCAATCCTGCAACACTCCACCATTTTGTGAAATATCGTCTCGGCGTCGAGGGTGTGGAACGGCTCATGCATCTTGTCGGTGAGGCAATTGTTCTCGGGGCACAGAAGGAGAGAGTTGGGATCATCGATTCGACTCCAATCGAAGCATCCCGGTATGACAGATATGCTCCCTTTCACCCGCATTACCAGGTTAAGATGGATAGATAAAGCGCATATCTTCCATCTCGGACCATACCCACTCACCATGGTCTACTCGAATGGGACTGATGCGGATTTAACCCATCTTTTTTCACGTATCGAGAGAGTGGAGGCGCTGAAACCCAAACTCAGATGTGCTGCTTGATACCGGATACGACTCATACGCGGGCGGCACATGCACACCTCTGGTATCATCTGAATGCTCGACCCTGTATTGATACCCGGGAGGGGGCGGTGATCCCGGA
>LFRN01000054.1 GCA_001512375.1 Candidatus Methanoculleus thermohydrogenotrophicum | reverse complement strand
GCGGATCAGGATATCGCAGATAAAACTCCGTGACGGCCCGGTAATGCGAAAAGAAGGCTGGAAAACTGTTGCCCACCGGATAAAAAGGATCTACGGCTACCTCGAGGGGCGCCCCCCGGGACGGTGATCCTCTGGTCGGGGATTTTGGCTCATCCGTGTTTTTGCCGCTCCGCGGGCCAGGACCTGGCACGCAGCCCTGCACCCGATATGCACCGAACACCTTTTCCCATGATAACCGTTCCCTGTCCGAGTGATTGCGGATCCTGGTTTCATACTCTCCCGGAACAGGGCCTCTCTCATGGGAGGGGAGACTTGCACGCGCGTTAACTCCACCTCTTATCCTGGCCGCGCAGGGGAAGAGTTTTGCCAGCCGCGTCACGCACACAGCCCCTCTATCCCTCCTGGGATAGATAGCCCCATACACCACAAAAAGAGAATTGCGGCACCGGGTTACCCGGGCAGGTGCCGGCGGATAGCAGCCTCGAGGTCTTCACGGTGGACGAACCCCTCCATCCGCTCCCTGACTTTATCATCCTCGATGACAAGGGTTGTAGGGGTTACCCGGAGCTGATATTTCTTGATGTACTGCGGGTTCTTCACGGCATCGATCTGCTCGATCACGATCCCGAGGCGCTGCCTCACCTC
>LFRN01000045.1 GCA_001512375.1 Candidatus Methanoculleus thermohydrogenotrophicum | reverse complement strand
GCGGATCAGGATATCGCAGATAAAACTCCGTGACGGCCCGGTAATGCGAAAAGAAGGCTGGAGAACTGTTGCCCACCGGATAAAAAGGATCTACGGCTACCTCGAGGGGCGCCCCCCGGGACGGTGATCCTCTGGTCGGGGATTTTGGCTCATCCGTGTTTTTGCCGCTCCGCGGGCCAGGACCTGGCACGCAGCCCTGCACCCGATATGCACCGAACACCTTTTCCCATGATAACCGTTCCCCGTCCGAGTGATTGCGGATCCTGGTTTCATACTCTTCCGGAACAGGGCCTCTCTCATGGGAGGGGAGACTTGCACGCGCGCTAACTCCACCTCTTATCCTGGCCGCGCAGGGGAAGAGTTTTGCCAGCCGCGTCACGCACACAGCCCCTCTATCCCTCTTGGGATAGATAGCCCCATACACCACAAAAAGAGAATTGCGGCACCGGGTTACCCGGGCAGGTGCCGGCGGATAGCAGCCTCGAGGTCTTCACGGTGGACGAACCCCTCCATCCGCTCCCTGACTTTATCATCCTCGATGACAAGGGTTGTAGGGGTTACCCGGAGCTGATATTTCTTGATATACTGCGGGTTCTTCACGGCATCGATCTGCTCGATCACGATCCCGAGGCGCTGCCTCACCTC
>LFRN01000048.1:12696-23046 GCA_001512375.1 Candidatus Methanoculleus thermohydrogenotrophicum | reverse complement strand
ACGTCACGCCGCCCAGTTCCCGGGCAAAGAGATCCGCTCCTATCCCTGCCGTGATCACCCGCCCGGTACCGCTCTGGAAGAGTGCGCGCCCCACCGCGCGGGTGATCAACGTCCGCTGGGCCTGCCAGAACTGCCTGGCGATCTGGAGGGCCGCATCCGGTGTTTTTTCACCGTTATCCGGTGCAGGGCAGGTGTAATCTTCCGGAGTGATGTGGCCAAGTACGAGGTGTGCGTCGGCGCTTGTAGCGAAGTACTCGGTGCTCACCGGGGTCACCGTCCCGTCCAGCATGACTGACGGGAGGAGCGTTGCGATATTCGTCCTGAGCATACCGGTGTAGACGAGGTAGTGCTTCTGTAGCCGCCGGGTATCAGTCAGTCCTTTAAGGGCCTCGAAGCAGTTAAGGGGGATGACGTCGGCGGTAGTGCTCCCGACATCGAGGAGAACCGCATCAGCGTAGTCTTTCCGCAGGTAATCGGCTGATGCCAGCCAGTTCGCGGCAGCAAGAGCCGGGACCGGCCGGGTATGAAACGCGGCATCGATGCCGTAGAAGACGGCGTCCGGGATGACCGCATGAACGGCATCGACGATCCACCGGATCCCTTCGATCTTGCTCGCGAAGCAGTCTGCCAGTTCCCCGCTCATCACCACGGCGGCGGGTTCTCTATAGGCTTCAAGGAGATCGGTGAGCGGTGCGCCCTGCCAGAGCGGGCAGTAGTGAATATGCACACCCGCGTCGTCGACGACCTTGAGGTTCGCACCTCCTATATCGATGCCGATCATATCCGGCTGATCCCTCCGTCTTTATCGAACCGGACCCTCCCCGAGAGGTGTACCTCTGCCGGCGCCTCGCCGCGAGACGCCGCTACCAGGATATCTGCGATCTCCTCTTCCATGACCTCCGCGATCCCGACCAGGCTGGTCGTGGGTCTCGGGTTGACATCCACCACGTAGATGCGGTCACCGGCGATGATATCGATCCCGGTGTATCCCTGGCACCCGAGGACGCTCATCGCATGGATGGCGGTGGATACGATCTCTTCCTCACGGTCAGGGTGGATGGGCGTCTCGCCCCCGAGGTACCGGAAATTCCCATCTCTATCAATACCCATCTCCTGCCGATTGACGGCAAGCAGGAGTGGAGGAGCCCCCGAATAATACTCACAGACGTTACCGGTCACCCGGCTCCCCACGAGACTCACGCTCAGCGTCTCCCCCTCCAGGTAACCCTGGGCAAACTCGTCGGCGCCGGGTTCCTCATCAGTCAGCCTGACCCCCAGGGAGCCGCAGCCCATGATCGGTTTTACGACCTGCATCCCCCCCGGGGGGGCAGGGGGAGGAACCTCTATCCCGTGCCGGGCAAGGATCGCTGCTGTCCGCAGTTTGTTTGCACAGACCGCTGCATTCATGCTTCCGCACCCGATGTTGTGAGTCAGCTGCTCAAGGAGGTGCGTGTACCGGAAGATGAGATGATCCGGCGCAATAACCAGTCCCACGTCGCAGCCGGGTGCGAGCCTCCGGATCTCGCCCTCAAAATCAGGCCCTTCCGGCGTCACCACATCGTAACCGCATCGGGTAAAACTCCTGCTGAGAACCGAGAGCATGGCAGCGCCTTCAGGTGCAAGTTCGGGGTCATTGCATACGCTGTATTCGGCGAGAAAGGCCTTCATCGCAGTACAGGTTGGCTGGCAAGCACTTGACCCTGACGATCGACAGATGTTTGATGCGCAGGAACGATCCATAATATAGACGATGAAGCCAAAGATAATGCTCACCAACGATGACGGGATCACGTCCACGGCGCTCTGGGCGGCGTACGAGGCGCTTGAGCCGATCGCCGACGTCACCGTGGTCGCACCGGCTACCCAGCAGAGCGCGGTGGGGAGATCGATCTCCATCTTTGAGCCGATCCGCGCAACCCGGGTGACGCTGAACGGGGTGCCCGCATACTCGGTTGGCGGGAAACCGACAGACGCCGTGATCATCGGGTTGTTTGCGTTGCGCCTGAACCCTGATCTCGTGGTCAGCGGTATCAATATCGGCGAGAACCTCTCGTATGAGTCTATCATGACCTCGGGCACCGTCGGGGCCGCGCTCGAGGCGTCCAACCAGGGGGTGCCGTCTCTTGCCTTCTCACTGCAGGTGGAAGACCAGGGCGATAAGTTCGATGACCCTTCCCGGATCACGGAACGATTTAGTGACGCGAAACGGGTGGTCCGCGAGATCTGCGAGAAGATCCTGGAAAACGGGTTCCCGAAGAGTGCACATGTCATTAATGTGAATATCCCGACGCCGGTGCGCGGCGGCTACGAGATCACCCGCCTTGCCGAGAAACTCTTCTACACAGGTGTGGAGAAACGCCTTGACCCTCGCGGCCGCCCGTACTACTGGATCAATGGGCCTCTGCGTGAAGATGCAGAAGAGGGGACCGATGTGCACGCGGTTCAGAAGGGCAATGTCTCGATCACACCGATTACACTTGACTGCACGGCGTTCCGCGCCGAAGACGACCTCAGGGATATCCTCAACGGCATGAATATCTGAATGCAAGGTGAAGAATACACATGGATCCAGCGCATCAGAACGAGTTAAAGCGGAATGCAGGCTACCACGCGGCCGGGATGGTCGAGGATGGGATGATCGTTGGCCTCGGCACGGGATCGACCGTCTTCTTCGCGATGGAGCGGTTGGGTGAGCGGATCGCCAGAGACGGTCTATCCATCGCCGGCGTCCCGACATCCTACCAGGCAGCCATCCGGGCCCGCCGGTACGGCATCCCGCTCACCAGTCTCGATGAGCATCCCGATCTCGACATAGCCATTGACGGAGCCGACCAGGCCGACCCGGATCTCCACCTGATCAAGGGGCGGGGAGCAGCGCTCCTCCGGGAGAAGTGCGTCTGCGACGCTGCCCGGACGGTGTATATCGTCGTCGATCCGACAAAGATGGTGGAAACCCTGAACGCACCTGTGCCGGTGGAGGTACTCCCCTTCGCCTCATCGCCCGTCTCCCGGCGCCTCGCTGCGCTCGGAGCCAGCCCTGCCCTCAGAGAGGGGACAAAGAAGGACGGTCCGGTCATCACCGACAACGGAAACTTCATCATCGACTGTGACTTCGGGACGATCACGGACCCCGAAAGCCTGGAAACGGCGATAGCCGCCATCCCTGGTGCACTGGAGTGTGGTCTTTTCTCCGTCTACAAAGAAAAGATAACGGTCATTGTTGGTGAGGAAAAGGGTTGTCGCGTCGTATCACTGCATTGATATACATTCTCGCATCTTCTGGATAAGGTCTAGCTGTTGACGGGCTTCTTTTCTCTTTTCGTTCTCAATCGTGTCCATGATCTCGGTTATGGGACGGGAAAGCGTGTAGATCTTCACCGGCCGTCCCTTGCTCTCTGACTTGCTCTCACGGGTATCCACCCAGTCGCACTCCCTGAGGTAGCGCATGGCGATACTCACTTCGGGTTGCCGGAGATCAGTGCCGCGCTCGATGTCACGAGATGTGGCTTCCTTTGTGTTCGCAAGGTATACCAGCACTTTTGAGACATTCCTCTTAAGGCCGATACCCATGAGGAGTTCGGCGAGTTCTTCATCGCGTGGTGTAAAATACCGTACTTTGTCTGACCTCATCCGCTCACCATTAGGTCGCATCTATTGTTTTAAATCTGACTATAAAAATATTATTATTTCAATGAGAGATTTGGCGATTATGGTTGATCTAAGAGAATCAATGGGGTATCGCGTCGATGCGAACAATTCTCTCTCCGTTTGATAGGTACATCCGGTGCTGATGAGGCAAAAACTGCTGGAGAGGAGCGGGCCAGGGGCGCTGCTTGTGAGCGATGATTGGTGGGGAGCACGGATGGACTGGCCGGTCCCCGAAGCGCCCCGGCGCCGCCCGCAGAGTTGCCTGTCAGGTCAATTACTGCGTTTAGATCAGGTCTTCCTGCTGGAATATTACATCTTATATAAAGCGCACTGGATGCCCCACGTCGAGGTGCGCGTTGCCGCAAACGTCCCCCCACCCCACCCGCCCCGGCAGGCAGCGCCGGGAAGTGCGTGGGATGCCCGGGCACCTGACCACATCGATGGCACAGGCATGCCAGACTACGATGGACACTGCCGCAGGGAGGGGGGCATTCCCTGAAAGGGGTTATAAGTTCTTTAAGGCGACGATATCGGTCACTCCGGTAAGTTTCCAGATATTCGAACGCTCCTCAGATGCTATCACCTCGATTGGCTCTTCGGGTTTGTGGCCGAGCGCGGCAAGGACGTTATTTGAGAGGTTGTGCCTCTCGATCATCTCCACAAACTTCTCCCTGATGATCTTCTTCTGGATTGCATCCTCAAGCTGCACCAGGTAACCCTGCATGGTCACGAAGGTGTAACAGGAGAGGTCACTCGAGTACTTCTCGATCTCCACAGAGACATAGGGGTGCTGCCGAAAGAGGTCATTCTTCCTCCCGTACTTAGTCGCCAGGAAATAGAGGAACTTCCCATCGAAGACATAGAGGAAAGGGGCAATGTATGGGTATTTATTCCCCTGGAACGCGATACGGCTGATAAACCCCTCCTCGATGAGCTGATCATACTCTGCCTTGTCCATATTCGGGATCTTCACGATCTCCACAGGCATCCCTCCTATCCCGGTAACCCGTAAGAGTTCATATATGTTTCCACAAGAGGAGCCTTCTCCTGCGCAGAAAGATACCCATGCCCGACGATTCCTGTGTGAAACGCAAGATCTCCCCGGCCACAGGCTCGACTGATGAACCATCTCCGGGTCGGGCACGTGAAAGCCCCCGGCCTTTGCATAACGGGGAGGGGGCTCCCCCATGGCGCTAATGTCAGGTATGGGGATTTGCCGGGGTACTCCCTGGCTGGGTCCTCCAGTGCCTGAGAGCGCGACGGGTTCACATCGCGAAGGCCCGGGATCCGCGGGCGCGCCCCCTCCCCCGCGGTCCACTGCCCGCAAGAGCAGTCACGGCCGTGCAGAATGAGCCTCCGCCTTATGGGCGTCTCGTGAGAAACGACCTTCCGGGGGAGGGAGGGTACCATGATGCACCGGTCCAGGACCAGCGGATTTTGGTTGATACAGGGAACGGTTTTGTCGGAGAGCCCCTTTTTTCCAACGGACAATATAATAATATTAATATTCAGATGTTGCTAAAAAATGCGCATGAGCAAACACCACGCAAACGCTCTCATTGCTCTCGGAATCGCCGTCTGCACGGGATTCCTCTTTACGCCTGCCATCGCCGACCCCGGCTACGGGCTCGCAGCACTGGAGTCAGGAGAACTTTTACCGTTCTCACCTGGCGATCTGCTGGCGGCAGGAAACAGTTTGAAGGTTCCTGACACCCCCGCCCCCGAACCATCCCCGGGCATTGAGGAAACCCCCGAACCATCCCCGGGCACCGGGGAGGAAGACGTGACACCGGTCACCCCGGAAAGCAGCGAGACATCAGCCCCGCCGCCGTTGACCCTCGCTGATGCTGCTCCTCCCGCGTGGACCAGCCACTACGACGATGAACAACTGGCAGCACTGATCAACACAGCCAGCATCCGCCTGATGAAACTCTCGATGGAACATGCCCATGCCCTCTACCTGCAGGATACAGATGCGGCCTCTGTAGCGGTGGACGACCTCTACGCACTCTCCACCCGGTTGATCGGCGAGGCACAACCGCTCCAGGTATCTCCCGGACAACAGCCCATTAAAGAAGAGTTCATCAGGTTGCTCGAGACCTACTCCACGACCAGCCGGAACCTCCTCAATACCCCTGAATCGATGCCTACGGCCTTCAGGGAATTCGTCGAGGCATCAGAAAGGCTTGAGGCACTCGACCTGCAGGTCGGCGCGCCTTTGATGAGCACCGCCGCTACCAGCACCCTGGCGGCGATACCTGTCACGGGGGTCGGGGCCGTATCGGTGCGAGTCACGTCACCGTCAGAGATACTGTCTCTCCAGGAGCGCCACACCTATGACGACCCCCCGGGCGAGAACATGGTCTCGCTGCTCGTGGAGTCTACCAGGACCGCAAAAGCATACCATGCAGAACCTGTCAATGCATCAATGACAAAATTCGAGGCAGGCGAAGGGCGTATGTTCCTCCTTGTCACCGTCAAGTCGACGAATCTCGGACACAAGGGCGACTCTGATCTCTACACCATCGTGACACCAGATCGGAGCGCATTCACCCTCGAATACCAGGGAGCGACGTTTGCACCTCTTGATGTCCCGCCTTTCACCTCATTTGGAGAGTCATTCAGGCAGAAGACGCTGGACCGGTACGAATCACAGAAAGGCTACCTCTACTTCGATGTCCCGGACTCGCTGAACACCTCTGAGGCGATCCTGAGGGCAGACCTCGGGTATGCCGGAACTCCTGCGTGGAATCTTGGGGAAAGAGCCAGAGAAGAGCCCGGAGAACCTGGTGCGGCATAACCCGCATCAGGTTTTTGTGAACGCCCTCGAGTCCTGAGGCAACCTCCTCCCGCACTCGCACCGTTTCCACACGATCAGAGAGAGAGCACCTCCGCATCCCTGGCTACCGTATCCAGCACCGCGATGGTAGGCCTGCCGGTCAGGTAACCACAGGTCTCCCCGGGGTTGACGACCAGTGTCTTCCCGGTATCCCCGACCCTCGCCTGGTGGGTATGACCATGGACCAGGACGTCGAATGCCTCCCTCGCGATGAGCGCCTGCAGGAGTTCACGGTCGTCACCGTGAAGGAGTCCTATCATCGTCTCCTCCGCGTTGACAGCGGCGAAAGCCCCCCGCAGGCTGAGGTGCTCGTACTCAGCAAACCGCGCCGCCAGGAGATGACGGTCGCCATCATTGTTCCCGAAGACGCCGATCATGGGCGATCTCAGGTTTGCCAGCCGCGGGATGACAAAAGGCGAGATGTAATCACCGGCATGGAGTACCAGGTCAACCCCTTCCCTGTTCAACCGTCCTACGGCCGCGTCAACCATCGCAATGTGGTCATGTGTGTCGGAGAGTATCCCTATGCGCATGTATGCACTCCTGACCGCAGTCACGATATAGTTATTTGCGCCCTGTTTTGCGGTGACCAGCCACCCGCGATTGAGGCCTGGATGCCGGACCGAGAACAACCCCTGCGGTGGTTGGCCTGCAGATGGAAGAGGTGAGAAAAGATGGGATATATCAAAGCGCCGGGAGGGAGATTTGAACTCCCGAGGTGCCAGGCACCAGTGGCTTTCAAGGCCACCGCCTTACCAGACTAGACTATCCCGGCCTGCTTCTACCTATTGGTCACCTGATGAAAAAAAGGTTGCTCACCCCCGGCGGCCGAAGACGACCACGAGAAGCGCAAGGAGTGCCAGCACTGCAGGGAGTGGTGTGGCAGCCTCTGTGGTGGGGGTGGGCACCTCGTCACCGAAGAACCCCGGCGCATCCTGGCTCACCCGGATCGCGTCGACATTCGTGCCCGAGAGCCGCACCGTTTTGCTGTCGCTGTAGCCAACCGGGTAGATCTTAACGTAGATCCGGCCTCCCTGGGCGGAGAACTCAATGACCTCGGGATCGAGCAGCCCCTTCTCGTTGACCTTATGGAGGTCTCCGTCCTCGGAGATGTACTCGACCACCCAGTCAACCCCGGATGATGTTGTGAGCGTCACCTTGCCGGTCCTGGTATCAACCTCAAAGTAGGCCGGGGCAGACCGTGTAGCAGGTGCACTGGCCGAGACCACCGGCTCCTGCGTCTCTGTGGGAGTCGGCGCACCCGTCACCACAAACTCGGTGGTGCCGATGTAGCCTCGCGTGTCAGAGAATGTGACATGATACGTGCCTGCGCCAGGTATGGGCACGGTCACTGAGAACGCCCCATTCGCATCGGTCCTGATGTACTCAGGCCCATAGACGGTGGTGCCGTTATGCTCGACCAGGATCCTCACGCCCGCGTTCCCGATCCCGTCTATTGCGCCCGCGATATCGAGGCTGCCATCAAATTCCTGATTGAGATCAGAGGTTATCTTGATATCCCCTGACCGGTCGACCAGTTTGAGGAACTGCAGGGTCTTTGAACTACCCCCGAAGGTGTTCGGATAATCGGGGTCGATGATCTCGACCGTGTACGTCCCTGCAGCAAGACCCCTGGTATCAAACGTCGCTGAGAACGAACCATCCTCCTGCACAACGATGGTCTTCCGATCAACCTCGCTCTTTGAGTGCTTGATACGGTATAAGACAACATCAGTACTGAACCCCGGGTTGAGCGTAGGCTTTGTGAGCCCCCCCGTGACCGTGGTGCCGGTGACGACGAGGGGTTCGCCAACGTATACCGTCTCTGGAGCATTGATCTCGACGTACGCAGCTGACGCCACAGAGACCAGCAGCGTCGCAGCAAGGAGTGTCAACCATGCGATCCTTTTCATACCATTACATCGACGAATATGAGGTATAATGCTATCCAAATCAGTTGAGAAACCGCTGGCATCCTGGCGAGGGAAGGACCGCATCGGAGGGCAGGTACTCAATACGCTGACGGTTATCCTCAGGAGCGGGGGATGTTCCTGGAACCGGTGCCGTATGTGTGGTTACCGGCACGAGCGTTACTCAGAGATCTCCCGGGATGACCTCGTCGACCGGCTGATCCACCAGGTCCGCTGGGTGAAAGAGAACTTTCGCGATGAGGATTACCAGGTGCTCAAGGTCTTCACGTCAGGAAGTTTTTTCGACCCCGACGAAGTCCCCCCGGCTGCGCGGCGCGCCGTCGCGGAAGCGTTCCAGGGCAAGATGGTGATCGCTGAGACACGGCCAGAATACATCGATTCGGATACGCTCCAGGAGTTTCGGGAGATGATCGATACCGGTGCCTGGACCACACCGCTCTCTGTCGCCATAGGCCTTGAGACCACGAACGATTTCATCAGAGAGAAGTGTATCAATAAGGGATTCTCGTATGCCGACTTCCGCCACGCCGCAGGGGTTGCGCACGCCGCTGGCGTGGGCGTGAAGGCCTACCTCCTGATGAAACCGCCGTTCCTGACCGAGCGCGAGGCGCGCGACGACATGATGCGTTCTATCAGGGAGGTCTCCTCTGTCGCCGACAGCATCTCCATGAACCTCTGCACCGTCCAGGGCAGGACCGAGGTCGAGCGTCTCTGGAGGCAGCACGCATACCGCCCGCCCTACCTCTGGACCGTCCTTGACGTGCTGATCAGTTCCCCGGTACATCTTCTCTGCGACCCCGTCGGAGGCGGACAGGTCCGGGGTCCGCACAACTGCGGTAACTGTGACCGCTCACTCGTGAAGGGGATCCGCGACTACTCGCTGACCGGGGATACCGGGCTCTTACGCGCGCTCGCAGAGATGGATTGTGGGTGTAAAGAAGAGTGGAAGTTCGTCCTGGACCGGGAAGAGCCATACTGTATGCCGCTTACGCGGTGACGCGCCGAACCGATCGTTTGCAGGGAAGGGAAGCCGTCCCCACCCACCCGGGTGTGATGTTCACCGCGGTCCGGTGTTCCGGGGGATGGGCCCCTTAACCGGTACGGGGGGTCTGGCAGAGTCCGACAATTTGGAATCGATACCCTATCAGGCCTTCTTTTGCTCCTCCAGCTGTTTTGCAAGCAGCGGGAGGAACGTCCCTGCATCACTCACGACGCCGACCGCCTGTGTCGTGCCGCGGTCCATCAGTTTCGTCACCGCTGCGGGGTTGATATCGACGCAGACCGTCTTGACGTACGAGGGGAGGCAGTTCCCAACAGCGATGGAGTGAAGGAGCGTCCCGACCATCAACACCATACCAACATCCGAGAGATGGCGGCGCATGGCATCCTGCGCCTCCACAACATCCGTGATCGTGTCAGGGAGCGGTCCGTCATCCCGGATAGAACCGGCGAGCACGAACGGTATGCCCTTCTTCACGCACTCGTACATGATTCCGCCGGTAACAATCCCCTGGTCGACGGCGTCTTTGATGGACCCGGCCCGCATGATCTCGCTGATGGCACAGATGTGGTGCCTGTGCCCGCCCGTGACGAGCGTGCCCGTCTTGATGTTCATTCCAAGAGATGTGCCATAGAGATTGGACTCGATGTCATGGGTTGCAAGCGCGTTCCCCGCAAAGAGCACATCGATGTAGCCTTCGCGTATCATCTTCGCAAGGGCCCCTGCCGCCCCGGTATGGACGATTGCCGGGCCGCCGACGAGCGCTATCTTCCCTCCCTCCTGCTTCATCTTGAGAATCTCGCGGGCGATCTTTGCGATGATCGCCTCGCTCGGTCGCTCCGACGAGACGGTCCCATGCATGAACTCGAACGTGCTGGCCTTCCTCGGCCGCTCCGGATAGATCACGCGCACCCCGGCCTCGCTGACAACGA
>LFRN01000048.1:6604-12600 GCA_001512375.1 Candidatus Methanoculleus thermohydrogenotrophicum | reverse complement strand
CCCTCTGCCGGTACAAGGATGACGTCGCTGATCTCGGGCGTGCGTGCGCCGAACCGGTGCAGTTCAGAGAGGATGGCATCGAGTTGCTGAACGGTGGGCGCAGACACGCGCAGGCGTGCATAACTTGTATCCGTCTTGAGCTTCCCGACCTCAAACGTGAGGATCTCAAACTCCCCTCCCATATCCATGATCTTATCGAACACCAGGGTCATAACACCCGAATCGATGATATGCCCCTCCAGTTCGATTTCCCGGCAAGACTCCATGTATAGAGGTCAGCGATAATCTGATAATACAGTTTCTCCCCGGGAAATGAAGGTGGGAGCGGCACCCATCGGGAACTACGGGATCCGCTTCCGGCAGAGGTACTCCTGCACCAGCACCAGCTCCTCGCGCGTGTTGATGTTGAAGACGAGCCGCCGGTCATGCAGGAGGAGCTGCAGTTCCTCCTGGGGTTTGTCAGGATCGCCCGCCGTCAGGATGTTGATTCCGGCGGGGCAGGCCACCGTGTCGTCGACCATCGCCGTGTACTGCGTGCGGCAACCATGTTCCTCGCAGAGGTCACGGGGCACCCACGTGGAGCACGCCAGCGTTCCCGCCCGGCGCCAGGAATCCTCGACATCGGCGATGATATCGGGTGCAAGACAGGGGAGATCCGACACCGAGGTGAAGAAAGGCGTCCCCTCTACCACGAGGTCCTCGGCCGCTGCCCGGATATCCTCAACGTAACCAAGCCCTTCGGCCGCATAGAGGGTTATCCCCCTTGCCCGGCACCAGTTTTTGGTGTACGGTGTCCGGTGCGAGGCGACCACGACAACCTCGTGTCCTGCGGATTCAAAGGCGTCGATGACGTAGGAGAGCATCGGCCTGCCACAGATGGTGACCAGCGGCTTCTCACCCATCCGGAGCCGGGACCCCTTTCCCCCCGCCATGATCAGGACAAGCATGCCTTGAGCGCCTCAATGAGCTGCCTGTTCTCATCATGGGTCCGCACTGCCACGCGGATGTGGCGGGGGAGCCCGAACGATCGGCAGTCCCGGACCAGGATGTCATGGCTGAGGAGCCGCTCGACCAGCACTCCAGCCTCCATCGGAACCTCTACCAGGATGTAGTTTGCAGATGGGGGCTCGTAGACGAGGCCGAGGTCGGCCAGACGGTCACAGAGCCACCTCCGTTCCCGGATGATCTTCTCCCGCGAGTCTTTGAGCGTATCGTAATTTCGGAAGGCCTCGATCGCAAAGGACTCGGCGAACGCGTTCACCGTCCAGGGAAGGCGCATCGTCTCCACCCTCTCAATGAGTTCGGGGGCGGCGAAACCATACCCGAACCTGATGCCCGGCACAGCGAAACTCTTTGTCAGGGAGCGCAGGACAAAGAGGTTCTCGTGGGAGACGTCAACGAGGCTCTGGCGCGGATCAGAGAGTTCAATGAACGCTTCGTCGAGAAAGAGGTACGCTCCCTGCTCCGCCGTCCCTGCAAGCAGCCGGAGAACTTCAGACCGGGTGTAGAGTTTTCCGGTCGGGTTGTTTGGGTTGCAGAGGAACCGAACAGAGGCGCCGGTGCTGTCAGCAGAGCACCGGGCGCCGGCCAGCAGCGCCGCCATCTCGTATTCGGCAAACGTCGGGGGTGTGACGCAGACAGTATCTCCCTCCCCGAGCATGGCAGAGCAGAACGCGCGGATCAGTTCGATAGACCCGTTGCCGACAGCGACCTCTGCCGCATCACGCCCAAATGTCCTGCCGATCACCTCTTTGAGCGCCTCATACCGGTCGTCCGGGTAGTCTTTCAGCATCGAAAGGTCCGGTTCCCAGGGAATATCTGGGGGGTAGGGGTTTATGTTGGCGCTGAAATCAAGCAATTCCCCTCTCCCTCGCGCGCGATGCCAGCGCACCTTGCCGCCATGTTCCATTCTCTCCGGCAGGTCTCTTCTCATAATCCTTGAAGCCCTTTTGAGGTACGTTGTCGGCTGCTATCCATAAAACCGTTATGCAGGGTGGTGATTCATTTCAGAAGATATTTATAACATATGGAAGCCATTATCACCTATCTGATGCAGTCAGACATGAAGATTACGATTGTCTGACAGATGACAGCCGGATGTCTGCCATATGTCAGATATGAGTGATTGCGATGATGGATCGGATAACTATCAGACTGCCCCGGCAGCAGGTTGAGATGCTCGAGAAGCTGGTGGAGGCTGGCGAGTTCCCCACGGTATCAGAAGCCGTGCGGCACGCAGTCAGGGCGCTTCTCGAGAAGCATGGAAACCGTGTTCTCCGCGAGGCTGAACAGATTTCATTCAAGGTTTAGGAGGTATTTAATGCAGACGATCATCAACGAAGCGTTAAAACACGCAGAACGTGAAAAGTACCTGAAGACGGATTCCGTCGAGGATGAAGATGATCTCCTCGGCCAACCACGGATCGTCATCGTAGGATGCGGGGGTGCAGGCAACAATACCATCAATCGTCTGTACCACATGCAGGTCAACGGTGCAGAGACGATCGCGATCAACACAGACAAACAACACCTGGACATGATCCAGGCCGACAAGAGAGTGCTTGTCGGCAAATCGCTCACCAAGGGTCTCGGGGCTGGCGGGTTCCCTGACGTTGGCAGGCGCGCAGCCGAGATGGCCCGGCCAACCCTTGAGGGGCTGCTCTGCGATGCAGACCTTGTCTTCATCACCGCCGGTATGGGTGGAGGTACCGGCACCGGGACGGCCCCCGTCGTCGCGCAGATTGCCAAGGACCAGGGGGCGATCGTCGTTGGTATGGTCAGTTATCCCTTCCAGGTTGAGAAAGCCCGGCTTTTGCGCGCGGAAGAAGGACTTGAATCGCTATCAGCTGCTGCCGACTCAGTCATCGTGCTAGACAACAACCGGCTCATCAAGTATGTTCCAAACCTGCCTCTCGGCCAGGCGTTCTCGGTTATGGACCAGCTCATCGCAGAGACCGTCAAGGGCATCAGCGAGACGATCACTGAACCCTCGCTCATCAACATCGACTACGCAGACGTGCGTGCCATCATGAGCAAAGGCGGCGTTGCTGTGATGCTCGTCGGAGAGAGCAAGCAACAGAACAAGGCCGAGAGCGTCGTCCACGAATGCCTCAACCATCCCCTCCTGGACATCGACTACCGCGGAGCAACCGGAAGCCTCATCCACATCACAGGCGGAAACGACCTGACCCTCCAGGATGCCGAGGAGATCGCAAGCTCCCTGACCTACGAGCTCGACCCCCATGCAGACGTCATCTGGGGAGCACGGGTCAACAGCGATTACGAAGGCAGGGTTCGCGTCATGGCGATCATGACCGGCGTTAAAAGCGCACAGATCCTCGGGAGCCGGCGACCCTATGATCCAGTAACGCAGCGATCTGATACTTTCAACAGGCGCGGCAGGGGTAGGGACACGCCGAGCGGACATCTCATAGACTTCCTCTGAATTCCTCATCCCCACTCACCACTAATTTTTATTCCTGCCACGCTGGTGCGCTCACCAGCGTCTATAAATGGCTTCTGCGAAATACTTAATAGCGCGAATGACGTTTGAACTATAGACGTTCTTGTATAATCCCTCCAGCACGGGGTGCATTGTGCAGGGTGCAGAACCTGGATCTGCAATAACCATGGTACCGGGGGTTGAGCACATGAGCAGACAGATGAATGACGGACTCGAACGCGAGTCCGGGAAACGTCTTTTCTTGTGGTGTAACCGCTACGGAAGCTTCCGGTATCCCTGCAGGCGCATGGGAGCAGTCTCGCTGGTGGGGACTATGAGACAGGTATCGAATGTCGAGGATTGGTAGAGAATGCTGAATGATTTGATTGAGAAGAGAAAAAAAGTCCTTGCGGAGTCTGAACAGCACAAAAACCGGCGAAACGAGCTAAACGCGCTCGCCAGCAAGAACGCCCGTGAACGCAACGCGCTGAATGCACAGACCCGCGAATTTGTCGAGGAGGCGCAGAGGCATAAAGAACTGCGGGATAAGATCAACGAAGAAGTCCAGGCGCTAAAAGAGCAGAGGAACGAATACAACGAGAAAGCGAACGCGCTCTTCGAAGAGCTCGAGGCCTTCAAGAGAGAGCACGGCAACCTCCGGAACCGCGGCATCAAGGAACTGCAGAAGCAGATCGAACACCTGGAGTTCAAGCAGCAAACAGAGGTCTACAGCGCCGATAAAGAACGCGAGCTGATCGAGAAGATCAAGCATCTGAAAGCGTCGATCAAGGACCAGGAAGCAGAGCTCGAACAGAACAAGGAGATGCGGGCGAAGCTCGCAGAAGCCCGGGAATACCGCCGGCACGCCTCTGAACTCCACAAAGCGGTCACCGAGAAGGCCGAGATTGCCCAGCAGCACCACGACCTGATGGTGGAGGCGTACAGGAAGGCCGACAAATCGCGTGAGGAGGCAGACGCAGCTCACCGGCGGTTCGTCGAAGCCCAGGAAGCAGCAGATGAGGAGCACAAACTATTCATCGCGTGCCAGAAAGAGATCCGTGATTACGACAAGGTGATCTCGGGGCTGCGCAAGAAGACCCGGAGGACCAGGATCACCAGGGAACAGAAGGCCGTCCGGAAAGAGGCGGAACGCATCTTCGAGCAGTTCCGGAGCGGAGAGAAACTTACTACAGATGATCTGCTCCTGCTCCAGCGTGCAAAACTCATCTAATACTTTTTCCCACCTTTGCTGCAAATCATTTAATAGATCCGAAGAGATGTTCTAGTCAATGGCAAAAGAGCGGACGCTTGTCCTCTGTGTCGATCGTGACGATGACCTCGGGTTCAAGGCCCGGATTGATGGTCCTATCGTGGGCAGAGAGGCATGCCTCCATGCGGCAACCTCGCTTGGCCTGGCCGATCCGGAAGACTCTGATGTTAACGCGCTCTTCGAGACGGTCAGGCTCTACGACGAGCTTGCCAAACGGGGGGAGGAGGTTGCCGTTGCTGTCATCTGCGGCAACCACATGAACCTGCTCGATGGAGACCGGCGGGTAGCGTCCAGCCTCGATGCGATTCTCGCGGAGACAGGTTCAAACTCCTGCATTCTTGTGACAGACGGTGCTGAAGACGAGTATGTTCTTCCGATCATCCAGTCCAGAGTGCCGGTCAGCAGCGTGCGGAGGGTTGTGGTCAACCAGATGCCAAACCTTGAGGGAACCTACTACATCCTCAAGCGGCTCCTCGATGACCCGAAGGTCTCAAAACTGGTGCTTGTGCCGCTCGGTCTTGCCATGCTCCTTTACGCCGCCGGCTACCTGCTGGGATACCCGGAGGGTGCAACCATCGTCGTCGTCGGCGTCGTTGGCATCTACCTGCTCTTCAAGGGCATGGGAATCGACGAGATCTTTGGATATTTCATCTCGTCATTGAAGGCGTCGCTGCATGGTGGCAGGTTTACCTTTGTCTCGTATATCACCGCAATACTGCTTGGCATCATCGGTGTCATCCTCGGGCTCATAAGTCTCCTTGACTACTATACGCCCTCAGGCTTTTTTTTTCAGATCCTGGCGTTCATCTACGGCGCCATCGCCTGGTTTACCGCCGCCGGTCTCGTTGCATCGGTGGGAAAGATCATCGATGTCTTCCTCAATGAACGGGAGGCGGTCAAGCGGGTGGTTGCCCTGCCGTTCTTTGTGCTGGCGATAGGGATCATCGCCTACGGCGCAAGTATCTACATCCTCTCGATCAGCGACGTTCCCAGGTTTCCCATCGGAGATGAGGCCAGCGTGAAATATATCATCTTCACCACGATCGGAGGCCTTTTCTGCGCCTTCTTCGGCGTCTACCTCCAGTCGCTCCTGGACAGGTGGGAGGGGGAGCGGGAACCGTTCCCGCTGCAGAGAGAAGGGGCATGACGTGGAGGAGCGGGGGACGCGTCAGTCCTCCTCTCCTGAAAATGCCATCCAGCGCGACGACGCGGCGAGAGTCTGCACGCACGAAAGGAAAACGGTCTTTCCCGGGCTCACCGGAGTAGCGGTGGGCTGTGATGATC
>LFRN01000048.1:4794-6541 GCA_001512375.1 Candidatus Methanoculleus thermohydrogenotrophicum | reverse complement strand
GGGTGTAGTTGCCCATCGGGATCCTCCCAGAAAACGTGAGCATTCAAAGAGATAGCGGTCCCGGGAGCCCCCCTATACCTTCTCTTCCACCCGGATCTTCAGCCCCTCGTTATCGACCTCTGTGGTGATTGCGATCTGGAGGCCCACCGATGAGAGGACCGCCGCCACCTCCTCCTCCGGGCGGCTGGTGATGATGGCGATGGAAGGGCCAACCGAGCTCATGCCGACGAACTCGAGACCAGCATTCCGGAGCGCTGCCATGTAGCGGTAGATCTCAAACCCATGGTGCTCCACTTCGGCACGTTTTGAGCCCCGGAACTCGATCTCCCAGATCACATCGCCGATCTTTGCAAGGTCGCCCTGTTCCAGGGCCGGGATGAGATCCATCATGATGAGATACGACTTCAACGTGCGGTCGCGGTAGTCGAGGGTCCGGGCTTTGGTCATCAGGAGATCAAACTCTTTCTCTCCCGCCGACGAGACACCAGAGGCCGGGATGGCGATGTAGACCTGCTTCCCCTCCGCAAAAGGGCGCTGGTAGACAAGCGTCAGTTCGTCGCCCATCACCGCCATGCCGCCGTAGGTGCTGGCGGCCGGGCCGACACCGGTCTCGAACCCGAACGCGACGTTCCCGGCCTCGGTCTCCTCGACGAAGTTGTTGCCGAGGAGCAGGCGAAGCTGGTCAGAGGTCAGCGGTGATCCCACTGCGGTATTGAGGGCGTTTGCAACTGCGATGAGGATGGTGCTCGTGGACCCGAGCCCCACGTGCTCGTGCATATGATCACGTGCACGAATCCGGAACCCGCCAGTGTAGCCGACCACGTGCCTGAAGACCTCCGCGAAATGTCGGAGGATCGGTTCACGGGAGTAGTTGATCTCGAGTCCCGATGTTGTGCACTCGACCTCGGCGGTGCAGTAGGTCTTGATAGCAAAACCGACGCCGCCACCCCCGGGGCGATCCGGGGAGAACCGGTTCATGTCGAGCACGGTGAGGTGGATCCGGGCAGGGGCATCGACGACGACGGTACCGGCAACCGGCGAGAGGGGGTAGTTTTTCCTGAGGCCGCACGGCCTGATATTCTCGCCGGGCGTGAAGGAGGTGAACTCGTACTCGACAAGGTCCAGGTCTCCTCCTCTGATCTTCATGGTGGCCATGCTGTATCCGGTTACCGTGTGCGGTCAAAGAAGATATTCTTTCCAGATGCCCGGAGCGGAATACCGTAAGCGATACCGCATCCCTCCAGCCACCCAAGCGAGAGCGCGCCGACCCCGACGGTGTACATGACCCGGTTGTCAACGTTGTGGATGCTCGCAGTCTTCACAGCAGAACCAACCGCGATACCGAGGTCGGTCATCCTGATGGCACAGTTCGGGCCACCAAACGGAGCAGCGTGCGGGGGCCTCTCACCCTGCGCTTTGAGCATATCCGCACAGGTGCGATACCCGCACCCGCCGCAGTCGAGCCCGACGGTATCAGCCAGCAGTGAGCCGATGATGACACAGGCATCACTCGCCTCGATGTTGCCCGCATCCCGGACAAAGAACAATGCGTTGTGCTCTTCGCCGAACTCCCGCATCGCCCGTGCGAGTATCGTCAGCTCCCCTCCGGTGGCAACCATCGTCCTGATCGCGTCTACGCCCCGTGCTTTCGGGGCAGTGCGTGCGGAGAGTGCCATCAGTCGCGCAACCATCTCTACGGCATCAGATTCGAGAGTCATAGGAGTAGGTATCACCGATAGGAGATAAG
>LFRN01000048.1:717-4661 GCA_001512375.1 Candidatus Methanoculleus thermohydrogenotrophicum | reverse complement strand
CAAAACCAGATAGTCAACCATATATGGCTCTGCCATTAAACAATACGCACGTGAAATCGGCTGTACTGGGTGGTGGTCTCACAGGGGTCACGCTGGCCCGTCTGCTCCACGAACTGGGTGACGAAGTGACCGTTCTTGAGCGTGAGGAGATGATCGGGGGGCTCTGCCGGTCGAGAACAGAGGCAGGTTTCACGTTCGATCTCGGCGGCTCACATATCATCTTCTCCCGCGATGCCGAAGTCCTCTCCTTCATGCTCTCAGTCCTCGGCGAGAATGCCGACCGGCGGAAGCGGAACACCAAGATCCTGTATAAAGGGCGCTACGTCAAGTATCCATTCGAGAACGGCCTCTATCAGTTACCCGCAGAAGACCGTTTCTTCTGCATCAACGAATTCATCAAGAATCTCATCGCTGTTGAGAAGGGCGAGATCTCGCCGCCCACGAACTTTGCGGAGTGGATCACCTATACCTTCGGCCGCGGCATCGCCGAGTGCTACATGATCCCCTATAATGAAAAGATCTGGAACTACCCGGTGGACCGGATGTCCCTCCACTGGGTGGAGGAGCGTATCCCCCGCCCACCGGTCGAGGATATCATCAAATCAGCCATCGGCATCGAGACCGAGGGTTACGTCCACCAGGCGGTCTTCTCCTACCCGGTGAAGGGCGGCATCGAGGCGCTGGTCCGGGGGATTGCAGAACCGGTGCTTCCCGCCATCAGGACCGGGTTCTCTGTCGCGTCCATCAGGGAGGAGAACGGTGGTTTTGCTATCAGCGACGGCAGAGAGACCATCCGTGCGGACCGCCTGGTATCGACCATCCCGCTCCAGAACCTGCTCCCCTGCCTCGAGGACGTCCCGCAGGAGGTGCAGGCAGCATGTGACGCCCTCCGCTACAACTCGCTCTGCTCGGTCTTCATCGGGATCGAAGGCGAGGTCCCGGACATATCGTGGCTCTACGTGCCCGCCCAGGAGACAGGACTCTTCAACCGGGTCTCGTTCCCCTCAAACTACAGCACAGAGGTTGCACCGGAGGGTCACTCTTCGATCCTCGCCGAGATCACCTACAATGACGGGGATGCGGTCTCCCGGATGTCTGATGCCGCGGTGATCGACCACACCATCCGATCGCTTGTCACCGCCGGGCTCATCCCCTCCCGTGACGCGGTCATCTACACCGGTATCGAACGGCAGAAGTTCGCCTACGTCGTCTACGACATCGACTACCAGGAGAACATCAGGATTGTCAGGGAGTTCTGCCAGGAGCGGGGCATCGACCTCGTCGGGCGGTTCTCCCGGTTCGAGTATCTCAATATGGATGGCTGTATCAGGAGCGCAATCGACTTTGTGAGAGGATTGGCATGAAGGTCAACTTTTTCGTCGAAGATATGCTCTTCTTCAAGTACATCGGGTGCGCCACCCTGGCAAAGACGCTCTACGGCGCCCTCGCAAGGGAAGACTCCGGCCCGAAGGTCTCCTGGAACAGCCGCGGTCGCGACTTCGACCTTGTCCACTATCACACCTTCGGCCCCCTCGCCCTGACGAACAAGAAGTTCGAGAACGGTATCACAGTGCTCACCGCCCACTCCACCCCGCGCCTCAACAGAGGGAACATCGCCTTCTCAGAGACCATCAACAGGTTCTATCCCATGATCTACCGGAGCTTCGACCATATCATCACCATCTCCCCCCTCTGTGAAGAAGAAGTGCATGCCTTCGCTCCCGACGTCCCGACCACCCTCATCCCGAATGGCGTGGATAGGGAGAGGTTCAGGCCCGATCCGGCAAAGCGGGCGGCATTCAGGGAGACGTACGGCATCGGCGAGGACGAGTGGGTGGTGCTCACCGTCGCCCAGCAGACGCCGCGGAAGGGCATCTACGACTTTCTCGCCCTCTCGCACGATCACCCGGAGACCAGGTTTGTCTGGGTCGGTGGGTTCCCGTACGGGAGACTCTCACAGGACTACAGTGCAATCGAGGAGGCAAAAAGCCGTTGCGGGAAGAACATCCTCTTCACCGGTTTTATCGAGGACATCACCACCGCTTACTGCGGTGCCGATGTCTTCTTCATGCCCTCCTATGCAGAGGGGCTCCCGATGGTCATCCTGGAGGCGCTCGCAACCGGCCTGCCGGTCGTCGCCCGCAGGATCCCCGAGTTCACCATGAATTTCAGGGATACAGCCCTGTACTTCGACGAGATGGAGGAGGCAGGTATGCTGCTTGAGGACAGGGCGTTGCTCGGGCGGCATGCAGCACTCTCCCGGCCCTTCACCGAAGGGTATGATATCAAAGGGGTTGCCGACCTCCATGTGAACCTCTACAGGGAGTTGATCGAGCGATGATCTCCATCGTCATTCCAACCTATAACGAAGAGCAGAACATCGAGCGCTGCCTGCGATCGCTTGCCGACCAGACAGTGCCGAGAGAGACCTACGAGGTCATTGTCGTCGACGGAAACTCAAAGGACCGGACCCGGGAACTGGCCGCGCCCCTGGCAGATGCAGTCTTTATCCAGAAGAGCAAACGGGTGGGCGGGGCACGGAACGACGGGATAATGGCAGCCAGAGGGGAGATCGTCGCCACGACTGACGCCGATTGTATCCTCCCCCAGGACTGGGTGGAGAGGATCGGCAGGAACTTTGCGGAGAGGGAGATCGTGCAGCTCTACGGCACGGTCTACCCGATCGAGGGGGGGTTCTGGAACCGGCTCTCGCTTGCCGGGGCAAACACCTTCTCGCGCATCGGCTACCACACCCGGACGATCTATTTCACGCTCGGCTGCAACACGGCGTTTGACCGTGACGCGTTCATCAGGGCAGGGATGTATCGGTGCATCGATGCCGGGGATGACCTTGAGATCGCGCAGCGGATGCGGAAACTCGGGAGGGTCTACCTCGATCCCGATCTCACGGTCGGTTTCTCGATGAGGCGCTACCAGCAGTTCGGGACGCTTAAATCGATCTCGGAGTGGCTGTATATCGTTCTCCGCGGAGGCGACGCCTCCGGCGTCACCTACTCGCAGCGGGAGTACAGGTAGGTCGTCCCGTCCCGGTATGAAGCGCAGAAGACCCGCCCCGGAGACTTACGCTGAAGTGGTGAGGAAGAGCAATGCCTGCGGGTTTGCCCGCCTCCTCGGTATGGAGGTCGCTGAGGTCGCCGACGGATGCGCCAGCGTGGTCATGCGGGCAGACGGCATGGAGAACGTCCACGGCACGGTCCACGGCGGCGCGATATTCGCCCTTGCCGATCATGCCTTCGGCATCGCCGCGAACCTGGAAGGGGTGGACCAGATGGCGATCTCCGCCCATATCCATTATTTTTCTCCACCCGCGGCGGGCACGGTGCTCGAGGCGGTAGCCAGACGGGTTTCTGAGACGGAGAAGACGTCTGTGTATGTGGTGGATGTCTATGCGGGCGACCGGCATGTCGCCTCGTTTGAGGGGATCGGGTTCAAGACGGGCAGGGTTGAGGGATAGTTCCTGGGTGGCAGCCCTGTCCTGACCACAGAGATCTGATTCCCACCGCGGTGCAGCGGCCTCGTGCAGGCGAACTCAAGAAATTCCCCTGACTGCCCCTGGCGTGTCCCGATACCACACGAATCCCCCGCACGGGTATTCTTTATTCTTTATGCCGGTGGAGCCCTCCCGCCAGGTAAGTGTATGCAATCGGTGACGAAGTTTCGGTTGTTTGCGTCTTCTCTCTGGAGAGAACGCTGGTTCACGACCGATACCAACCACGTCATCAGCAAGCGGCGGGCGAACTGCTCTGGAAGATCTGATGGGCATCTGCCAGCGGACCACGGTTAGACGCCACAAACGACGCCACAATCTCCTCAAGCCTCCGATTTCTTCATCGAGTACAGGGCCCGGATGGCGGGCATACACGAGCCAGCAGCCATCGACCAGAAGAACCGCGCGACCCGGGCAGGGTTTCCCCTGCCTCGCG
>LFRN01000048.1:0-569 GCA_001512375.1 Candidatus Methanoculleus thermohydrogenotrophicum | reverse complement strand
CGGAGAACTATGATGCCTGTCGCTGCCAGCATCCTGGTCATCGTCCTGCTGATACTTGCAAACGGGTTCTTCTCGATGACCGAGTTTGCGCTTATCTCTGCACAGAAGGTACGCCTGCAGAAGAGGGCAGCCGACGGCGACGCCAGGGCGGCGGTTGCCCTCGAACTTGTGGAGGATCCGGCACCGCTCCTCTCCACCATCCAGATCGCGATCACCCTCATCGCGATCCTGGCGGGAGCCTTCGGCGGGGCGACGATCGCGGGGCCCCTTGCCGATATACTCGTTGATATCTCCCTGCTTGCCCCTTACAGCAGGCCGCTCGCGGTCGCGATCGTCGTCGCCGCCATCACCTACCTGACGCTGGTGATCGGTGAACTGGTGCCGAAGCGGGTGGCCATGGGTAATGCCGAACGGATCGCGTGCCTGGTAGCACGCCCGATGCGATTCCTCTCCAGGGTCGGTGCGCCCTTTGTCCGGCTGCTGAGCACCTCGACCGAGATGGTGCTCACCGTGCTCAGGGCGCGGCAGCCGTCCGGGCCTGCGGTCACCGAGGAGGATATCAGGATCCT
>LFRN01000200.1:2043-4009 GCA_001512375.1 Candidatus Methanoculleus thermohydrogenotrophicum | reverse complement strand
CCCCATATGCGCTAACTTTAGCCATGAGGATTCGAGCGGATAATGTCTTATTCCGTGAAATATGGCTGGTTTGGTGCTATATCAGCCACACGATTCCGGTGGTGTGCGGCAATAGTCCTCCTCCTCTGAAAACGATAGTGATCATGGGAATCTCATTGGAAACGGATTGCCTTGGGGCATAGATGAGAACTCGCCGATTGCCTGGTACTTGCCGGTATCACCAAGAATGCATTACACCCATCTGGTAAGTTAACGCCTATGGGGGGCCGCCCCCATATGCGCTAACTTTAGCCATGGGGATTCGAGCGTATAATGCCCTATTCGGTGAAATGCGGCTTATTTGATGGAATATCGGCCACACGATTCCGGTGGTGTGCGGCAATAGTCATCCTCCTCTGAAAACGATAGTGATCATGGAAATCTCATGGGAAACGGATTGCCTTGGGGCATAGATGAGAACTCGCCGATTGCCTGGTACTTGCCGGTATCACCGAGAATGCATTACACCCAGCTGGTAAGTTAACGCCTATGGGGGCCGCCCCCTCCCGGCAGAGGAGTTTTGGGATAGCCTCTTGTACACTATCTATCGGCACCATGTAACGCACAGAGAGACCCGCGTGATCCTTCGGGGACCCGCCCGGATCGCGTAACCGCAAATCATGCAAGGAAGGGAACCGGTGATTCCGTGGTACTACGGATAATCGGTAGTAGCCGCGTCAACCGGTCGGTACGAATAAGGACGATCTCGTGTGTCTGCGAGGAGGAAGCGGCGTTTAGGATCCAGCGGGCCCATCGAGCCCTTGACCTTGCTCGACAGCGGTTTTTGGTAGGACCAGCCCCGACCGTTCCGGTGAGCGCTCTGGCAATCGCCATGATCTGGAGCAGATGTCCGCTCCACCAAAACCCCTCAGCACTCGATGCCTTCGCGGGATCTGATCCCTTCATTGAAGTAGTGTTTGACCTCTCTCATCTCGGTAACCAGGTCGGCGGTATCGATTATCTCCTGCGGGGCATACCTCCCGGTGAGCACCACCTCGACACCGGGGTCTCTCCTCTCCAGTACCTCAATGACGTCCTCTACCCCAAAGAGACCGTAGAAGAGCGCCACGTTGACCTCATCAAGCACCACCAGGTCGTACTCGCCTGACTGTAGAGCCCGGTCGCACCGTGCAAGCCCCTCGCGGGCGGCCCTGCAATCTTCCTCCTCAGGGTCGCGGTCGATAAAACATCCGCGTCCGAACTGGACGATCTCGAAGTTCGGGAGGATTTCTCCGGCTCTCAGTTCGCTGTATTCCCAGTCCTTGATGAACTGGCCAAAGAACACCCGTTTCCCGGCACAGACACACCGGAGCGAGATCCCCAGTGCAGCAGTTGTTTTCCCTTTGCCGTTGCCTGTGTAGACGTGAATATATCCTCTTTCTGCCAACCAGAACTCCTCCTGACGAGATTCTTCAGGTACCCGAGGGTTTTGTTTCTTCTGCACTTATAGAGATTGCATTGAGTCCGGAGAGGTCCTTCTCGTGGGAATCGCCCGAGCCGACCAGCTTGCGTCTCGCCAGCCCCCGCTCCGTCCAGTCCGGGTCCCGCTCAAAGCCGCCTGCGATGCCGTCTCCGGCGTTCCCCGGAGGGTATGATAGACCGGTCCCCTGTTCCTCTGAAGCCTACCAGACAATGGGGAAGGAAGCGGCAGGGTTAACGGTAAAGGCACCAGGCGCCAGCCAGACCTTCCTCTCACGGTGGGCGATCTCTCCCGGGAAGAGACATTTTATATGTAGCCCGGTACCCGCCACATCAGCACCAGGAGAGATACAATGCTTCGCAGATCGCCACCCCCGGGCGGGTTTCCGGACGGGCGCCCCGTGGTCCTCCTCCAGAACCCATCCGGACTCCTGAAGAGCCCTGCCACCCGGGGTGATGAGCCATGACGCCCCCCAGCCCTCTGCTGGCTGGTGCAGCTGCCGCACTC
>LFRN01000200.1:0-1851 GCA_001512375.1 Candidatus Methanoculleus thermohydrogenotrophicum | reverse complement strand
ATGCGGGGGCTCACCCGCCGCTCGACCAACCGGATAGGGAATTTCTGGGTGGATATGACCCGTTCTGTCCTCTATATCCTGCTCCCGCTTGCCCTCGCCGCCGCCCTCCTGCTCGCTTCCCAGGGGGTCATCCAGAACCTGGACGCCCCCGTCACGGCCGGGCCGCAGACGATCCCCATGGGCCCGGTCGCCTCCCAGGTAGCGATCAAGCTCCTCGGCACCAACGGGGGCGGGTTCTTCGCCGCAAACTCAGCGCACCCCTACGAGAACCCAACCGCGGTGACCAACCTCATCGAGGCATTCCTGATTCTACTCGTCCCCGCCGCCCTCCCCTTTGTCTTTGGCCGGATGAGCGGGGCCATGCGGCAGGGCTGGGCCATCTACGCCGTGATGCTCACGATCTACGCTGCAGCCTTCGGCGCCCTCTACACCGCAGAACTCGCCGGAAACCCGCTCATGAACGATCTCGGGGTCTCCGGGATCTCCATGGAGGGAAAGGAGGTCAGGTTCGGCCCCCTGGGCACGGCGCTCTTTGCCACATCAACAACAGCGACATCCTGCGGCGCGGTCGACGCCATGCACGACTCGCTCACGCCGCTCGGGGGCATGATCCCGATGATCCTGATCCTCCTCGGCGAGGTCGTCTTCGGCGGGGTGGGTTCGGGGTTCTACACCATCACCGGGTTTTTGATCGTCGCCGTCTTCATCGCCGGGCTGATGATCGGCCGGACCCCTGAGTTCCTCGGCAAGAAGGTCGAGGCCGTGGAGATGCAGATGGCCGTCGTCACCGTTCTCATTCCTGGAATGATCGTGCTCCTCCTCTCTGGCATCGCGCTCGCCCTGCCGGCGGCGATGGGAAACCCGGGTCCGCACGGGCTCTCTGAGGTGGTCTACGCCTTCGCGTCGATGGCAAACAATAACGGGAGCGCTTTTTCCGGGCTTGACGCCACCGGGCCATTCTATCTTCTCGCAGGCACGCTCGCGATGGCTCTCGGGAGATTCGTCCCTGCCGTTGCCATGCTGGTTCTCGCAGGCTCGATGGCAGAGAAACGAGCCGTCCCCCCGGGACCGGGGACGCTCCCAACCACGTCTCCGACGTTTGTGGTCTGGACGGTCCTCATCATCTTGCTTGTCGGTGGGCTCACGTTCTTCCCGCTCCTGGCGATGGGACCGGTTGCAGAATACCTGATGATGGCAGGCGGGGTGTGAGCAGATGGCCCGGAAACGATACCCCCACATCGCCGCGTTTGAGCCTGACCTGATCCGCGGGGCCCTCCTCGGCGCCGTGTTGAAGCTGGATCCCAGGAACCTGGTCAGGAACCCGGTGATCTTCCTTGTGGAGGTCGGCGGTATCATCACAACCCTGATCGCCCTCACCGGCGGGGGCTTCTTTCCCGGCATGGTCTCGCTCTGGCTCTGGCTGACCGTGTTCTTTGCAAACTTCGCCGAGTCTCTCTCAGAAGGCCGCGGGAAGGCACGGGCCGCGTCGCTCCGGGAGTCGAGAACTGCCGTCCCGGCCCGCAGGCTCAGGGAAGAGGCGTTCGATGCCACGGCCGTCGAGGTGCCCTCCTCAGACCTCAGGCCCGGCGATCTCGTCCTGGTGCGGGAGGGCGAGGTCATCCCGGGCGACGGCGAGGTGGTGAAGGGCGCCGCCCTGGTCAACGAGGCGGCCATAACCGGCGAGTCTGCCCCGGTGGTGCGTGAGGCAGGCGGCGACCGGAGCGCCGTGACCGGGGGAACCACCGTGATCGCAAATGCGATCATCGTCAGGATCACCGCCGAGCCTGGACAGACGTTCCTCGATCGGATGATCGCCATGGTCGAGGGAGCGGAGCGGCGCAAGACCCCAAA
>LFRN01000162.1 GCA_001512375.1 Candidatus Methanoculleus thermohydrogenotrophicum | reverse complement strand
AGTTGCAGCAAAAGGTCTACCTGACCGAACTGCGCAAGGCTGAGTCGTTTGTCTTGATGACAAATGTTTCTGAAGAGAGTGCACCGGCACGTGAGGTTCTCCGACTCTACAAGGAGCAGAAGAAGGTGGAGGATAACTTTTCGGTCATCAAACGGCCGATGATGGTCGATACTCTTTATCTGAAGAAACCGGAACGGATCACGGCTCTCGTGACGCTGCTGGCGGTGTCTCTCCTGATCCAGGTGGTGATCCGGGTGCTGGTACGCCGGAATCTGGATGCTCTGCCAGAACCACCGGGGCTCGATCACGGCTGTAAACCGCTTATTCGACCGGGATTGAAGAAGATCCTCCGGTTCATTGGGTATTACTCGATTGTTACGATCGCGGGTGAGCGCTGGTTCAGGTGCATCTCACCGGATCATGAGAAGAATCTGGGGATTTGGTTGAAACTCCTGGAGTTTGATGTAAGCGTGTAGTATCTGCGGTATTGGGGAGCTCTTACCGGGCAGGGGAGGAGCGGAAGCTCTTGGGATGGTTAGACGCCAGAGTGGTTTGGGGGAGAATAATGAGCTGCGGGGTTCAGGGTGTTACCCCGGAGTGGGTGCAGAGACAACACCGTGATCATGGACTCGGCGAGGGAAGGGGAAAATACTCAGGAAGGTGGGACAAGGTCTCGCAAAGTGAGCTGCATCCGGATATTGGGAGGGGATATTGGGAGGTTCTGGCATGGAGGGACGCCCCGCCGGCCGGGCGGGGACCGCCATTGGTGTTAAGATTGCATTCCTGTTGATACCGGTGACCCCGGTCCCGGCCCGGATGACCGTCCTCACCCATGATGGTGCCGAACCGCGATTCTTTCTCGTCTCAGTCACTGGACCCATGGGTAGGCATCACGCCTGGAGGTGGGACTAGGGGAGGCAGCCTGCTACCACCCCCGCACAGCCAGCGCTTTTGCGCTCCTCCCGGAGCGAACCGGTCGGTCCCTCATCCCGTGCCCCCGGACAGCGGAGGATCCTTAACCGCAGGGTAACCAATAGTACCCCGGATCGCCCCCGGAATTAAGTGAGTTGGCACGTACGCAGGGAACCTTCCTCTTCCAAACACGAAAATACCCTCCACGGCCCCCCTCATGCGAGGGTCCCTGGAGTTCCAGGGGGCGTCGCTCCCGACCCGGCCGATGGCTTACCCCGGTATACTCATGAGCCCTTCCGGCCGCCACAAAAAAGAGGGGGTTTCAGGGAGACTCATAGGGGTTCCGGAGACCCTTCGGGGTTCCGTCGCCCTTGAGCCCGACTGTCTTACGCGCGTCCACGTTCTTCTGGTTCTTCGTGATCTTGTCGGTGGCGAGCTTCTTCACGGTGTCGAGGCCCGGTTTGACCTGGTCCATCGGCTTCGTCTCGAAGAGGCCAGCTTTGATCGCGCCGTCCCAGACGGTGTTACCCTTCGTGCTCCGCACAAAGACCGTGCTCCAGCCGTCGGGGCTTCCCACGGAACCACTGGAGATATCAGCGAGGTTTGCGACATAGTCCAGGCAGACATGACACCCGGGCTGCACGTACTTGTGGATCAGCTTAAGCGGCATCTGGGAGACTGCACCGCGTTCGGTGTAGACCGTGAACTTGCCTTTGCCGATATCCATCTTCCTGACAGACTCCATCTTCTGGTTGCAGTGGTCCTCGACGATGGCCTCCAGCGCCTGGTAGGAGAGGTTCTCCATGCAGAAGATACCGAGCACAAGAGCGATCTTGTCGTCGACGTCGCGCAGCCCGATGGGATACAGCTGAGCCTTCCGGACGGCCTGAACCTGGCAGGGTACGCCGACGATGCCGACCCTGTCAAGACCATAACTGCGGGTTGCCTCCTTGATCAGGGCAAGGTTCGGGCTGATGGTGTAGCGCGTCCCGGCGGCGGCCAGGAGTTCGGCCTTTGTGGTCGCGACCATGGGCTCTGGCTTCCAGGGCTCATCTCCCGGGCCTGCGACGATTGCACCGTCGATGATACCCTCCTCGAGCGCATAGGCAAAGAGCGTCGTGATGATGCCACCGTCCTGGGACTTCTTCAGGATATCCCTGTCAGTCGAGCGTGCCGCGATCACGGACTTGTAGTTACCGAGTACATCCATCCTTCTCACCTCACTTCATGGCTCCACGGATAGCATCCATGACGCCTTCGTAGTTGTTCATGACGTCGAAGTTGAACCAGCTCCGCGGGCACTGTGCGTAGCATGCACCGCACTTGATACAGAGATCGCGGTTCACATTCGGTTTACCGTACTCCATGGTGATGGCACGGACCGGACAGGTGCCGGCGCAGGTTCCGCACCCCATACAGAGTCCCTGGTTGATGACGTCATACATCAGGTCGCAGCCACAGGCCTCATTACCGCGCTGTGCAAGCTGCATCAGCGGTGTCAGGTATGCAGTCGCGAGTTTCTTCTGCTCGTCGTTGCCCCGAAGCAGCAGGTATGCCATGACGGCGACGTTCCTGACTGCCTGGGGACACGGGGGACATGACGGCAGGAAGATGTCGACATCGACGACATCGCTGATCGGCACGTATGCCTCGTGACCCGGCTGGTTCCACTGGCCACCCCGGCAGAACCGGGTGATGTTACCATAGGCTGCACAGCCGCCGTAAGCGACAAGCACCTTTGATTTTGCTCTTGCTTCTTTTAGTTCCTCTACCGAGAGTTTGTCGTCCAGACAGCACGAACCTTCAACCAGGCACACGTCCATCTCAGGCACATGGCGCACATCGACCAGTGTTAGTGCGTAGGCCAGGTCCGCATAATCATCGAGCAGTTTGAAGAGACCCTCGTAGTTATCCGCAAGCGTCACGAGGCATCCCGTACATCCGCTCAGATGTAATTCACCTATAGAAATCTTTTCTGCCACAGGCTTTTCCTCCTTTTGTACAACTTCCACCTTATCTTTCCTACTCACATCTGAGGGCCTCACTACAGGTTTCGCCTGCGGCAGCTCTGCTGCAGGCTTTTCCTCAGGCTTACCTTCCGGCCGTTTTTCCGGCTTCTCCGGCGGTTTCTTCCGGCGCCCAAAGATGCGTTCCTTGATGGTTGATAGTAGCCCCATATTCTACCCCAATCTCTTCCAGTACGATATGCACTGCTTTGGGAATGGCCCTCTCAACCTCCTCAGTGAGCCCTAGTTCAAACTCATAGCTAGCGACACGCTTTGGCTGGCACCCGATGATCGTGATATTGATGATATCCTTAAGCCGCTGCAGCGGCTCGGCGAGGTCCCACGAGTGGACATCCCGGTATGCGCCCGGCGGCAGGTCTTCAGGCCTGAGGATCGTCACATCACCGGGCTTCGCGCCGAAGTCGGCGATATCGATGATGATCAGTTTCTTCACCGGCACCTCCGCATCTTCCATCAGGGTAAAGAGGAAATGAGGGGCGCCAAGACCGGCATCGATGACCTTGACGTTGTCAGGCAGTTGTAACTTCTTGAGTTCTTCCACAACTGCAGGGCCGAACCCGTCGTCTCCATAGAGGGGGTTGCCGCACCCTGCGATCACGATCTCACGGAACAGCATGCTTGTTACGCTCACTGAATGAGTTTCTGGGCCACTAACCTCTTGTCTTCGTCAACGACCAGCATGTGCGTCGCACATGAGACGCAGGGGTCATACGCACGCATGATGACTTCCGCGAGCCGCCAGGGTGCACCAGTCAACGCACGGCTGCAGGTCGGGAAGTTCCAGGTGGTCGGGACGAGCATCGAGAAGTACTGAACTCTGCCGTCCTTGACGCGGGCAAGGTGGACATTGGTTCCGCGAGGAGCTTCGTTTGCGGCCCACCCGAGGGATCCGTCGCCCTGCGGGATCTCGTCAGCAAGCACCGCTCCGGAGGTGTTGAGCGCATCCACCGCATCGAGGATGCCATACGCTGTTCCGGGGAGCTCCATCTGGCGCGCGATCTGCTGCCCTATGGTACCCTTCTCGTCGTAGTTCTTGAACTGAACCAGACGTGCACGAGGTCCAACCTCAACCGGCTGCCCGTCGTAGAGCGGGACACCGGTGCAGGCCTCCATCTGCGGCCAGGTCTTTGTACCTACCGGAGTGGTGCCGCCTATGGGGTAGTTCTCGTCGGCCTCGGTGACCTCCATCTCTCCCATATACCAGTCCCAGGGGCGGACTTCGGTGAACCGCTCAGGGAACCAGGTGGGGTTCTCGTCGAGGCTGGTGCTGCCGTAGACCGGTGCGACAGCCATGTAACCCTGGTTGTGGTAGCCGAGGTCGTCGGGGATGGGCACTTCAACACCGCCGATCTCAGTGGTATCACGTTTCTGGAAGTCCCGGAAGACCGAGATCATAAACTCCATCTGTTGCTGGGTGAGGACCCTTGCCTCTTTGGCGAGGTCATAGATCTTGGCCTTCGCACGCGGGGTGATGTTGGTGTACATGCCACCGACCCGGGGGTTGCTCGGATGGATGGCTTCGCCACCGACGATCTCGCCGATGGTCTGGCCGATCTCACGGATCCGCTGGATCCGGAGGGCAACGCTCCTGACCGGCTCTTCCTTGGAGAACGGGTTGATCTTCGTGTCAGTCCCCGGGATGTACATGTCCGGGAGGGATAGGATGTTGTGCAGGGCGTGACTGTGCATTCTGTTTGCACACTGCAGGATGTAACGCAAGAGTTTTGCATCCTCCGGGATCTCGCACCCGATGGATGCCTCCATCGCTTCAACGCCCGCCAGGGTGTGTGTGATGGGACAGATGCCGCAGACGCGCGATGCGATCTTTGGAACCTGCTCCATCGTCTTACCGATGGCGAGCTTCTCGACACCCCTCACCGGGGTGATGCTGAGCCAGTCTCCACGCTCGACGATGCCTTCATCATTGACTTTTAGAACGAGCTTTGAGTGGCCTTCATGTCTCGTTGTTGGGGAAATCTCTACAACTTTCGACAAATATATCGCCTCATTCCGATATTATGATGTTCAGAACACTATACCGATGTTACCACACAATTTTGCACTGGAAACGTACATAGGTACGTCAACAAGGAGTATGATGAAAACAGAGTTTATACCTTTCGTTCGAGCCCGTTTGGTGTAATACCATCCGTGTATTTAGTAGCATCGCTTATTAAACGGAGGCAATAATATATCAAAATAGGACGGTGTATTATAAAAATAACAGAATTTTTTTAACCTATATTGTTTCTTCATCCATCTCCGCGATGAGTTCGGCTATCGTTGCCTTCCGCTCCGCGTACGCATCGTGCTGGTGGATACTCTCCTCGTTTGTCTGCTTTATGGTTACCACAGAGTCTCCAGGGAGGTCCCGGAATTGCGCAATCACCTTGCGTGCCATTTCACGAACACAGTCTTCAACAAACCGGGGGTTCTTATGAGCCTCCATCACGACGAAACTCTCGTCACCCCGCTTGAGGAGCTCGTAGATACGCGCGCTCATGGAATCCTTCAAGATCTTGATGATCTTCTCGAGGCTGACATACTGGTCGTCATCAGTCTCGACACAGAGGAAACCCCGCCCACGCTGGTTGTGCGTGGCCATCGGCACCTCCTCGAAGAACGCCTCGATCTTATCCTCCTCCACACCGAGACTCTCAAGGACGTGCAGGGCATGGTCCTTCATGATATCCTGGGCGCAGGGACAGGCGGTCATCCCGGTCACTTCAGCACCGATGCTTTTGCGGATGATCGGGTTTCCGTTATTCCGCTGGGCGATCGCGCTTGCGTGAACATTCACAACTTCATGACAACTGGTCTCGCTGACCGGTGTCTCTCGCCGGACCATGAACTGGCTCTGCATCCGGATCTCGGTCCTCTCCGCATACTCATGTCGGTCGAGGAGTTTCCGCGCTACCACACTACAGAGTTCCTCGATCCCATTTACCTCGCCATCGATGGCCTGCTGCAGCACTTCATCGATCACCTCGAAGTTGCGGGAGAGGTTTGCACCCTTAAGACTACCCGGCAGGTCGACGAAGACGTCAAAGTTGGAGATGAAGATGACCGGTCGTTTCCCCGTGCGAGCGACCTCAACGAGTTTTTGGACGTTTTTTACACCCACCCTGGTCAGATTGATGCGGACCTCTGGCAGGCTGGACTGGACATCTGGCAGGCTGGATTGGACATCTGGCACTTCCATCTCAAATCCTCAATAGTATATAGAGTAAGGTTTCTCCTCACGGACATTAAATAACTCCCCCAACAACGGGGGATCTCCGATACAATGTTTATTAGCTTTGCTGTCCAACCGATGGTGATTACTATGGTGCAGAAATACTACGAATCCGATGCTGACCCCCGCACCCTGGAAGGCAGGACGATCGCCGTCATCGGCTACGGCTCTCAGGGTCGCGGGCAGGCGCTGAATCTGCGTGACTCAGGCTATCAGGTCATCATCGGCCTGCGGCCTGGCGGCAGCTGGCAGAGGGCGTCAGAAGATGGCTTTGAGGTCTATCCGGTGGCGGACGCCGTCAGGCGTGCCGATGTTGTCCAGATTCTCCTCCCTGATGAGAGTCAGGCGGCTGCCTACCGTGCCGAGATAGGTCCGCATCTCAGAGAGAACGCCTGCCTGATGTTCTCGCATGGGTTCAACATCCACTACGGCCAGATCGTCCCCCCACCCACGGTCGACGTGGTCATGGTCGCCCCGAAGGGGCCTGGCCACATGGTCCGGCGGACCTACGAGGAGGGAATGGGGGTCCCGGCGCTCATCGCCGTCCACCAGGACTGCACGGGGAATGCGCAGGCTATAGCGCTCGCCTATGCCTGGGGGATCGGCGCAACCCGTGCGGTCGTGCTCGAGACGACGTTTGCGGAGGAGACCGAGACCGACCTCTTCGGCGAGCAGGCTGTCCTCTGCGGCGGAGTGACCTCGCTCATTAAGGCAGGGTTCGAGACCCTGGTTGACGCCGGGTACGCGCCCGAGATGGCCTACCTTGAAGTCCTGCATGAGATGAAACTCATCGTCGACCTGATCTATGAGGGCGGATTTACAAAGATGCGCGACTCGATCAGCAACACTGCCCAGTATGGCGACCTGACACGCGGCCCCCGCGTCATCGGGGTGGAGACCTACGCGGCGATGCAGGAGATCCTCGAGGAGATCCAGAACGGTGAGTTCGCACGGGAATGGATGCTTGAGAATATGGTGAACCGCCCGGTCTTCACCGCGCTGACGAAGGCGGACGAGGAGCACCTGATCGAGCAGGTCGGCCGGGAGATCCGAGGATTCATGCCGCAGTTCCAGAAGTAACATCGCCCTTTTTTCAAGGCCGATACCGGTTTATACCCGGCCGCGCCACTCCAGGGTATGTCTGTCTGCATCATCTACCACTCGGAGACCGGGAATACCCGATCTGTTGCTGAACGTCTTGCTGCAGCGACCGGCGGCGATCTCGTGGAGGTACAGGACCTCGCCGGCTACTCGAAGGCAGGGATGTACCTCAAAGGCATTCCGCGGGCGCTACGGGGGCATAAGGCCGATATTGAGCCGGCTGTCATCGACGTCTCCGGCTACGATACCGTCGTCGTCGGCACACCTGTATGGGCGGGCAACCCGACCCCTGCGATCAACGCCGCCGTCGCAGCCCTCCAGGGCGTCGAGGGGAAGACCGCGATCGTATTCTGCACCTCGCACGGGGCACCGCAAAAGACGCTTGAGACCCTGAAAACAATGCTTGCTGGTAGGGGCGCCGACGTTCAGGGGGCGGTTTCGCTCACGGGAAGGGACGTGCAGGATCCCCGGGCGGTGGAATCCCTGGCCGATCTCGTCCGCAGGTCGGAAAAAGAGATGGTTGTTCAGTAGCGCATCAGCCGGGTCGTCGAGGAGAGCGCCGTCTCGAGTTCCTCGGGCGTGATGATGACCGTCTCACCCTTCAGCCTGAGGATAAGGGCGTCGCCCCCGACTCTGCCGATGATCCGGTGTTCCACCCCGGCGAGAGCCGCCTCGTCCCTGACCGCGACCAGGAACCGGCCGTAGGTCTCGGAGAAGAGTTCCTCCAGAGGATCGCCTGCGAGGGTTACGTCTGATCGGGGTGCGACCTCCACGAGCGCCGCGAGGAGCCCGCCCGGAGAGAGGTCGGTGGCGGCGGTGACCCGCCCTTCCCTGACGAGGTCGCGGACGACAGCGACAACGGCCGGGTCAGCCATCGCGGGGGCATGGCCGCCGCACCCGGTGACGGCATCGAGGACCGAACCACCAAAGTCTGGCGCCGTCGTCCCGATCAGGGCCAGAAGATCCCCGCTCTCTGGCGGCGTCCATCGCCTGACATCCCCGCGCCCCACCATCCCGAGCGAGGGTGTGGGCTTGATCTGCGTCCCGAACTCGTCGCTCTCGTTATAGAGCGAGACGTTGCCGCCGACGACCGGGATCTTCATCCTCCGCGCCGCATCCCCAAGACCAAGGACACACTGTTCGAGCTGCCAGTAGACCTCCGGGTGTTCGGGACTGGCGAAGTTGAGGCAGTCGACGAGACAGAGCGGGTCGGCGCCGAGACAGGCAAGGTTGCTTGCATTCTCGATGACGGCATTTGCCGTCCCCTCGAAGGGTTTTAAGTAGATGTGTCGGGGGTTGCACCCGCAGGAGAGGACGAGTGCCTTATCCTCGAGGCGGAGCACAGCGGCATCGTGGTGGACCGAGACCGTCCTGAGCTGGACGTCCTGGTCGTACTGCGCATAGACCCAGTCCTTACGTGCCACTTCCGGGTGTGCGAGGATCGCGAGCGCGAGATCCTTTATCGTCCCCTCCGGGCGGACGAATGGCGTCTCCGCCGAGTAGGGTTTTTTATCCCAGGTAGAGAGCGGTGCTCCCCCGACCAGCAGGTCTATGGGCAGGTCAGCGACGACCTCGCCATGGAACTTCACGATATAGCGGTGCTCACTGATCACCTCGCCGACATCGCTCCAGCCAAGGTCGTACTTCTCTGCAATCCTGCCCACCAGCGGGACATCATCAGGAGCCACCTCGACCAGCATCCGCTCCTGGGACTCGGCGAGCATGATCTCCAGGGGCACCATCCCGGTCTCCCTGAGATGAACCCGGTCGGCGTGGATGATTGCCCCAAACGTGCTCGCCATCTCGCTTGACGCTCCCGCAAGCCCCGCCGCCCCGAGGTCGCGGCAGGAGAGGATCTTCCCGGACTCTGCCATCTCAAGGATTGCGTCGATGAGGAGCTTCTCGGTGTAGGGGTCGCCGACCTGGACGTTCAGCGGGCCCGCGGCTCCGGCATCCTCAGCAAGGTCCCGGGAGGCGAAAGACGCCCCGCCAAGTCCATCCCGCCCGGTTGAGGAGCCGATCAGCACCAGGTGGTTTCCGGGCTGTTTCGCACGGGCGGTGATGTAGCGATCCGGGTCTACGATACCGACACAGACGACGTTCACGAGCGGGTTTCCCGAGTACGAGTGGTCGAAGACAAGTTCTCCCCTGACGACTGGCACACCGATGCAGTTGCCGTAATCTGCGATTCCGGAGACGATCTGCTCAAAGAGGTAACGGTTCTTCTCCTGTTCGAGGGTGCCGAGGTAGAGCGGGTCCATCAGGGCGATGGGGCGGGCACCCATGGAAAGGACGTCGCGGACGATCCCCCCGACGCCGGTGGCGGCACCGTTGTAGGGGTCCACGTAGCTTGGGTGGTTGTGGCTCTCCATCGCGATGGCAAGGGCACAGGTGTCGCTGAACCGCACGATCGCGGCATCGTCCCCCGGCCCGAGCAGCACCGCGCTCCCTTCTGCTGGCAGCGTCCGAAGAAGGGGTCTGGTGGATCGGTAACTGCAATGTTCGCTCCAGAGATTTTCAAAGCAGGCGATCTCGACGTCGGTCAGCTCGCGTCCGAGGGTTCTCTGCAACAGTGCAAGGTCCTGAGCCGATAACATACTGTAAAGTTGGTGGGTTGCCTTTGTAGATAAGCGTGTGCAGGCCCGGGAAGGAGGGACTGTTTTTTGATATCACGCGATCAACACCTAGGGTATGACTCTATCATATGAAGACCTTCTCAAGAAGGCATATACCGATATCACGGAGCCGACGGAGGCTGAGGAACGATTTGTTGTCCCCACCGCCCGCACCTTCATCGAGGGGAAGACCACGGTTCTTGAGAATTTCGCTGAGATCGCAAATACCCTCAGGCGCGACCAGGACCACCTGATGAAACACCTTCTCGGTGAGCTCGGCACCGCCGGGAAGATAGAGGGGACGCGGGCTGTCTTCTCAGGGAAGTTCGAGCGGGAGCAGATCAACGCGATCATCCACAGTTATGTCGATGATTATGTCATCTGTTCGGAGTGCGGAAAGCCCGACACCAGGCTGGTCAAGACGGACCGGGTCCTGACGCTCCGCTGCGACGCCTGCGGAGGCCACCGGCCGGTTCGGAAGCGGCGAGCGACCGTGGATCCTTCTGCTGCGGCAAAACCGACCGAGGGTGCCATCATGGACGTGACGCCGCAGTTCCTCTCGAAGCGCGGCGACGGTGTGGTGAAGATCGGCCGCTATACGATGTATGTTGCAAACGCAAAACCGGGCCAGACGGTGAAGGTGAGGATCACCCGGATCGCCGGGACGATCGTCTTCACCGAGCGTGTTGATTGAAGGAGTCAGTCTTTTCGGATCTCTACCCAGAAACCCGCTTCTTCTTCCCGTATCCGGGAACTGGCAACACCGCTTGCCGCGAGCTCCCGGCGGAGCGTATCCGGGGTCGCCATCCTGCTTCTCCGTGCAATGTCGCGATCCCAGTTGGGGTTGCGCCGTCGCATCTCGGCAAAGATTTCGTCCCGGAGCGCGGCGGTCCCGAAACTGCCGCCGACATACGCGGCGCCACCGGGCCGGAGGACGCGTTCGATCTCGCGGAACACCTGTACCCGGTCTTTCCAGAAGAAGATCGAGCCGCGGCTGACGATGAGCGATGTGGTGGCGTCTCTGACCGGCATCCAGTGGACATCGCCGATGACCGGGGCTACCCGGTCTGCGAGACCGTTCGCGATAGCGGTCTCCTGCGCGATCGGCGCCATCGCCGGGTCGGCGTCGAGCGCGATGACGGAGAGGTTGCTCTTCTCAGCAAGCGCAACCGAGAGGAGGCCGGGGCCGCTTCCGAGGTCAAGGCAGAGACCGTCCTGTATTCCGGACCATGCAAGCACCTGTTCTGCGATAACAGGGTAGATAGGGGCAAAGACCTCCCGGGCAATTCGGGTGAAGCCTTCAGCACTCTTCTTCTTCATGGCTCACTACGCGGTATCGATGGTCTCTATCTGCCGGAGGAGTTCACCGGCGTAGCTGGAGAGCCGTTTTGCTGCGTCCGTGATTGCAAGAAGTGGGGGGCGGCCGCCGATCGTGGTGACGACGAGTTCGGGGTCAGAGAACTGGAATGCCTGCCTGTGCTGCGCCACGTCTACCCCGGGATCGTTGATGAGTTCGACGGCGAGCGCGTTTATGTAGGTTTTGCCTTCATCTTCAAAGAGGATCCGGGCCCTGTCATCAGTCAGTTCCAGGATTTTGATTTTCATGGCCATACGCACCTTATGTGTGGCTCTGGGTGGGGTATATAGGTATGGGTGGGGGTTCTGGGTCATCCTCCGCTGTGTCAGTGCTTCCAGGATTGCTGTGGCCGGGGAGCCACGCAAGCGAGATGATTCCTCCGGGTCCTACAACCCGTACACAATCGGCGCGACCAGGTTGCGGAGTTCCCTGCGGTTGCGTGATGTGTCCCAGACCCCGGGTTCATCATCTGTCCGCGTGATGATCATGGCCTCTGGATAACTTTCGAGATCCAGGAAGATTATCACTTCGTTTACCGTGACCACCTTCGGCGATCCGTCAACGAGATAACCTGTCTCAAACGTCGTGGGGACCGGGAAGTTCATCGCGACGTAGGTGTCGTTCTGTTTCATGGCCTCCAGTTCCTCCGGCGGGAACCCCGTCTTGTACTGAGCAGAGATGCACCGGTTCTGCTCGCCGCATTCTGCTTCGATGGCGGGATACCCGGGGTCTTCCGGGTAGAGGAAGACGCTCAGGCCTCCTGCGCGGTGAATCTCGATGTAGGGATATCCTCCCCGGGGTTGTCTGCCGGACGAGGCGTCTGGCTCTCCAGAACTTCCCCCGGCATTCCTGGGGACGCCTCGCCATGAGCCAGTCCGAGGAAGAAACCTCTCCCAACCTCCCATCCCGCACCCCCCATCCAGACAACGATCACCTCTGCCGGCATGGTTCGATTGCCCAGGGCGGCCAGATACATCATGAGGCGTGTCTTCTCCCCCATCCGAAGGGTGAAGGAGTCCGGGACATAGGAGACGCATACATCATCGGGCAGCCCGTTGGTCCGAACGACCCTGACATCAATACTGGTATCGGCCTCCGGGGAGACGACGATCGGGAGGGTTGCCGATGCATTTGATCCCAGAATGAGTGTCGGCGCTCCAGGGCGGTCGGTCCTGACTTCCTCGAAGCTCGAGGAGTTCCCTGTATCGAACTCAAAGAGGAAAGGAGGAGCGCCTTCCTTTCCAGGGGGAGCGTTGATGATCGGTTTATCCAGGATATCGGGCTGGAACGTGGGAGGGGTCGGTACCGGAGTCGCGTTGCCAGGTCCTCCCTCGCTCGTGCACCCGGCCATAAGAAGGAGACTCCCTAGTGCATCGATTCTCAATGAACAACACAATAAATAGTATGGCGAGACAATCTTGTCGCATGCCATTTGTGTCTGTCCGCGAACCGGTTCTCTTATCTGATGAAGACCTGGACTATTTGGAACAACTGACTCGTTCCCGCACGACACGGAAGGATCTTCATGAGCGTGCGGAGATCGTCCTTCTGAGTCATCACGGCAAATCTGACTCTGCTATTGCCCGTGAACTGGGGATAACCCGCCAGAAAGTCATCCGAACCATCAATCGGGTCCTCGCCATTGGTGTCCGGGAGGGGTTAAAGGATCTTCCCGGGAGAGGGCGGCCGAAAACTATCTCTCCGGAAGCAAGGACGTGGATCGTGGATTTGCTATGTCGAAAACCCTTGGAATTCGGGTATCCCCATGAGATCTGGACACAACGGCTCTTGCAACAATATATTCGGGAACACGCCGTGGAAGAAGGATTCCCGGAAGTTGCTCGGATTTCACAAGGGACAATCTCAAAAATTGCCAATGCCAGTGCCATAAAGCCGCATAAATGTGCAAAAACGGGATCCTGCGTTTCACGAGAAGGCAACTGTGGTTCTTCACACCTACGAGGAAGCAAATATCCTGAAAGTTCAGGAAAAGGAGGGTAAAGAACCAGACACGTTCATTCTCTCGTTCGATGAAAAGAGCGGCATTCAGGTGCTCGACACAAAATACCCGGATCTCATGCCGGTGCCCGGACAGTTTCCCTCCATTCACCGCGATTATGAATACGTTCGTCATGGGACCGTCTGTCTGCAGGCAGCTCTGGATCTGGTAACCGGGTTTGTCCATTACCGGATTACCGAACGCAATCGGAGTGAAGAATTTATCGATTTCCTGAAAATGCTCGACGCCCAGTATCCGGACGGGGTGAAAATTAAAAATCATCCTGGATAATCTCAAGGTGCATTCATCGGTGGAAACGATCCAGTACCTCAAAACAGTTCCAAACCGATTTGAATTCATTTTTACGCCGAAACACGCATCCTGGATCAATATCATTGAAGCATTTTTCAGCAAAACCACTCGGACGGTGTTACGAGGCATTCGAGCAAAGTCAAAGGAGGAGATCACTGTGCGTATATCGCGCTATATCGATACGTTGAATCAGACGCCGGTGGTATTCAAATGGTCATACACAATGGGTGCAAATCCAGCGGGAGTGGAAATGGTATAGTTATGGTAATTTGGAATCGATGCACTACACGCTCGCCTGGCGGTGAAGTCGTCCTGAACGTACCGATGTGATCGAAGATCCCCCTGATTCAGAGCACTCTTACGCACGCTCACGACTCCCCACCCGGCAGAAGAATTTTGGGACAACCGCGGGACTAAACCGGTTGCGGCTGTGAGAGGTCCTGCTGTTACTCCTCCCCTTTCCCGGTCATCACCTCTATCGCATCATCCAGGGTCCTCGAGTCTGGTCTGGATTACGTCCCGGAGAATCATTGGTTTCACGGAGTGACTGCTCCCCTGCCTTCCAGAAATAACCCTGTTCATGCCCGGTCAGGAGTGCCGCGAGCGCCAGCCCCCTCACCAGACATCGCGCCCGACCAGATTGCATCAAAGACCCTCACTACCTATCGTCTGAGCAGCACGGTTTATCTTGCGGGGTGAAGGGGCGGAGCGAGGAAGACCTCGGCCAACAGGTGCGGGGATGAAAGCGGCGCCCCTTCGGCGCGCTTTCAGAGAGATTGTAGAGAGTATATATTGGTGTATACCAAATGACATTTTGTATGTTCCAAGCCTACACGTATCGGATGTATCCTTCAGAGGAGCAGGTTGCGCTCCTCATGAAACACATCCATGCCTGTCGGTTTGTATACAACCATTCTCTGGAGCAGAAAATCCGGGCGTATGAGCAGGAAGGTCGAAACCTCTCC